>NZ_JBIVJP010000015.1:0-248170 GCF_044750285.1 Streptomyces sp. NPDC088812 | reverse complement strand
CGTCCCCACCGACACAACCGACAACGACTGAACCACCACCAACCGGGTCAGAATTCAACCGCCCAAAGTGGGTCCAAGTTCAACCGACGCCGACACACGAACCTCAGCCGACGACAGCCAGCCACGACGGCGGGTGCGTCGACCGACCAGACGCGCGTAGGTCTCGCTGCACCCCCACCGGCCTCGGCCACGCTGCCCTACGCGACCGAGGAGCAAGCCGCATCATCCGGCGAGGTGAAGGGCGCATCAACGGCTGTTCCCGCGCTACCGTGTTGAGATGGCGGTGCGCCTGGACGGGGCTTGAGGAAGAGGGGGGGCTATGCCACAGAGCGCCAGCAGCAACAAGATCAACCCGCGCGCTTACATCGCGCTGGCCGACGCACTCACGGTGATCTTCTGGAACAAGCCACCCTTTGAGCGGTATCTCCGGGGGATGCTGCAAGACCACAGCGAGCTTCTGGCGCTACTGGACTTCAACACCACCAAGCGGGAGACCTCTGGCCACCTGGTCGATCTCCTCCGGGCCAATGAAGCCCGGTACCGGGACCTGACCATCAAGCTCATGCTTGACATCGCGGAGATGAAGCGGTTTTCGAACCTGGAGCAGCAAGTAGACCGGGACGGAATGGTGGCCCGTGCCGAAGCCGCCGTGGCCGAGCTGCGCGAGTGGACCGAGCACCAGCGGTCCGTCATCCAGGAGCACGAAGACCACGCAGCCACCATTGCCGACAGCGCCAGGCGAGCTGAGCAGGCCCGGCTCTTCAACGCCGACCATGAGGCCCTGAAGCTTCGCTTCTTTGAGATGCATACGTCCAGTGACCCACACCGGCGCGGCACCGACTTTGAGGACTTCATCAACAAGCTGTTTGGGCTGTACGACCTCGAGCCCCGGGCGTCGTACAGCCTTGACCATGAGCAGATCGACGGCGCGTTCACTTACGCCACTGACCACTACGTCCTTGAGGCCAAGTGGTGGAAGGAGGCCATTGGCCGCCGGGAGCTGGACGTGTTCAAGAACAACATCGAGCGCAAGGGCAAGAACACGCTGGGCCTGTACATCAGCATGAGCGGCTTCACCTCAGATGCCCTGGCCGTCTACAGCTACAGCACACCCTTTATCACGATGGACGGCAGTGACTTCATGGCGGTCCTGGAGCAGCGCATCCGCCTTGACGACCTGATCGCTCGCAAACGCCAGCACGCCAGCCAGACCGGCCACTGCTACCTGCCGGTGTCGGTCATCTTCTCGGGTACTGACTGACTAGCCGGTTCAGACCACATTGATGGCCATGTCGAAGCCCCCGACCTCTTGGACCTGCATCACCAGAAAGCCTGTGAGCTGCGTGTAGGCCCTCATTGCGCGGTTCGTGGCGTGCTCCGGTCGACGACACTGGCAACGCGGCTGAGGCCCTCCGGCCGGCACACGACGACTGTGCCTGAGCCCTCAGCTTGGGAAGCTGAGGTTCTTTGGCGGCAGTTGCTTCGATGACCTGAGCGAAGCAGGTGTGTGACCTGACGAGCCGACTGTCGGTATCCCACCATTTCCCGTGGTTCTCAATACGACCTGGCACGGCCTCGTCGCCCCGACTCTCGGCTGAGGGGGCAAAGGGCCCCTATGCCGACAGCAGATTGAGCTTACTCATCCAACGCAGCAGCAACTCGCTCTGCGTGGTGCTGAGCTCAAGCTCCGGATGACTACTGAGACGGTACTTAAGATCAGAGACCTGGCCTCCTTCTCGCAGCATCTGACGGGCCTCGCTGGCCCCTTCGATACGTTCCATGAGTAGTCTGCGTAGAAGGTCCCCGTCACGATTCTCGACAAATCTCCGGCCGGCATCTGTTAGCGCTATCTGGTCATCCTTGACGTCGGCGATGCCGAGCGAGACTAGGCTCATCAGCCGTCTCCGGGCCTCGGGAAGGAGAGTGACACTGGGGAACGTTTCCATAAATTTCTGCAGGCAGATAGCAAGCCTTGGATTCTCCTCGATCATCTGAGCCATGATCCAGATGGTCTCCACATAGTCGGCTGTTCGCCCACCGGGGACCTGGGCCAGTCGATAGCGGGTCTTCTCCTCGGGTCGATTATCGACATAGCTCTCCTCGGCTTCAAAGTGCCGCAAGGCAGAGACTGAGGTACTGTCCACAGTCTTCTCTAGAGAGAATTCCTTACTGACGTGTTGCATGAGCACGCTGGGTTCGACCATGAAAAGCCGATGGCCTGTGAGGTCGCGGAGCTCGTCCACAAGTTCGACGCGAGGGAGTCGGGCGGCCTTATATTTGTGATTGCGCCACCAATCTTCCTTGATGTCTCGTGTGACGAAAAGGACCTCGGTTTGGCGGATCTGCGCTTCGTCTAGGAGTTGCCTCCACACCAGGTAGTCGCCGGCCGCCTGCTCGTCTGCATCTTTCTTGTCGAAATCCATGTATCCAGGAGGTATGCGTTTATCGGCCCGCTCCTTGGCGCGGTGGACTTCCTCTAGATGTCGCTGGGGATCATAAGGAGCTCCGACGCGGCCTTTGAGTAGTTGATCGAGCGCCTGAATTACGGGGTCCTTGTTCGTGTCGCGGATATCGGGAACTCGATCCTTAGCGGCCTGGGCTTCAAGCATTTGCACGACGTCTTCGAGGAGCTTCTCGGCGCAGTCAAGTTTTTCGTGCATCGGTTTCGCAAAGTCGGGGTTATTGCCGAGGTGGATATTGTTGATCCAATCGTCCAGGGCGTTGCGTGATTTTGCGATGGCCGACCGCAGCGTGTCTCTGGCTGAGCTCGCCTTCTTGTCGTGATGCTCGATCAGGTCATTGCTCTGACGGACGTTCCAGAACTCGACCTGGACCTGGTGGGGGATCCATAAACGCGGCGCGATAGTTTTAAGGACGGTGAGCATGTCCTCGCGCACGGGCGCGCTCATGCGGTACAGGTCCAATAGGACATTAGTGTCAAGGACCACCAGCCCGTTCCGCAGGACAGCGCGGTAGTCGCTCTCGATGGGCGTGCGTTGCGCCTCGAATCCATCGAACAGTCCCCGTGTCGATGTCATGATGTCCTCCCCGCGCGGAACCTGAACCCACATGATCGCAGAGGCTGTTGTGAGTAGTCCGCAGTCTGCCCGCATTTTCGGGCGAGGTTCGGCCGGAGGCGCGAAGTACCCGTGCTGGAGGCCGGAACCCAGATGCGGATCGTACTGAGCAGCGCGACGTACGCTTGCTCCCCAGCCGGCTGAGATCCGTTGGAGGCGTACTGGCCCAGGCTCCTCCCCGAGGGAGCCGCCCGGACCACTGTGTTGGCGGTCACAGTGCCTGCTTGACTCGTGCGACGCAGGGTTTGAGAGAGAACGTCCCCCTCATGCCTGACCGGCCTGTGGCCTTGCGCAGGCGTACAGCCTTCCCGGGCTTGGCCGCTGACCGCATCGTCAAGAAGCTCGGGCGGGTGCTCCGCCTTGGGCTGATGTGCTCCTAGTGATCGGGTCGGGTGCTAGTTAGACAGGTCACTTGTACAAGCTCTAGAGCCCCAAGTCTCTAAAGACTTGACGCTGACTGTCTATCAGTGACAGGCTGATGGCATGTCACTGGGGGGTAGTTTCAACGAACTTGCCTGGCACGGCACTGGCTCCATCGCGCTCGCCCACACGATCGCACCGGACCGTCCTGGCGTGTACGTGTACGCCGAGCTGGGCAAGTTGCATGGCTTGGCCGTTGCGCAGGACTGGGTGTACGTGGGCCAGGGGCAGTCGCTGTCCGCGCGGCTCTCTCGGCATCAGCCGCACCTGGAAAGCAATCGTCTGCTGCGCGACTGGTTGCACCGCCCCGGTGACCGGCAGCTGTACTACGCCGAGGTCGAGTTGGCCATGCTTGACACAGTGGAACGTGACCTGATTAGCCATCTGCAACCGCGCTTCAATCGCCAGCGCTACCCGCAGCACATTCTGTCGACTTGAACATCACTTCTGTAGGAGTTACCCATGGATGCAAAAGCTGCCCTCGATCGCGTAACAGAGATGGAACGAGTCGCGGCGGCCAGCAAGCGACAGGCTGAAATGATGGCTGACTTCCTTGACGATGCTCTCGCTCGGCAAGACACGCTATTCGTTGAGGCCGCTCAGATGGGCGAGACGCCGTCCTACATCGCTTCTGTCTCTCTCGAGTGGATCCGCCGCCAGGTCAACCTTGCCCATACTATGCCGCTACTGAAGAAGAAGATGGACCCAGCTACCGGCAAGGTTCGGATCGATGAGGAAAGTATCGAGATTATTCGCCAACGGCCAATTGACTGGTCCCGGGAAGCAGTTCTCGCCAAGTACCTAATTGAACGAGAACATCACAAATTCCCTCCCATTCTGGCCGTTCTGAGTGAGCCATGGGTAGATGATCCAAACAGCGAAATGTGGGATGATGATGGGCGCGCAAAGGAAACGTCTACCATCTTCCACCCCCTCGACGGACGTGGCCGTGTTGGATTGATTGACTTGAGCTCCGAGACTCGACTGTACGCGCTCGATGGCCAACACCGCGTAATTGGCATTAGTGCTGCCCTTAATCTAATCAGCACAGGTCGCTTGGACGTCCGAGAGAAGGAAGGTCAAGTCAAGCGCGACGAGATGTTGCTTCTGGATGACCTCATTGCTGAATTCGATCTCGACGAGGCTAAGGTGCAGAAGCTCGGCAGTGAACGCATGGGTATCGAGATCATCCCTGCGGTCATTGAGGGAGAGTCTCGTGAGGAAGCCCAACTACGCGTTCGCACCACATTTACCCACGTCAACAAACAGGCAGCTCCTCTCACTCCAGGAGAGATTTCTCAGCTGGACGAGGATAATGGATTCGCTATCGTTGCGCGACGAGTGGCAGTGAGACACTCATTCTTCAAGGATGTTAAAAATGCCGTGAACTTTAAAAATAGCACAATCTCGAAGCGCTCGGCCCATATTACTACCCTGCAAACGCTGACCGAGATGGCGCGTAGTTACCTCATCGCCGACAATCGGTACACTGCTTGGGCGCCGAAGCGATTTGAGCTGCCCCGTCGACCACAAGAATCTGAGCTGAATAGCGGAATTGAAGAATTCACCGCTCTTTGGGACCACATCGTTCACCTTCCTACCTTTCACGCCATCGCTTCAGGAGAGCCAGCGGCTCTCCATCGACGCTTTGCCCATGAAGACGCCAAGGAAGGGAAAGGGTTCGGGCATATGTTGCTCCGCCCTGTCGGGCAGCAAGCGCTGGCCCAGGCAGTTGGCCTGCTGCGTGCCGATGGGATGTCGCTGGAAGAAATCTTTGCAAAGCTGTCCGAGCTTGACCGCCGAAATGGATTCCAACTAGACAGCGTAGCCAATCCTTGGTGGGGCATCCTTTACGATTTCAATGGTCAAAGGATCAGTATCCGAGGGCGCGAAACGGCAGTCAAAATTCTCCGCCATATGGTCGCCGGCCTACCTGATAGAGACCGTAGGGAACTGCGCGAGGCGATTGCTGAAGCCCGCTTCATCGGAGGTGACGAGTATCGAGACTACACAGATACCCGAGTATCCAAGAGCAAGATCAACCTGCCTGAACTGATCTGACGCTAGTGGAGATCTCTGATAGGCGAGTCGATGAAGTGTCGACTCCTAGTCGCACCGGGAAACTATTTCCCAGCTCTCAGTATGGTCCGGCCTGGGGCATTCCTGCTAGGTCGGCGGAGCGGCTTTGGGGTGGCGCTGCTTTGGCGCGAGTGATCATGGCCCCGTAAGCTTCCGGCGCGTCGGGCAGTTCGTGGACCTGCCCGGTAAAGCACGACGTTGGGGCCATGATCTTCGAGGCTCGCGCCAAAGTGGCTCCGTAAAGCCGTGGAGCCGACCGCCCCAGCCGCGACGTACCCCTTCTCTGGCATCAGGCGGCTGCCTGCTTTGAGCGCGGCACGGGCGCCGGCCGGGCTGGAGCGGGGCGGAGACAGGAGCGCAGGCCCGGCCGGGGGTCGGGCCGCGCGCGGGGAGCGGAGCGAGCCGCCTTGAACCCGTAAAGAAAGTTGTAACTCAGTCGGTGGGGCGGGGCTTGAAGTCGTATGCGCAGCTGGGGAGGTTGGCGGCCTGGCGGTGTGCGAGCGGTAGGAAGAGGGCCGGTCGGATGGTCCAGGTGATGCGTGTGCTGGCCTGGGTGATGGTCACGGTGCAGGGCTCGGAGCGTAGGAGTGCTCGTCGGGTTTCGATGCGGCCGTCGTAGAGCCATTCCCACGCTTCTTCGGAGGCGTCGGGATCGAGCGCAGGTGAGATGGTGCGCAGGGCCACTGCTACCCATCGGTCGGCCTGCGGTGCCGAGTAGGCGTCGAATGAAGCCCTTAGGGTCGGCTGGTCCTCGGTGAGGTCTTCGGTCCAGCACTCGCACCAGTAGCCCCACTGCGGCTTGTCCGTCAGCACCGGTGCCCTCCCCTGCCTGGGGTGGTGAAGAGTTCCGCGGTGACCGTGCGGCCTCCGTCGGTGTTGCGGACGACGATGCGGTGGGCGATCGCGTTGACCATGGCCAGGCCTCGGCCGTGTTCGGCGTCCTGGTCCTGGTGCTCGATCTTCGGGGCGGTGCCGGCGTTTCCGTCGTCCGTTACGGACAGGGCTACGACTTGGGGTGAGACGGCCAGGGCCAGGTGGAAGCTGCCGGATGCGTGGCCGCTGGCGGTGTGGAGGATCGCGTTCGCGCTGAGCTCGCTGACGATCAGTTCGGCGTCCTCGGCCAGGGGCGAGCCGCGCAGGATGTCGCGGGTCCAGCGGCGGGCTCTGCTGACCTCTTCCGGGAAACCTGGGCAAGAAAGCCCCCACACCCGGGCTGTACTCGTATACTCGTGCATACAAGTTCCTTCGTGCTGGTAGGCCGCCATGTGCAGCGGGTTCGGGCTAGACGAGTTTCACGCCGTCGTGGGCGCGTATGGCCGGCGGGGACATCGCGTCGAGTGCGTCAAGGACGCGGATCGCGTATGCCTCGTCGGCAAGCTCGGAGACTTCTTCACGAGTCGCCCAGCGCAGGGCGCGGGTCTCGTCGCCGGTCATAGGTGTGCCGTCGGCGGCCTCGCAGCGGAAGACCAGCGAGACGATGAGGCCCGTCATGTTCTTGTAGACGCCGGTGAGGGTCGCGGGAAGCGCGATCTTGATGCCGGTCTCTTCGAGGACTTCGCGTTGCAGTGCCTCGGGGATGGTTTCCTCGCGTTCGAGGACGCCACCCGGGGGTTCCCAGTGACCGTTGTCGCGGCGCTGGATCAAGAGGGCCCGGCCCTGGTCGTCGACGACGACCCCGGCGACGCTCACGGAGTGCGGGCGTTCAGTGCTCACGTTCCTCAGCCCTCTCGGATGGCTAGGCTCTCCACCGTAGCAACAAGACTCGCCCACTCGTCTAGATACCTAAAGGAGTACACACGTGCCCCCTCTTCCTGGCGGCCTCCTCGGCGACCTGGACCCGACGAGCGATCGTGCGGTCTTCCGTCAGATCGCCGATCAACTGCGCGAAGCCATCGACCGGGGACGGTTCAGAGAGGGCGAAAAACTGCCCTCGGAGGCTGAGCTTGTCGATCATTACGGGGTATCCCGGATGACCGTTCGCAACTCCTTCTCCGTCCTCCAGGGCGAGGGCCTGGTCCACGCCGAGCACGGCAAGGGTGTCTTCGTGCGGCCCCGGCCGCCCGTGCGACGGCTCGCCTCCGACCGGTTCGCCCGGCGGCACCGGGAGCAGGGCAAGTCCGCGTTCATCGTCGAGGCGGACGCAGCCGGCAGTCACCCCCAGGTCGACAGCCTGGAGGTCAAGGAAGAAAGGGCCAGCCAGGACGTCTCCACCCGGCTCGGGTCCGTGCGGCGGGTCCTGGCTCGTCGCCGCCGGTATCTGCTCGACGGGCGGCCGGTCGAGTTCGCCACCTCCTACCTGCCTCTCGACATTGCGCGGGGGACTCCGATCGCCGAGCCCAACCCCGGTCCCGGCGGCATCTACGCCCGCCTCGAAGAGCTGGGCCACCGCCTCGACCACTTCGAGGAAGAGATCCGCGCCCGGATGCCCTCGCCCGCAGAGGTCAAGACACTCCGGCTGGCCGCCGGCGTCCCCGTGATCCACCTGATCCGGACCGCGTACGACGCCGAGGGGCGGGCCGTCGAGGTCTGTGACACGGTGATGGCGGCTGACGCCTACGTGCTGTCGTATCAGCTTCCGGCGACGTGAGCACGGAGCGACTGGTGCCTCAAAGAGAGCGGACGGCCGACGACCGTGGACACAACGATGACTGTCACGAGCGCTGGTTGCGATTGACGAACAGGCGGACTGGCCAACCTGACTACCGGGATGAGTGGTTCGACGAGCAGTGCGGCGGCTGTCGGTCCTGGATCGCGTTGACGGGCGAGTTGGGGCGGGATTGGGGAGCTTGCACCCATCCTGGCTCGGCGTTCGACGGACGGGTCCGTTTCGAGCACGACGGTTGCGAGCTCTTCCGCATCCGTGAGGACGGTTCCTTCGGGTGACCTCGAAGGACGGTCGGTGCGCAGGGCGCTTCCACGGACTCGTACACACCCACAGGCATACTCGTATAGACGAGTGGGCAAGTTGTGTGGCAAGGTGATCACCGTGACCCCAGGAGATCGGGTTCGCAGGTCACATCTTGTATAGACGAGTAGATAGGAGAAAGTTCCTTGCGCACCATCCGTGTTGAGACCTCGGCCGCGACGATCCTCCTCACCGAGGCTCCCGAGCCGAAGGTCCGTGACCGGCAGACCGGCGAGATCGCCAAGGACGCCGTCAGTGGCGAGGCGCTGATGACCATCGGCGTCGTCTACATCGAGGACGGTGAGTCCTCGCTCATCAAGGTCACCGTCCCGGAAGGCGGCGTCTCCGAGGGGCTGAACCTCGGCGCGCCGGTCTCACTGCCGGGGCTGGTCGCCCGGCCCTGGGAGTCCGTGTTCAACGGCCAGCAGCGTCACGGCATCGCCTTCCGGGCCGCCGCCGTCACCCCGGCCGCCTTCCCGGCCGCCATGGGGGCCTCGGCCTGATGACCGACCTCGCGACGCTTCTGGAGGTGGGTGGTCCCATCGCCGCGCTCGGCGGTGGGGCCGCCTACACCCGGGCCAACCACCCCGGCCTCTACTGGTCCGCCGTCGGCGGGCCGATATCCACCGTCCGGCTGCTCAGCTCGTACGCCTCGGTCATGGAAGCCTGCGGCCTGACCATCGCGCCGTCCCGGCTGCGCGTCCTCGCCGTCAAGGCCACTACTCGACGGGAGGTGCGGCCGGTCCCGCCTCGCCGGGGCATCATCAGGCCCACCTCGACCGGCTTACGGCTTCGCCTCCGCCTCGCTCCTGGGCAGGAACCCGCCGACGTCGCCGCCTCGGCCGAACGTCTGCGGCACGCCTGGGGCGTCCACGCCGTGTACGTCTCCACTCTCAAGCCCGGCGTCGTCGAACTGCGGCTCGTCGGGTTCGACGTCCTGCGGAAGGTGCGGATGCCGCGCAAGACCGAGCGTGGGTTCCTCAAGGTGTCGGTCGCGCTCCGCGAGGACGCCATGCCCTTCGTCCGCGACTATCGGGCCGTTCCCCACCAACTCACGCTCGGCGCAACGCTGTCGGGCAAGTCCATGTACCTGCGCCATCTCGTCTCGGGCCTTGCACCGCAGGACGTCGCCCTCGTCGGCGTCGACTGCAAGCGCGGGGTCGAGCTGGCCCCGTTCGCCTCGCGGCTCTCGGCTCTGGCCACAGATCCGGACGAAGCCGCAGAGCTGCTGCCCGTCCTGGTCAAGGAAATGGAGGACCGGTACGACCTGATCAAAGCCCGGCAGGGCATCGCCCTCAGCACTCCAGATGAGGAGATCACCTCCGACATCTGGGGCCTGCCCGACAGTGAACGGCCCGTGCCCGTCGTGCTGTTCGTCGACGAGGTGGCCGAACTGTTCCTGACCGCCACCCGTAAGGACGAGGAACGCCGGGATGAGATGGTCACCCAGCTCATCCGCCTCGCCCAGCTCGGCCGCGCGGCCGGCATCTACCTCGAAGTCTGCGGACAGCGCTTCGGTGCCGAACTCGGCAAGGGCGCGACCATGCTGCGGGCCCAGCTCACCGGCCGGGTCTGCCACCGCGTGAACGATGAGGCCTCCGCGAAGATGGCCCTCGGCGACATTGCGCAGGAAGCGGTCCTCGCCGCGTGCGCCATCCCCGCCGAACGTCCCGGCCTCGCCGTCGCGGGCGACACGTCCGGCGGCTGGTCCCGCATCCGCACCCCGTATCTCTCCCTCGGCGACGCCGCCGACGTCTGCCGGGAGACGGCCCATCTGGTGCCGAATCTCCCCGCGCTGAAGCCGTTCCGGCCATGCGCGCCCGTTCCTCTGCCCTCCGTCGAGCGGCCGGGGCCCGCCGTCCAGCCGCGCCCCCTCACCGACTGAGCCTCACCACGCTCCGGTCGGCGTGACCGCCTCGCGCCACGTCCCTACCTCTCCCATGCCTGAACCAGGAAGGAGACGTCCTCATGCGCGCCCAACTGGCCCGCATCGACGCTGTACTCGTCCAGGCGCTCATCGCCGCCGCGCTGTCCTTCGCGCACATCCATGACGTCGCCGTGGCGGCGGGACAGGACGGCTGGAAAGCCTGGGCCTACCCCATCTCGGTCGACCTGCTGCTCGTCGCCGCATGGCGTCGACTGCGTTCCGGCTCGACGAAGGGGGCGGCCTGGTGCTGGTTCGTCATCGCCCTCGCCGCGTCGCTCGGCGCGAACGTCGCCACGGCCGGCCTCCTCGACCTCGGCGACGTCCCGGCCTGGCTGCGCATCCTCGTCGCGGGCTGGCCCGCCGTCGCCTTCCTCGGCGGAACCCTCCTCGCCCACACCACACCCAAGACGGCCGACGACGTCGAGGCCATCGAGGACCAGGAGGACGAGCCCGAAACGGCCTCCGAGCCGACCGCCCCGGCACCACCCGCCATCGAGGCCCCGCCGGACCGCCCGGCCGTCCCGGTCCCGGCCGCCCTTATCGACCACGCCCGCAAGGTCGCCGCCGAGCACCACACCCGAACCGGCACCCCCATGGACGTCACCACCTTGCGCGCCCGTCTCGGCGTCCCGGCGCCCATGGCCGAAGCCATCGCCGCACAGCTCTGAATGCGGGCCCTGTCGGAAGGCTTTACCGCTTCCGCAGCACTCGCCGCGTTCCGACAACGGCCGAAACGATCAGTACCTCAAGGCAGCACATGGTGATCGCGGTGGCCCAGGACTCGCCCAACCACCACTTTCCCCCGACACACGCGAGCCCAAGTACCAGCGCGGCCGAACCGAAGGCGGCCAACCGCCGCGCCCCTTGTGACATGCCGCTCATCTACGCACGACTGCGCGCCCCAGGCAAGCGAACAAAGGAAAGGACCAGCTGTGCCAGCCAACCGCCGCTTCCGCAACGTCACCCGCATCGGTCCCGTGCAGGTCGGAACGGCCTACGACCACCGCGGCCGCGAGAAGCACACCGCCGCCTGCACCGCCCCGCGCTGCAACTTCTCCGCCGACTACAACAGCCGCGCGGCCGCTGAGCTGGCCGCGCGCACCCACCGCTGCCCCGTCCGCTGAAAGGACCCCCTACCCCGTGACCGTCAGCCTGCCGCTCGTCGTCGTCCTCGGCTTCTTCGCCTGGGCGGCGGTCAAGTTCCTCGGCGTCCGCGTCTGGATCGTCGTCCTGATCACCCTCTTCGGCTTCTGGCTCTCGCGCACCTTCCTCGCCCCCGCCATCGAGTCCGGCACGCGTACCGGTGTCGACGTCGTAAACGGCTCACATGACTAGACGAGTAGATGAGGAGTCCGCCGTGTTCCTGCCCAAGTACCCGGACAACCCCACCCCGCCGGCCGCGCACACCCACGCTCCGACCGACCCGGCCCCCGTCCCGGTCCGGCGCTCGCTCCCGTCGGTCTCCATCGATCAGAAGACCGTCGCGGCCGTGCTCGTCGGCGGAGTCGTCCTCACCGCGCTCCTGGCCGCCGTCGCCGTCACGGCCATCTCGGTCGCCGTCGCCGCCGTGGTCCTGCGCTCCCTGCTCCGCGACCATCACCGCCGCTGACCTGCGGCCTAGCCACCGGGGCGGCGCGACACCGCCACGTACTCGCCGCCCCGGCGGCCCACCCCTCCCGAAGTGCCCGTCAGAAGGAGAACCGCCATCTTCACCCGCACCACCCCGCCCCCACTCCCGGAACTCAGCAACCTCGCCGCAGGCGGCACCCTGCCCGGTATCCTCCGGCAGCTCTCCGGACTCGGCGGCTGCACCCACCCCATCCGCCTCGACGGCCACCGCACCGAGTACGACGTCGACACCGCAACCGGCGAGATCGGCCGCATCCTCCAGCACCTCGACTCGACCGACCTCCCGGCCGGCCAACTTCTGGTCCGCTGCAACAACCGCCGCACAACCCGCTGCCCCGCCTGCGCCGAGGTGTACCGCCGCGACACCTTCCAACTGATCAGCGCCGGGCTGCGAGGCGGCAAGGGCACCCCGGAACACGTCGCCGCTCACCCGCGCGTCTTCGCCACCTTCACCGCCCCCGGCTTCGGCCCGGTCCACAACCGCCGAACCGACGGCCGCCCCTGCCGCTGCGGCACCCACCACGACCAGGAGGACGAAGCCCTCGGCACTCCGCTCAACCCAGACACCTACGACTACGAAGCAGCCGTCCTCTGGAACGCTCACGCCGGTCCCCTCTGGCGGCGTTTCTCCACCTACGTGCGCCGAGAGGTCGCAAAATGCGCGGGCCTGTCACAGCGCCGTCTCCGCGACCACGCCCGCGTGTCCTTCGCCAAGGTCGCCGAGTATCAGAAGCGCGGCGCGGTCCACTTCCACGCGGTCATACGCCTCGACGGGCCCGGCGGCGGCGAGACTCCGCCCCCGGCCTGGGCCACCGCAGAGCTGCTGACCGATGCCATCAGCGCTGCCGCGTCCAAGGTCCGTGTCGACGGTCCAACCATCGACGGCCGCGCCCACACCTTCACCTTCGGCCGCCAACTCGACGTCCGCACCATCCGATCCGCCGACTTCACCGACGGCCAGGAGCTGACCGAACGAGCCGTCGCCGCCTACATCGCCAAGTACGCCACCAAGGGCGCGGAGACGGCCACCGGAGCTCTCGACCGTCCACTGAAGTTCGCCGCCGAACTCGCCCAGCTCGACATCAGCGAACACGCCCGCCGCCTCATCCGAACCGCCTGGACCCTCGGCGCCCGCAAGGACCTCGAACACCTCCGCCTGCGCGCCTGGGCCCACATGCTCGGCTTCCGCGGCCACTTCTCCACCAAGTCCCGCCGCTACTCCACCACCCTCGGCGCACTCCGCGACGCCCGCGCCGAATGGCGACGAGCCCAAGCAGCCGCCGCACAGTCGGAGCGCGAGCCCGACACCACGTACGTCCTGGCGCACTGGGTCTTCGCCGGAACCGGCCTCTCCGACGCCGAAACCTGGCTTGCCGCCTCCCTCGAACCCGCCCCCGGAACGGAAGGAGAACCCACCCGTGGCTGACCGCTACCTCACCGTGGCGCAGGTGGCCGAACTCCTCGGCACCACGGAACGCTTCCCGCGACGTCTGATCGCCGAGCGACGCATCACGTTCGTCAAGGTCGGCCGCCACGTCCGCATCCCGGAGCGTGAGCTGAGCGCCTTCATCGACGCCAACACGGTGCAGCCGATCGGCCACCGGCGAGGCTCGCTGCGGAGGGTCGCCTGATGGCCAACAAGAAGGGCCAGCGCAGAAGCTTCGGGTCGGTCCGACAGCTCAAGTCCGGCCGCTGGCAGGTCCGCTACCGCGACCCCGAGACGGGGCAGCTTCGTCCGGCCGAGAAGACGTATCCGACCAAGAGCGACGCCCAAGTTGCCCTCGCCCAGATCGAGGCCGACATCACGCGCGGCCAGTGGTCGGACCCGGACGCCGGTTCGGTGAACTTCGCGGAGTACGCCACCGCATGGCTGCGGGACCGGAAGCTCGCCGACCGCACCCGTGAGCGGTCTGAGTCCGTCATGCGGCTGCACATCCTTCCCACCTTCGGAGCCGGGACCATGGCAGACGTGACGACGGCTCGTGTGCGTAGCTGGCGGGGAAAGCTCCTCGCCGCCGGCGTCGGTGAGCCGACGGTGGTCAAGGCGTACCAGTTGCTGCGGGCCTTGATGAACACGGCAGTGGACGACGAACTGATCCGGCGCAACCCGTGCCGTATCAAGGGCGCCGATCGATACGACGTGCCCGAGCGGCCGGTCCTCTCGGTCGCCGAGGTCTTCGCCGTCGCCGACTCCATCGCGCCGCGCTACCGGCTGCTCGTCCTCCTGGCCGCGTTCACCACCCTGCGCTTCGGCGAACTCGCTGCCCTCCGCCGCCGGGACATCGACTTGGCGGGCCTGACCGTCAGCGTGCGCCGTTCTCAGGCCGAGTTGCAGGACGGGCGGCTCTTCGACAAGTCGCCGAAATCTGCTGCCGGGGTACGTGCCATCTCCTTCCCCGCCGAGCTGCTCGACGACGTCACGCGCCACCTCGATCAGTTCGCCGCACTCGGCCGAGACGGACACGTCTTCGTCGGTCCGAAGGGCGGCCAGCTCCGGCGGAGCAACTTCCGCGACGACTGGGTGGCGGCCAGGAAGGCGGCAGGTGTCACGTCAGAGCTGCACTTTCACGATCTCCGCCACACCGGCAACACCCTGGCCTCGACCGCCGGTGCCAGCACCCGTGAGCTGATGACCCGCATGGGCCACAGCAGCTCGCGCGCCGCGCTGATCTATCAGCACATGACCAGTGATCGTGACCGAGCCATCGCTGATCGCCTTGGAGCCATGATCCGCGAGGGCGGGGGAGAGGCCACCAGCTAGGGAATGTGGATTCCGCGTGGACTCTAGTGGCACGCGTGTGGCACGACCTCGAACAAGACGAAGGGCCAGCCTGGGAGGAAACCCCTCCTGAGCTGGCCCTTTAGTCTGTGCCCCCGGCAGGATTCGAACCTGCGACACCCGCTTTAGGAGAGCGGTGCTCTATCCCCTGAGCTACGAAGGCGAGGCGGTGGCCGGGTGGGCCACAGGCGTCAGCGTACCGGATCTCCTGGGTGGGGTGTGGGGGTCAGGTCAGAGCGGTGCGGGTGGTGGGGGAGGCCGTGTGCGGGCCGGTCGGGATGGGGGAGGCCGTGGTCGTCTCGGTGGGGATCCCCGCGTCGGTGTGTCGGTCGTGCAGGTCTGTGGTGGTGCGGCCCGGTGGGGCGCGCCGCGGGCTACCGCCGGGTCACCCGGACCCGGTAATCGCCCTTGAGGTCGGCCGCCGTCACCGCGATCCGTACCCCCCGTTTCGGGTCCTCGAAGGCCTGGCCGGGGGCGAAGGGGGCGTCGGAGAGTTCCGCGTGGACGTTGGGGCTGCGGGTGCAGCCGCCGCTGTCGCGCCGGGAGTCGTAGACCGTCACCGGGCCCATGCCGGTGTCGATGTCCGCGTCGACCCGGTAGATGAGGATGCCGGGGCGGCACACGGTCTCGTCGTTGCCGCCGCGGGTGCGCAGTTCGACGGCGTAGCCGCTGCGGTGGTCGAGCGGGACGAAGACCAGTTTGGGGCCGCCGGGCCGGGAGAGGGGGGTGAGGGTGTACTCCCGTGTGCCGTGGGTCGCCGCGCAGTTGATCTGCGTGGCGTCCAGCCAGCCCAGCTTCCACTTGTGCCAGCCGAGCAGGTCGTTGTTGGCGCCCCAGTCCTCGCTCATGATGTCCCAGTGGCCGACCGCGCCGCCGCCCTCCTGGGTGTAGAGGTCGGGCAGGCCGAAGACGTGGCCGTTCTCGTGCGGCAGGACGCGGTAGCCGGTCTCGGCGTAGGAGCCGGAGCCGTCGTCCTGGCGGGAGTAGACGAAGGAGGCGTTCGCGACGAGGACGCCGTCGGCCACCGGCGCCTCGGTGTTGCCGGCGAACGTCACCGACAGGACCGTGTCGAGCGCGGACGGCCCGGCGTTGGGGGTGACCAGCACGTTCAGCAGGTCGTACGCCCGGAAGTCGACGGTCCGGTCGGCGGCGGCCACGATGTCCTGGACGAGGTCCCGGTAGCCGGGGTCGAAGGGCGCGCCGCGTTCTATCCCGTACTCCTTGAACGGCTTGGGCATGCGCAGCCAGCGGCCGACCGGTGATTCGGGGCGGTAGTCGAGGCGGCCGTAGGAGGCGGTGCGGAACCACCGCTGGGTCTTCGGGAAGAACTCGCGGAGACGGGCGCGCGCGTCGCCCCGGCCGGGGGCGTCCGAGAAGTCGATCATGAGGTTGAGGGCGCGGACGGTGCCGGTGGAGCGCGCGTAGCCGGTGGAGGTCGGCACGCCCTCGGACATCTGCACGGCGGTGCTGCCGCTGATCATGCAGGGGATGAGGGCGGCCGAGCGGGCCAGGGGGACGGGCCCCGCTCCGGCCCGTGCCGGGCCCGGGCCGAAGCGTCCGGTGCCGGCCGAGGTGCTGACCGCGAGCGTCAGCGCGGTGACCGCCGTGAGAGCGGCCGCGCGGCGCGGGCGCGTGCGTATGCGGCGGCGGAGCGGCTCCCGGGGCGGGCCCGGCCGGGCCTCCCGGGTGCGCTCGGGCTGCGGCTGCATGCGGGAACCTCTCGCTCCGGGCAGCCGCCGGTCACCGACTGCACCCTTGTGATCACCCTCCGTCCGTGGTGACGGGGGCGCTCGCCGGGGCGGCCGATCGTGGGTTACTTCCAGGTAGGGGAGGTGGCGGGCGTGAGGGGCTGCGGAGTGACTCAGATCACATGAAAAGACTTCGGGGTCGGGAAATAACCGGGGATCGTTTCCCCGTTTAGTCGGGTGTCCGGCTGAAACGGGGAGAGCTTCCCCGGATCGGTTCCGCCTCCGCCTCCGCCTCGGATGCCTCCGTCGTCTGCCTCGCGGCGGATCCGCCCCTCACGATCTCGACAGACCCGCAAGACCCGCAAGACCCGTCAGACTCGACAGGCCCGTCAGACTCGACAGGCCCGACACGCAAGGAGTACGCCGTGCAGACCGCAGCTTCCGCGCAGCGCAGGACGGTCCGGCCGCGCGCCGACGCGCTGCGCAACCGGGAGCGGATCGTCAACGCCGCCCGCGAGATGTTCGTAGAGCTCGGCCCCGACGTGCCGCTCGACGACATCGCCCGCCGGGCCGGCGTCGGCAACGCCACGGTGTACCGCAACTTCCCCGACCGCGACGCGCTGGTCCGCGAGGTCGTCTGCTCCGTCATGGACCGGACGGCCGAGGCGGCCCGGCAGGCGCTCGCGCAGACGGGCGACGCCTTCAGCGCGCTGGAGCGCTTCGTGCACGTCGCCGCCGACGAACGCGTCGGCGCCCTGTGCCCGATGGTCGCCAGCGCGTTCGACGAGAACCACCCGGATCTCGTGGCCGCCCGGCTGCGCGCCGAGCACCTCGTCGACGAGGTCATGGAGCGTGCCCGGCAGGCCGGTCAGCTCCGCGACGACGTGGGCATCGGTGACCTGATGGTCGCCGTGGCCCAGCTCAGCCGGCCCCCGGCCGGCACCGGCTGCCTCAGCGCCGACCGCTTCGTCCACCGCCATCTGCAGCTGTTCCTGGACGGTCTGCGGGCTCCCGCCCGCTCCGCCCTGCCGGGTGCGGCCGTGACCATGGAGGACCTGCGTAAGACCTGAGCGAATCCCGGCAGTTCAGCGGCAGTGTCAGCCGCAGTAATCAGCCACAGTAATCAACCACAGTAATCAGCCGTAGTGATCAGTCGTAGTGATCAGCGGCAGTGATCAGCGGCAGTTCAACGGCAGTTCGACGACAGCTCGACGGCAGTTCCAGCAACCCCCGGTCAATTACTGGGCGGCTTCCGGCACTTCAGCCCCGCGGTGATCACTTGCGGGGAAGGTGGTCCGGCTGATCGCTCCCTGAGTCCCTTTTCTCTGCTCTCGCGTTCCTCGGCACGTTCTTCACACCTTTTTCCGTCACGAAGTCCCGAAGTGGGTACACCCATGTCTGAAACAGTCACCACCAAGGCGTCGTCGCCCGGTGTCCGCCAGGCGGATCCGGGCCGCTGGAAAGCGCTCGTGTTCATCGCGCTCGCCCAGCTGATGGTCGTCCTCGACGCGACCATCGTGAACATCGCGCTGCCCTCCGCCCAGCAGGACCTGGGCATATCCGACGGCAACCGCCAGTGGGTGGTCACCGCCTACGCGCTCGCCTTCGGCGGGCTGCTGCTCTTCGGCGGGCGGATCGCCGACCTGTGGGGCCGCAAGCGCGCCTTCGTCGTCGGCCTGGCCGGTTTCGCCGCGGCCTCCGCGCTGGGCGGTGCGGCCACCAACGAGGCGATGATGTTCGGCGCCCGTGCCCTCCAGGGTGTCTTCGGGGCCCTCCTCGCCCCCGCCGCGCTCTCCCTGCTCGCCGTGATGTTCACCGATGCCAAGGAGCGCGCCAAGGCGTTCGGCATCTACGGTGCGATCGCCGGCGGCGGTGGCGCCGTCGGTCTGATCCTGGGCGGATTCCTCACCGAGTACCTGGACTGGCGCTGGACGTTCTTCGTGAACATCCCCTTCGCCATCGTCGCCGCGGCCGGCGCCTACTTCGTCATCCGCGAGCCCGAGGGCGGCCGCAACCGTTCCCCGCTCGACATCCCGGGCGTCGTCCTGTCCACCCTCGGCCTGGTCGCCCTGGTCTACGGCTTCACCCGCGCCGAGTCCGAGGGCTGGGGCGACGCCCTGACCGTCGGCATGTTCGTGGCGTCGGCCGTGCTGCTTGCCGCCTTCGTGCTGGTCGAGGCGAAGGTGAAGGCCCCGCTGCTGCCCCTGCGGGTGGTCACCGAACGCAACCGCGGCGGCGTCTACCTCTCGCTCGGCCTCGCGATCATCGCGATGTTCGGCCTCTTCCTCTTCCTCACCTACTACCTCCAGGTCGTGAAGGGCTACACGCCGGTCCGGACCGGCTTCGCCTTCCTGCCGATGGTCGCGGGCATGATCACCGGCTCCACCCAGATCGGCACCCGTCTGATGACCCGGGTCGCGCCCCGGCTGCTGATGGGTCCCGGCTTCCTGGTGGCCGCGCTCGGCATGCTGCTGCTGACCCGGATGGAGGTCGGTTCCTCGTACGCGGCCGTGCTGCTGCCGGGCATGCTGCTGCTCGGCCTCGGCATGGGTACGGCGTTCATGCCGGCCATGTCGATGGCCACCCAGGGCGTCGAGCCCCGGGACGCCGGTGTCGCCTCCGCGATGGTCAACACCTCGCAGCAGGTGGGCGGCGCAATCGGTACCGCCCTGCTGAACACGGTCGCCGCCTCCGCGACCACGTCCTACATCACCGACCACATCGCCTCCGCGACCTCCCGGCCGCAGCAGCAGCTGGTCCAGCTGGAGGGCATGGTGCACGGCTACACCAGCGCGATCTGGTTCGCCGTGGGCATCCTCGTCGCCGCGGCGGCGATCGCCCTGACCCTGGTCAACGCCGGCAAGCCGGACATGGGCGCCGCGAGCGGCCCGGGCGCGCGGGACGGCGAGGGCGCCGAGGACGCCGTACCGGTGCCGGTGGTCGCCCACTGAGTCCGCGCGGCGGCCCGGCAGCGCAGGGCGCCGTCGGGCCCCTGCGACCTGATCCGAACGACGGGTTCGACGACAGGCCCTAGCGGAGCCAGGGCAGGTCCGCGCCCGCTTCGTCGGGCTGGAGTCCCTCGGCGACGATCTCCATGATCTCGCCGAGGGACTTCTGCTGTTCGGGGGTGAGCCGGTCGAACAGGGCGTTGCGTACGGCGGCGACATGGCCCGGGGCGGCGCTCCTCAGCGTCTCCATGCCCTGGTCGGTGAGGACGGCGAACTGGCCGCGCTTGTCGGAGGGACAGTCCTCGCGCCTCACCCAGCCGTTCTTCTCCAGCCGGGCGACGGCGTGGGAGAGACGGGAGCGGGTGATCTTGGCGTCCCTGGCCAGTTCCGTCATGCGCAGGCGGCGGCGGGGGGACTCGGCGAGCTTGACGAGGAGCCCGTAGTAGACGTGGGGCATGCCCGCGTCCCGCTGGAGCTGGCGGTCCAGCTGGTCCTCGAGGAGGTACGTGGCGTGCAGGTACGAGCGCCAGATGCGCTGCTCCTCTGCGGTGAGCCACTGGGGCTCGTCGGCGGGTGCGGCTGCCTTCGTCATGGGCTCCACTCTACGGCCTTTGTCCTTGAAATTTAAACAAGTGGCGCCTAGAGTGGGAAGCGTCAAGGAGCTTTAGAGTTCAAGCAGTGAGGGGTGCGAGGGCCGCCGTCCCGCCCTCGGAGGGAGCCGTCGCCATGTCCGCCGCCGCACCGGGCCACCCTGCCGTCCCGCAGAACGACCTCCCCCGCGAACGCATGCCCGCCCTGTACCTCAGCCACGGCGCCCCGCCCCTCGCGGACGACCCGGTCTGGCCCGGCCAGCTCGCCGCCTGGTCCGCCGGCCTGCCCCGCCCCACGGCGATCCTGATCGTCTCCGCCCACTGGGAGGAGGCCCCGCTCGCCCTCGGCGCCGTCGAGACCGTCCCCCTGGTCTACGACTTCTGGGGCTTCCCCGAGCACTACTACCGGGTCAGGTACGAGGCCCCCGGCGCGCCCGCGCTCGCCGAGTCCGTACGCAAGCTGCTGCACGCCCCCGGCACCCCCGTCCAGGACATCCCCGACCGCGGACTCGACCACGGGGCCTACGTCCCGCTCGTCGAGATGTTCCCCGCCGCCGACATCCCCGTCCTGCAGATCTCCATGCCGACCCTGGACCCGGTGCGGCTCATGGACATCGGCCGCAGGCTGGCACCCCTGCGCGACGAGGGCGTGCTGATCGTCGGCTCCGGCTTCTTCACCCACAACCTGGCCGCGCTGCGGCACACCGGACCGGGAGTGCCGAGCTGGTCGTCGGAGTTCGACGACTGGGGCCACCGCGCCCTGGAGGCCCGCGACTGGGACGCCCTGCTGGACTTCCTGCACAAGGCCCCCGCGGGCCGGTACGCCCACCCGCGCACCGAGCACTTCGCCCCCCTCTTCGTCACCATGGGTGCGGCGGAGGTCGCCGGCGAACTGGACGCGCAGAAGTCGGTGATCGACGGGTTCTGGCTCGGGATGGCGAAGCGGTCGGTGCAGTTCGGCTGAGGCGGGGCGGCGGCGCAGGTGCCGGTACTGGTATCAGTACCGGCACCTGCGCCGGTGTCGGCGCCACTCCCGTACGCCTCAGAGTTCCTTCTCGTACCAGGCCACGTCCCAGAAGCGGCCGAACTTGCGGCCCACCTCGCGGTACGTGCCGACGTACCGGAACCCGAAACGCTCGTGCAGCCGTGTCGACGCCTCGTTCGGCTGGGCGATGCCCGCGTAGGCGCGGTGCAGGTCCTGCCCGGACAAGGCGGCGAACAGCGCCTCGTACAGCAGTGTGCCGACGCCGCGGCCTCCCGCGTCCGGGGCGACGTACACCGTCACCTCCACCGACGTCGTGTAGGCGGGCTTCGGGCGGTGAGGGCTGGATGTGGCGTACCCCAGGATTCGCTGTGCATCGCCTTCGGATGGCCCCTGCGTGGCAACCATCAGTCGGTGCGGGCCGTCTTCAGGGTGGGAGAGCAGCCAGGGGCGGCGCTCCGCCGGAGTGAACGGCGTGGTGTCGAATGTGATGGGCGTCTCACGGACGTAGTGGTTGTAGAGGTCGGTGAGGGCTTCGAGGTCTCCCTCGACTCCTGGCCTGACCTGCACCTCTGTGGGTTCCGGTGGCATCGTGACTCCCCTCGGGCGGCCCGACAGGGTACTGCAAGATCAGAAAAAATGAGGGGCGGGTTGGGAATTCTGTCCTGATTCCAGTCGTTGTTTCCATCGGATGCAGGGCACCCGAGGAGAGTCCCGGTTGACAGTCCCGGGAGGATCCGAGTAAGGGCCCGGTGTCCACGGACCACCCGCTGACCCCACCATCGCAAGGGAGCACGCATGGCAACCCGTGCCGTCGCCCGTCGTAAGTCCGCCACCGGCGAGACGGCCGACGCGGCAAGCAGCGCTCGCGTCCACGGCGGCGAGATCGCCGACCGCGATCTGGTCGGCATGTACCTCGACGAGATCGCGCGCACGCCACTGCTCGACGCCGCCAAGGAAGTCGAGCTGTCGCAGATCATCGAGGCGGGTGTGTTCGCGCGGCAGGTTCTCGACGGATACGAGGAGTCCACGGCGGACGCCTCCCGCGAGGAGCTCGAGGCGCTCGTCGCCGAGGGGGAGCGCGCCAAGGACGTCTTCATCCGTTCCAACCTCCGCCTGGTCGTGGCGGTCGCGCGCCGTTACCCGCGCAGCGGCCTGCCCCTGCTCGACCTGATCCAGGAGGGCAACGCCGGCCTGGTCCGCGCGGTCGAGAAGTTCGACTATTGCAAGGGCTTCAAGTTCTCCACGTACGCCACGTGGTGGATCCGCCAGGCGATCACCCGCTCCATAGCCGACCAGTCGCGCACGATCCGGCTGCCCGTCCACCTGGTGGAGGAGCTCGGCCGTATCCGCCGCGTCCAGCGCGAGTTCAACCGTGAACACGGCCGCGAGCCGGAGCCCGCCGAGATCGCCGCCGAGCTCGGCTCCACGCCGGAGCGCGTCATCGACGTGCTCGACTGGGCCCGTGACCCGGTCTCCCTCAACATGTCGGTCGACGACGAGGGCGAGACCCAGTTCGGCGACCTGCTCGAGGACACCTCCGCGGTCTCCCCCGAACAGTCCGTCCTCACGCTGCTGCGCAGCGAGGAACTGGACGGCCTGATCGACCGGCTGGACCCCCGCACCGCCTCGATCATCAAGATGCGGTACGGCATCGAGGACGGCCGTGAACGCACGCTGACCGAGGTCGGCAAGGAGCACGGCCTCACCCGTGAGCGCATCCGGCAGATCGAGAAGCACGCCCTGCTGGAGCTGAAGAAGCTGGCCCGGGACACCGGATTCGAGGCGGCGGCCTAGGAGGCGGGCGAGCGGCGTACCGGCGGACGCGGGGCGTATGGCGGCCCCTGCCGGGGGTGCGCAGGTGCCGGGGACGCGCGGGTGCCGGGATGCGCCGGTGCCGGGGACGCGCGGGTGCCGGGGACGCGCGGGTGCAGGGATGCGCCGGTGCCGGGATGCGTGGGCAGGCATGGGCCGACGGCGCGGTCGAGCATGGGTCGGGGACGCGTGGGCAGGGGCCCGGCGTGCGCGGGCAGGGGCCGCAGAGGGCCAGCGCCCATGCCACCGGCGTACGCCGGGTGGCGAAAGTGCGCGCAAAGATGGCGGTACAACGCCGCTTCAACCGCCCCGGCGAGGGAACAAAACTCCATGGCACGAGAGTTCGGATTCGGTGCAGTCGGACATCGGACCGGACCTCGCAGCCCTCGTGAGAGAAAGCCGGTTCCCTCGACGGTCCGCCCTCGCCGGCAACCGCCCCGTCCCACCCCGAGCCACTCCGGTCGACCCTGCGCTCGCCCCTGAGCCAAGTCCCGACGCACTCCCCCCGGCGCCGGGACTCTCCCCGAGCCGGGCTTCGGCGCCCATCCCCCCTGGCGCCGGGGCCCGGCTCCATCCGTAGGCATGTCGAAGGGACGGGGCACCCCGTACCTGAACCCCGGGGTGGCCCGCCCGGATGGCAGATTGTGTCACATGGGCATAGCCTGCCGAGGTGACCAGCTCCACCCCCGCACCGCCGCCCCTCCCCGGAAGAATCACCGGAACCATCCCCGCCGCTGTCCCCGCCGCTGTCTCCGGGACCATGCTCGGCACGTCCGCCGGATCGGTCCGCGGAACTTCCCCGGCGCCCGGCTCGCTGACCGAGCGGCGCAAGGCGGCGACCCGGCTGGAGATCGCCCGGGCAGCCGCCGGCCTGTTCGTGAGCCGAGGCCTGAAAGCCACCCGTGCGGAGGACATCGCACAGGCCGCCGGTGTCGCCCCGCGCACCTTCTACCGGTACTTCGCGACCAAGGAGGAGTCCGTCGCCCCCCTCTACGCGGCGGGTGCCCAACGCTGGACGGAGGCGGTGCGCGAGGCGCCGGCGGACCTGCCGCTGCCGACGGCCCTGGAACACGCCGTACGGCACACGCTGACGCCCGGCGCCGGTGTCTCGGCGGCCTCCTGGGAGTGGGTCCGCACCCTGATCCGCCTGGCGACGAGCAGCCCGGCCCTGGGCAAGGTCTGGGCCGAGGTGTGCCATGTGTCGGAAGGGGCGCTCGCGGAGGTCCTGGCCGAGCGTGCCTCGCGTCCGCACCGGAACGACAGCGTTGCCGACGCCTTCACCACCCCCCACCGGCGCTTCACCGCCGCGGTCGCGAGCGCGGCCGTCAGGGTCGCCGTGGAGAGCTGGGCCATGACGGACGGCCCGGCGGACGGCCCGGAAGGGCCGGCGGAACTGGCGTTGCGCAACCTGGCGGCGCTGCGGGGGGTTCGGTGGGAGGGAGGGGAGGGAGGGGAGGGGGAGGGGGGTGAGGGGTGAGGGCTGAGGGGTGGAGTGAGGCTCAAGGGGAGCCAGGGCTCGGCGTGACCGGGGTGACCGGCGTGACCGGCGTGGCAAGGAGCGTGGCCGGTGGTGTGGCCGGTGATGCGGCCGGTGATGTGGCCGGTGTGCCACCCGCCGCCGCTCTCGTCAGGCGCTCGCCCCACGCCCGTACGCACTCCACCAGCTCATCCGGCGCGCGGACCGAGAACTCGCAGCCCACCATCGTCAGCCGCGCCGCCAGCCACTCCACCGGGTCACCGGTGGCCCCGCGCAGCGAACAGCCGCCCCCGCCGTCCTCCGCCGTCACCGCCTGCCCGAGCCATCTGGGCAGACGTCCCGCCACGACCTCCGCCGGTGCCGCGAACGCGACCTCGAACTCGTACGTCTCCTGGTGCCGTCGGATGGAGTGCCGCAGGTATTCCGCCGCGTCCCCCTCCGGGACCTCCCGCGGTGCGAAACGGGCTCCGGTGGCGAAGGGCTCGCTCACCCGGTCGACGCGGAACGTCCGCCAGTCCTGCCGTTCGAGGTCGTAGGCGACGAGGTACCACCGCCGTCCCGTGGACACCAGGCGGTACGGCTCGGTCAGCCGGCGGGACCGGGTGCCGTCCTTCGCACGGTAGGCGAACCGCAGCCGCTCCCGCCCGGCCACCGTCGACGCCATCACGGTCAGCGTCTCGGGCGCGATGCTCGGTCCGTCCCCGCTGGTCAGGGGAGTGGTCGCGGCCTGAAGGGTGGAGACCCGGTGCCGCAGCCGGGACGGCAGCACCTGTTCCAGTTTCGCCAGCGCGCGCACTGACGCCTCGTCGACGCCCTCCAGCGCGTGCCCGGCGCCCGCCCGCAGGCCGACCGCGATCGCCACCGCCTCCTCGTCGTCGAGGGCGAGCGGAGGCAGGGCCTTGCCCGCGACCAGCCGGTACCCGCCGTCCGAGCCCTTGCTCGCCTGCACGGGATAGCCCAGCTCGCGCAGGCGGTCGATGTCCCGGCGGACCGTGCGGCGCGACACCCCGAGCCGGTCGGCGAGTTCGCCGCCGGGCCATTCGCGCGGTGTCTGGAGCAGGGAGAGGAGCTGCAGCAGCCGTGCTGGAGTGTCCGTCGTCATGCGGTCGAGGATGCCGCACCACTAGGACGTGTTCTGACCTATCGCGTTTCCAGGCGCGAGGGCGTGACCTCCACCGGAGCCCGGCGTCGGCGCGCGGCCCGCCGTACCGGACCGGCGCCCCCGCGTCTGGGTCTGCGGCCCCGGACTCGGGACTGTAAGTCCGTTCATGTCCGAATGGGGCCCGAACCTGTTTACTTCTCGGACACGCACGCGTAGTCTCTGAGGAGAAACCGCAGGTTCAGGCGTAAAGCCTGACAAGTCGGACAGGTTGGATGCCGGTCGAAGGGGGGCCGGATGCCCGGACGGACATCGACCGGGCGGAAGTCGGAGGCGAACGGACATGTACGCACCGGAGCGGCAGCAGGAGATCCTGCGGCTCGCCCGTGACGGCGGCCGGGTGGACGTCCTGTCGCTGGCCGAGGAGTTCCAGGTCACGGCGGAGACCATCCGCCGCGACCTGAAGGCTCTCGACCGCGCCGGACTCGTCCGGCGGGTGCACGGCGGGGCCATACCGGTCGGACGCCTCGACTTCGAGCCGGACCTCACCGAACGCGAGAGCACCTCCGCCGACGAGAAGGACCGCATCGCCAAGGCGGCCCTCACCGAGCTGCCGACCGAGGGCACGCTGATCCTCGACGCCGGAACGACGGTCGCCCGGCTCGCCGCCGCGATCCCCCTGGAGGCCTCGCTCACCGCCGTCACGCACTCCCTGCCCATCGCCGCCCGCCTGGCCGACCACCCCGGCATGCAGCTCCATCTCGTCGGGGGGCGGGTACGCCACCGCACCCGTGCCGCCGTGGACGCCTGGGCGCTGCGTGCCTACGGCGAGATCCGCGCCGACGTCCTCTTCGTCGCGGCCAACGGGTTCTCCACCGGACACGGACTGACCACCCCCGACCTCGCCGAGGCCGCGGTCAAGCGCGCGGCGATGGCCGCCGCCCGCCGTGTGGTGCTGCTCGCCGACTCCGCCAAGCACGGCCAGGAACACTTCGCCCGCTTCGGCGACCTGAGCGACGTGGACCTGCTGATCACCGACAGCGGGCTGAGCCCCGACGACGCGGCCGCCATCGAGCGCGGCGGCACGGAAGTAGTACGCGCATGATCCTCACCGTCACCCCCAACCCCTCCCTCGACCGCACCTACGAGGTCCCGTCGCTGGAACGCGGCGAGGTCATCCGTGCCGGCGGCGAACGGATGGACCCCGGCGGCAAGGGCGTCAACGTCTCGCGTGCCGTCGCCGCGGCGGGGCGGCGCACGGTCGCCGTCCTGCCCCTGGGCGGTGCGCCGGGCGCGCTCGTCGCCGACCTGCTCGACGCCCAGGGCATCGAGGTCGCGCCGGTGCCGGTCGCCGGAGCCACCCGCTCGAACATCGCCCTCGCCGAACCCGACGGCGTCCTCACGAAGATCAACGCGCCGGGTCCGGAACTGACCGCCGCCGAGCAGGAACTGCTGCTGGAGACGGTGCGCGAGCAGTCGCGCGACGCGGACTGGATCGCGTGCTGCGGCAGCCTCCCGCGCGGGCTCGCACCGTCCTGGTACGCCGATGTGGTCGCGCGGGCGCACGCCGGGGGCGCACGCATCGCACTGGACACCTCGGGGCGTGCGCTGCTGGAGGCACTGCCCGAGCGGCCCGACGTCGTGAAGCCGAACGCCGAGGAACTCGCCGAGGCGGTCGGGCGCCCCCTGACGACCCTGGGCGACGCGGTGAAGGCGGCCGAGGAACTGCGCGGCATGGGCGCGCGTGCCGTGCTCGCGAGCCTGGGCGCCGACGGACAGCTCCTCGTGTCGGACGCCGGTACGTGGTTCGCCTCCGCACGCGTCGACACCGTCCGCAGCAACGTGGGGGCGGGCGACGCCTCCCTCGCCGGGTTCCTCGTCGCCGGTGGCAGCGGCCCCGAGGCCCTGGCCTCCGCCGTCGCGCACGGCGCGGCCGCCGTCCAGCTGCCCGGCAGCGTGATGCCGACCCCGGCCGACCTGGACCCGGCCGCGGTGACCGTCACCGACCGCGTCCCGGTGGACCGCGAACTGAAGGAGCCGGCGTGATGACACCCCTCGCGCGCCCCGAACACCCCGTACTCCCCGTGACCCCGGTACTTCCTGTCGCCCCCGTGCTCCCCGGCGCGCTGACCACCTCCCCTGATCCCGATCCCGATCCCACCGCTCCGGCAGCCCCCCGCTGCACCCCCGTCCCCTCTCCCTCCCCCGCCCACCCCACACTCCGGGCGATACGCGTGCGAAGGAGCCCGCGATGAGTGACATGATCACCGCGGATCTGGTCGACCTCGACCTGTCCGCCGACACCAAGGAAGCGGCGGCGCGGTCCCTCGCGGAGCGCATGCTGGCCCGGGGCCGGGTGACCGACCTGGACGGCTTCCTCGCCGACGTGGCAGCCCGCGAGGCGCAGATGCCGACCGGCCTCGACGGCGGCATCGGCATTCCGCACTGCCGCAGCGCCCACGTCACCGAGCCGACGCTCGCCTTCGGGCGCAGCGCCGCGGGCGTCGACTTCGGCGCCCCGGACGGCCCCGCCGACCTGATCTTCCTGATCGCCGCTCCCGCCGGCGCCGACGACGCCCACCTGACGATCCTGTCGTCACTCGCCCGGCAACTGATGAACGCCGAGTTCACCGACGCACTGCGGGCCGTGGACGACACGGCGGCCGCGGCCGCGCTGATCCGCGGCGACGAGGTCCCCGCTGCCGCCGGGACCCCTGCCGAAGCCGGCCGGACCGCCGCGGACACCGCGCCCTCGGAAGGCGCGGACTCCCCGCGGCCGGCGGGCTCCGCGGCCCCCACCGACTCCGTGGCGCCGCCGGTGGCGGCCTCCGCCGACGGCGCCACGGGCACCACCTCGGCCACGGCCACCACCTCGGCCACGGCCACCACCTCGGCCACGGAGACCGCTCCCGCCACTCCCGCCACGCCCGCCACTCCCGCCACGCCCGCGGCGTCTGCCACGCCCGCGGCGCCTGCCGGGGGAGCCGAAGGCGAGGGGCGTCCCTTCCGTGTAGTCGCCGTCACCTCCTGCCCGACCGGCATCGCGCACACCTACATGGCGGCCGAGTCCCTGGAGAACGCCGGGCGCGAGGCGGGCGTCGAAGTGGCCGTCGAGACCCAGGGTTCGGCGGGCTTCGCCCGGCTCGACCCGGCCGTCATCGAGGCGGCGGACGGCGTGATCTTCGCCCATGACGTCCCCGTACGCGACAAGGACCGCTTCGCCGGGAAGCCCACCGTCGACGTCGGGGTGAAGGCCGGCATCAACCGCCCCGCCGAACTCCTCGCCGAGGTGCGCGGCAAGGCCGAGCGCGGCGACGTGACGTCGGGCGCTCCCGTAGGCGCGGGCACCCCGGTCGAACGGACCGGCGACTCCACCGAGGGCTACGGCACCAAGCTCCGCAAGTGGCTGATGTCCGGCGTCAGCTACATGGTCCCGTTCGTCGCCGCCGGCGGTCTCCTCATCGCCCTGGGCTTCGCGATCGGCGGCTACGACATCAACGAGGCGCCGTCCGTCATGGACCACTTCGTGTGGACGCAGGCCGACAGCTGGGGCGCCCTGCTCTTCCAGATCGGCGGCGTCGCCTTCGGCTTCCTCGTCCCGGTGCTGGCCGGGTACATCGCCTACGGCATGGCCGACCGGCCCGGTCTGGTGCCCGGCTTCGTCGGCGGCGCGATCTCGCTCACCGTCAACGCCGGCTTCCTCGGCGGTCTGGCGGCCGGTCTGATCGCCGGAGCGGTGGTGATGGCGATCCAGCGGATCAGCATCCCGCCGGTGCTGCGCGGCATCATGCCGGTGGTGGTGATCCCGCTGATCTCCTCGGCGATCGTCGGCTTCCTGATGTTCGTGGTCATCGGCAAGCCCATCGCCGCGGCGCAGAAGGCCATGACCGACTGGCTGGCCGGGCTCACCGGCGCCAACGCCGTCCTCCTCGGCGCCCTGCTCGGCCTGATGATGTGCTTCGACCTCGGCGGCCCCGTCAACAAGGTCGCCTACGCCTTCGCCACCGCCGGCATCGCCGTCGCCGACCCGAGCGACTCCGCGATGAAGGTCATGGCCGCGGTCATGGCGGCCGGCATGGTCCCGCCGCTGGCGATGGCCCTCGCCACCACCGTGCGCGGCAAGCTCTTCACCCGCACCGAGCGTGAGAACGGCAAGGCCGCCTGGGTCCTGGGCGCCTCCTTCATCTCCGAGGGTGCGATCCCGTTCGCCGCGGCCGACCCGATCCGCGTGATCCCCGCCTCGATGGTGGGCGGCGCGGTCACCGGCGCCCTGTCGATGGCCTTCGGCGCGACCCTGCGCGCCCCGCACGGCGGCATCTTCGTGGTCCCGCTGATCGGCAACCCGCTGCTCTACCTGGTGGCGATCGCGGCGGGCGTGTGTGTGACGGCGGCGCTGGTCGTCCTCCTCAAGGGCCTGCGCAAGCCGGTCGCCGACGCTGCGCCCCCCGGCACGGAGAGCCGCCCGGCCGGCCCGGCGGCGGGGCAGAAGCAGCCGGTGGCGGCGTAGCGGGCGCCCGCCGCCGGAGCGGCCGGTCGCAGCCCCCGAAGGACGGGGTTGCGACCGGCCGCTCGTCGCTCTCTGCGGCATTGGTGCGACCTGCGCCACCTGCGAGATACATCACGGTCGGAGCCGAATATCCGGATCTTGAGGTCTACTGTTCGGCATGCCCGAGAACCCCTCGATGCCCCGGCCGGCGCGCGCGGCCGTTCTCGTTCTGGCCTGCGCCGCAGGGTTGGCCGGCCTGGCCCGCGTCCTGCGCCGCGGCGGCCGTGGCACGGGCGTGCCGGGCTCGGGGAAGGCCGTACGCCGTTCAGGGGGGCGCTCACGGCGCGCGGAAGCGCACGCCTCGGCCCCTCGGGAAGCAGGAGAGGCCGGGGAGGCAGGAGAGGCGGGGGAGACTCGGGAAGGCAGGGAGGCTCGGGTGACCGATCTGCGTCCGGCCTTCGGTGAGCGTCCCGCACGGCAGGACGCCCCCGGGACCCCCCGGTCCCTCCCCGCCCTCCCGGGCCAGGACCGGATCGGACCGCCCTCGGAAGCCGTGCCGCTGACCCCGGCGGAGCAGGCCGCCTTCACGGACCTCGTACGACGACTCGACAACGGAGACTGAGCGTCGGCGTCCGTATCGGCCGCGCTCGTCGGCGCGCCGGCGAGCGCGCGAGTGGCACCCCGGGCGCCCGGGCAGTGACCCAGGCGCCCGGGCAGTGACCCAGGCGCCCAGGCAGTGACCCGGGCGCCCAGGCAGGGACGTGAGGTCGCGCGGGTCAGGAGACCTGTGCCGCCCGCCGCTCCATCGCCTCCCGTGCGGCCGCCTCCGACGGGTACACCTCGCACATGTGCCGCCCGTCGGGCGTCGCCGTGTGCTCGACCTCCCACAGGGACATCTCCCGGCCGTCGTGGAGCAGGAACGCGTGCTCGTAGAGCGCGAAGCCCAGACCGATCCGCCCGGCGCGGCAGGGGCGCCCGAAGGCCTGCGTGATCTGGTGGGCGAACGCCGTCCTCAGCAGCGCGGCGGTATCCGCGCCGGGCCGGTCGGTGTTCTCCGCCCGGCGCAGCAGACGGCGCGCGTGGTCCGCGGAATCGTCCGGCACGTACACATGCCGGGGCGCGGGGACCGGCGGCAGCTGCACCAACACCGGCAGCTCGAACTCGGGCGTGTCCGGCTGCAGCGGAAGCCGCGCCGTGGCGGCCAGTACCTCCTCCTCGTCGACGTACACCTCGTGCTGCGGCTCGCTGCCCGGCTCGGGGTTGTGGACGAGTTCCCACAGCGTGAGCGCGGAGCCGTCGGCCAGCAGCCAGGTGTGCCGGTACGTCTCGCGGTGCAGCCCCGCGCTGTGGTGCGCGGAGTGCAGCGAGCTGTCGTGCGCGAGCGCGCAGTCGAGCCGCCTTATCGTGTCGTCGGGCAGCTCGAACGAGTTCAGGGCGCGACCGAGGAGCCGCGCGAGGTGCTCCTCCGGAGTCTCGGGCGACTCGGCTGGTTCGTGCGCTGCCGTCTCGTACGGAACGCTCAAGGTTTCTCCCGGCGTTGCTGCATGTCACCTTGTGGGTGCATACCGTAGCCCCTCGGCCGGACATCATGTCCGGGAACCGAGAAAACGTACGCCGGGAAAACGCCGGAGCCGCGCGATAAGTTCCCGAACCGCCCGATGATCTGTCAGAAAGCGCCGGTCAGAGGCGAGTTCCGCCGGAAACGGGGGCGCGGTCCGGCAGGATGCGCCCCCCCGCGATCCACTCGCCCCACGCCCACGCCCACGCCCACGCCCACCACGCTCCGCCCGGCAGGATCAGTGACCCGCTACCGTTCCCGTTCCCGTTCCCGTGTCCGCTTCCCGTACAACTCGTCGTAGCCCAGCCACATCCCCCCTGCCGCCTGCACCGACTGTGCCGACCTCACCGCCCGCACGATCGCCCGGGTCACCACGTCCGCGCCGGCCGCGAGGACGTCGTTCAGCGCGAGCGGATGCTCGGGGACGAGCGGGCGTGCACCCGTGGCCAGCGCGAAGACCGTGTCCCCGTCGTTCAGCAGGTGCACCGGCCGCACCGCGCGCGCGATGCCGTCGTGTGCCGTGCCCGCCAGCTTCTGCGCCTGGGCCTTCGTCAGGACGGCGTCGGTGGCGACCACCGCCAGCGTCGTGTTGAGGGGAGTGGGGGCGTTCTTCGCCGCGCTCTCCGCGAGGCGCCGTCGCGCGGAGGCGTGCACGCGCGCCTCCGGGTACTCCACCCGCCCCCGCCCCTGGAACAGTTCCCCGTACAGCACCCCCGTTTCGGGGTCCATGGCAGACCCCAGCGCGTTGGCCACCACCAGCGCGGCCACGGTGATCCCCGAGTCGAGAACGACACCGGCGGTGCCGACCCCGCCCTTCAGCTCCCCGACCGCGGCGCCCGTGCCGGCGCCCACGCATCCCTCCGGCACGACCGCGCCGGGCTCGCTCGCCGCGGCGGCCTCGACCGCGGCCCGCCCGGTGGCGGCGTCCGGGCGGGCCCGGAAGTCGCCGCCGCGCCCCAGGTCGAAGACGCAGGCGGCGGGCACCACGGGCACGACGTGCGCGGGGTCCGGCCCGACGGGTACTCCGCGGCCCCGCTCCTCCAGCCAGGCCATCACCCCGGACGCCGCGTCGAGCCCGTAGGCGCTGCCGCCGGTCAGCACGATCGCGTCGACCCGCTGCACCACGTTGCGCGGGTCGAGGGCGTCGGTCTCCTTCGTGCCGGGGCCGCCGCCCCGCACGTCCACGGCGGCGACGGCCCCGCCCTCGGGTGCGAGGACGACCGTGGTGCCGGTGAGCCAACCGTCGCCGGTGCGTGTCGCGTGACCCACCCGCAGGCCGGGGACGTCCGTCAGAGCGTCAACTGTCATGGCAGCAGTCTCGCCGAGCTGCCGGGGCGGTCCCTCCCGCGGACGGAGGCGTCGCCCGACCGGCGGGCCGCGTTCGGCGGGTGGTGTCACACCGCCGCGCCCGAAGCCGGGGACGCGCCCCGCCGCGCGCTGCCGCGCGCCGCCCGGCGCGCCGTCAGCACGGTGCCGACCGCCACGGCCAGCGCCGACACCAGGCCGGCCGCGAGGACCGCCCACTCGCCGAGGAAGGTGCAGCAGATGACGAGGAGCGCGGTGATCGGCAGGACGAGCTGCTGGGCGAGACCCACCTTGAAGTGGCGCGCGTGCAGCGCCCACACGGTGAGCAGGTAGAGCGCCGTCGGCAGGGTCACCGCGGACGAAGCGGCCAGCGTCGGGATGTGCGCCGTGCCGACCGCCTGCTCGACCGCCACCTCCAGGCCCGCGCCGATCGCGGCCGCCGAGGCGAAGACGACGTAGTGGCCGTAGCCCCACACGAACGCCTCCCTGCTGGAGCGCAGATGGCCGTGGATCGGCACCACGAAGTAGATCCACCAGGCGGCGAAGATGATCAGCAGGCCGCCCGCGGCGATGGGCAGCAGCTCGTTGAGCGCCGGGCTCTCGTCGATGCCCGACTTCACGGCGACCGTGGCCGCGGCGATCGTCTCGCCGAGCACGATGATCGTGAAGAGTCCGTAGCGCTCCGCGATGTGGTGCGGGTGCCAGGCCGTCTGATGGTTCTTCTCGGCGTACAGCGGCACGCACATCTCCAGTACGGCCATCGCCAGGAACAGCCAGGGTCGGCCGGCCTCGGGCAGCAGCAACAGCCCCAGCCAGCCGATCTGGCAGAGGACCACGCCACCGGCGTACCGCAGCGCCATGGTCCGCTCCGGGCCCTCGCCGGACACCGCGACGCGCAGCCACTGCGCGGTCATGGCGAGCCGCATGATGACGTAGCCCAGCCAGACGGCCAGGAAGTCGTGGTCGTCGAACGCCTGGGACACGCCCGCCGCGAGGACGAGCACGCCGGCGATCTGGATCAGGGTGACGATCCGGTACAGGACGTCGTCGTTGTCGTAGGCCGAGGCGAACCAGGTGAAGTTCATCCAGGCCCACCAGATGGCGAAGAACATCATCGCGTAGTCGGCGATGCCCTCGCCCGTGTGGGACTCCGCGATCGCGTGCACCAGTCCCACGCCCGCCTGGGCCACCGCCACGACGAAGCAGAGGTCGAAGAACAGCTCGAGTGGCGAGGCGACCCGGTGGGCTTCGGCGCGCCCGCGCGCGGTCAGCCTGCGCACGGGTCTGGTGTGGTGGGGCGGCCCGGAGGGGGATGCCGGTGGTGGAGAGCTGGTCGTCATGGGTCCCAGCAGAGCAGACAACCGGGGGTAATTCTTGTCGGAGGGCGCACGGAGTTGCCAGGTCAGACGGTGCGCGGCAGCCGATCGCGGCCGACGGGTGCGGGGACCGGGCCCCGGCCGGGCCGGCCCCGTGCCGGGCGCCTTCGGGGCCGTACTCTTGAGGCATGAGTACGCCCCCCGCCGCTGAGCCGCAGGAGCCGCAGGAGCCAAGGGTGCCGCGCGAGCCGCACGGGCCGAAGGCCGCGCTGGTCTTCGACGACCCGCTGGACCAGCAGTCCTCGGACGACACGGACCGCGGGTGGGGCGAGCGTCCGGCAGGCGGAGGGGACAGCGCGGCCGACCTCAGGCGCTTCCTCGACGAGAAGCCGCCCCACCACCTCTGAAGCCGCGCCCATCGCGCCCACCGCCGTCCCCACCACCGGGCCTCGGACCGAACACCCGACCGAACGCCTGACCGGCCCTGCGGTCGGACTCCCGGCCGGGCAGTGGCGGCCGGCTGCGCCCCGAGCCCTACGGCTGGTTGTGCCCCGAGCCCCGCTGCGCGACCAGCGCGTCGCGGATCTCCTTGAGCACCTCGAGTTCGGTCACCTCGATGACCTCGTGCGTGCCCTCCCTGGCCTTCCTGCGCGCTTCCTGCCGGGCCAGGTACTTCGCCATGGGCAGCACCATCAGGAAGTAGACAACCGCGGCGGTGATCAGGAAGGTGAGCGTGGCGCCCAGGACGGAGCCCCACAGGATGCGCACGCCCGTCGCCGCATCCCCCGTGCCGGTGCAGGGGCCCTTGAGGCAGGAGCTGTAGCTGTCCAGGTTCTTGGTGCCGAACGCGCCGACGAACGGGTTGATGATCCCCTTCACCACCGAGTTGACGATGTTCGTGAAGGCCGCGCCGATCACGACCGCGACTGCCAGATCGACGACGTTCCCACGCATCAGGAAGGCCTTGAAGCCCTGCCAGACGCTGGGACCCTTCTTGTTCTCGGTCACCTCGGGGACACTCCTCGCATGAACGGGTTGTGAAACAAACAGCTCCGCAACCTACGTCAGACGATCGCGGACCTGTCCCATGAGGTCGCTCGAAGGACGGACTTGACAGAGATCCGCACAGAACACGCACGACTGGTTTCACCACAGCGTCACCGCCAGGTCGGCCGTCGTCCCCGCACCCACCAGGCGTGCCGCGGTCGGCCGGGGAACCGACAGCACGACCAGCGCACCGCCACCGCTACCGCCTCCGCCTCCGCCTCCGTCGACTGCACCGGCACCGGCCACTGAGCCGTCGACGACGTCCGGCTCCGGCACCCTCGTCACGAGCACCCTGCGCGCGATCACCCGGGCCTCCGCCCGAGCCTCCCCCCGGGCCCCGCCGCCCGTCGCCGTCCGCTCGGCGGCGATGACGTCGACCCGGTCACCGGGGCGCAGCAGCCGAACGGTGGCCGCGTCGGCGATCCGCACCGGCGCCTCGACGACCTCGTCGGCGGGCCGACGCCGTACGGGACCGTCCGCCGACGGTCGTGCACCGGCCGTCGACGACCGGGGGACGCCCGTCGCCGACCGTGCACCGGCCGTCGACGACCGGGGGACGCCCGTCGCCGACCGTGCGCGGGCGGGTGCGTCCCGGTCCGGGTGCCCGCGCGCCCGGTCGTGGGCGTCTCCCGGGACCGCCGCCACGAGCGCTGCGGCGGTGACGGCGAGGCCGAGCGCCAGGGCGCGCCGGCGGCTGCCGGCGATCCTCCGCAGCCGGTACCGCCCGCCGCGGACGCGCACGGGGGCGAACCGCGGCACCTCGCACGTGGCGGGGGCCTCCGCGCCCGGCGGGCACGAAGCGGAGGCGAAAAAGGAGGAAGCGGAGGAGAGGGACATGGTCGGGTCACCACCTGCGACGAGGAATCGGCCGAGGGATCGGTATCGGCTCGCGCACCACGATGGACCCTCGCCGCGCCGCCCGCCGGAGACGGTGGACCACCGGCGGACTGTGGAAAACTCCCTCACCCGAACGAGGAGTTCCGTCCCCCTCCCCCCGGCGCTACGGCAGCGGGAACCCCGGATCCATCCCGCCCAGGGCGTTCGCGCACAGGCAGTCCCGTTCGTCCGTGGCGGGCAGTGCGGCCACCGCGTCGAACAGGACGCCCCGCAGCCGGTCCACGTTCGCCGCGAACACCTGCAACACTTCCTCGTGGGAGACGCCCTCGCCGGTCTCGGCGCCCGCGTCCAGGTCGGTGACCAGGTTCAACGACGTGTAGCAGAGCTCCAGTTCACGGGCGAGCGCGGCCTCCGGATGGCCCGTCATGCCCACCACGGACCAGCCCTGGGCCTGGTGCCACAGTGATTCGGCGCGGGTCGAGAACCGCGGTCCCTCGATCACGACGAGCGTCCCGCCGTCCACGGGCTCCCAGTCCCGCCCGCGTGCCGCCTTCAGCGCCGCCGAGCGCCCGGCGGGGCAGTACGGGTCGGCCAGCGACACGTGGACCACGTTGGGCAGCGAGCCGTCGGGCAGCGGCAGCCCGTCGAAGTACGTTCCCACCCGTGACTTCGTGCGGTCGGCCAGCTGGTCGGGGACGAGCAGCGTGCCGGGACCGTACTCGGGGCGCAGCCCGCCCACGGCGCAGGGGCCGAGGACCTGGCGCACGCCGACCGAGCGCAGGGCCCACAGGTTGGCCCGGTAGTTGATCCGATGGGGCGGCAGATGGTGGCCGCGTCCGTGCCGGGGCAGGAAGGCGACCCGCCGGCCGGCGATCTCGCCGAGGAAGAGGGAGTCGCTGGGCGGTCCGTAGGGGGTCTCGACCTGGATCTCGGTCACGTCGTCGAGGAACGAGTAGAAGCCCGAACCGCCGATTACGCCGATCTCTGCGTTCACCATGACCAGCACAGTAGCCGGAATCGAACACGCGCTGTCCCCGGCTGCGGGAACGCCGAGGACCCGGCCGTCGTCGTACGACGGCCGGGTCCCGGTGACGAAGTGTGGCGGCGCCTAGGCGGCGGAGGTCCCGGCGGACGTGCCGGCGCTCGTCGACTTGGAGTCCGAGGAGGACGAGGACGACTTCGCGTCCGAGGACGACGACTTCGCGTCGGACGAGGCCGAGGACGACGACTTGGACGACGCCGGCGAGCTGCTCGACGAGGAGCCGCGGCTGTCGTTGCGGTAGAAGCCCGAGCCCTTGAAGACGATGCCGACGGCGGAGAACACCTTCTTGAGGCGGCCACCGCAGTTGGGGCACTCGGTCAGGGCGTCGTCGGTGAACTTCTGCACCGCCTCGAGGCCCTCGCCGCACTCGGTGCACTGGTACTGGTACGTCGGCACTGTCTTCCTCCTGGCACTCTCACTCGATGAGTGCTAACGACGATCCATACTGACGTATTCCCGAGCGTCAGTCCACTGCCACCGGCACGCGGTGACCGACGCCACGTGCGACGGTACGGCCCCCGGAGTGCGCCACGAGCCGGGAGCGCAGGGCCGCGAGGGTGGCCAGGGCCAGTACGGTGCCGCCCATCGGCACCAGGAACCCGGCACCGGCCCGGAAGCGGTCCTCCAGCTGTCCGGCGACCGTGACGGCCGCCGCCTGGCCGAGCGCCACCGCGCCGGTCAGCCAGGTGAACGCCTCGGTGCGCGCCCCGGCCGGGACCAGGCCCTCGACCAGCGTGTAGCCGGTGATCAGCGCGGGCGCGATGCACATGCCGACCAGGAAGCCGAGGCCGGCCAGGACGAGCACCGAGTGCGCGGCCCACAGCCCGGAGGCGGTCAGGGCCAGCGCGGCGTAGCCGACGACGAGGCGGTGGTGCGGGGCGGCCTTCCAGGCGACGGCGCCGCAGACCAGGCCGGAGAGCATGTTGCCGGCGGCGAACGTGCCGTACAGGGCGCCGTTCAGGCCGGGCTCGCCGATCGACTCGGTGAACGCGGCCAGCGACACCTGCATGCCGCCGAAGACGGAACCGATGCCGAGGAAGGTCACGGCCAGCACGCGCACGCCGGGGACCCGCAGGGCGGAGGGGTGCTCCACGCGCGCGTGCCCGTCGGCGGCGGCCGGAGGCCGGGTGTTTTTGCCGGCCGCGAACAGCAGACCGCCGAGCAGGGTCAGCGAGGCCTCGGTCACCAGGCCGGCGGCCGGGTTCACGGCGGTGCACAGGGCGGTCGCCAGCAGCGGACCGACGACGAAGGTGAACTCGTCCGTGACGGACTCGAAGGCCGCCGCGGTGGTCATCAGGGGCGAGCCCTTCAGCTTCGCGCCCCAGCGGGCGCGCACCATGGGGCCGATCTGCGGGACCGAGGCGCCCGTGGGCACGGCCGCGGCGAACAGCGCCCACAGCGGCGCGTGGGCCAGGGCGAGGGCCGTGAGGGTCAGCCCCGACAGGGCGTGCACGAGGACGCCGGGGATCAGGACCGCGCGCTGCCCGTAACGGTCGGCGAGGCGGCCGCCGTACGGCGCGCACAGCGCCATGGAGACGCCGGTGACGGCCGCGGCGGCGCCCGCGGCGCCGTACGAGCCGGTGGTGTGCTGCACGAGCAGCACGATGGAGAGGGTGAGCATCGCGAACGGCTGGCGTGCCGCGAAGCCGGGGAGCAGGAACGTCCAGGCGCCGGGCGTGCGCAGCAGCTGTCCGTATCCGGGGCGGCCTCCCGGACGCTTTTCCGGGCGCTTTCCCGGGCGGGCGGAGGCCGGCGAGTGCTTCGACGGCTCGGAGGTGACCGTGGTCGCCACGGCCCGTGCCTTTCTGCCGCCTGGTAGCGCGCCCGTGCGGGGGGCGCCGAGAGCTGTCCTCTTGCGCGTACGCGGTAGATACCGGCGCCCACTGCGGGTAGCGTCCCGGCCGCCATACGGTCGCGCCAGCTCTGCGTCAGGCAGAGTTGGTTCGATCAAGGTGCGCCTTCATCGTACAGGGATCACTGTCCGTCATACCTGTGAAGACGAGCACCGTGACGGCCTTCGCCTCCGAATCAGGGGGGTGTGAACGGTAGGAAACCTGCACGTAACGCCCCATGTCCCATGCTCCATGCCCCCTGCCCCTGTAGGCACCCGCTGCCGGCCCGCGCGCCCCTCGCCGCTCACCGGTCATCGGCGCTCACCGGCGGCCGGTCACCGATACCGGCGCTCACCGGCGGCCGCTCACCGCTTGCCGCCGCCCGTCCCCAGCCAGCCGGCCAGCTTGCCGCCGTGTCCGACCGCGCGCAGGCGGCGTTCGGCCGCGTCCCGGACGGGGTCGGTGGCGACGACGAGGAGTTCGTCGCCGCGCCGCAGCACCGTCGTCGGCAGCGGCACGAACGAGGTGCCGTCGCGCACGACGAGGGTGACGGCGGCCCCGGCGGGCAGCCGCAGCTCGTTGACCTCGACGCCGTGCATCCGGGAACCCTTGGGGATCACCACGGACAGCAGGTGTCCGCGCAGCCGTTCCAGGGGTGCCGACTCGATGCCGAGGTCGGCCGCCTCGGCCTCCTCGCCCAGGTGCAGCTTGCGGGCCAGCCAGGGCAGGGTCGGTCCCTGGACCAGGGTGTAGACGACGACCAGGACGAAGACGATGTTGAAGATGCGGCGGCTGGCGTCGACGCCCTCCACCATGGGGATGGTGGCCAGGATGATCGGCACGGCCCCGCGCAGCCCGGCCCAGGACATCAGCGTCTGCTCCTGCCACGGCACCCGGAACGGCGTGAGGCACAGCACCACGCTCAGCGGGCGCGCCACCATGGTCAGCACCAGGCCGATGACGAGCGCCGGCCACACGTCGTCGCCCAGCTCGTGCGGGGTGACCAGCAGGCCGAGGATGACGAACATGCCGATCTGGGCGATCCAGCCGAGCCCCTCGGCGAAGCCGCGCGTGGCGGGCCAGTGCGGCAGCTTGGCGTTGCCCATGACCATCGACGCGAGGTACACGCCCAGGAAGCCGCTGCCGTGCGCCAGCGCGCCCGCCGCGTAGGCCGTGACCGCGATCGCCATGACGGCGATCGGGTAGAGGCCGGAGGCGGGCAGGGCGACGTGGCGCAGGCCCCAGGAGCCCGCCCAGCCCACGGCGAGGCCGATGGCGGCGCCGATGAGCAGTTCCAGCGCTATCTCGCCGACCAGCACGTACCAGTGCTCCACGGGGCCCGCGGCGGAGAAGGCCACGACCAGGATGACCACCGGGGCGTCGTTGAAGCCCGACTCGGCCTCCAGCATGCCCGTCACGCGCGTGGGCAGCGGGATCCGGCGCAGGACGGAGAAGACCGCCGCCGCGTCCGTCGAGGACACCACCGCCCCGATGATGAGCGCCTGCCGCCACTCCAGCCCGGTCAGGTAGTGCGCGCCCGCCGCCGTGACCCCGACGCTCACCGCGACGCCGACGAGCGCCAGCGCGGAAGCGGCCGTGAGAGCCGGTCTCACCTCCTTCCACGCCGTGCCCAGACCGCCCTCGGCGAGGATCACGACCAGGGCCGCGTAGCCGATGATCTGGGTGAGTTCGGCGTTGTCGAAGTGGATGTTGCCGACGCCGTCCTGGCCCATGAAGACGCCGATGCCCAGGTACACGAGCAGGCTGGGGAGCCCGCTGCGCGAGGAGATCCGGACCGCGGCGACGGCGACGAGCAGGACGACTGAGCAGACGAGCAGGAGCTGGTTGAGGTGGTGGACAGTCAGCGGCGGTTCCCTTTCCTGGCGCGCGGCACGCGCGGGTGATGCACAGGTCCATCGGACACGAAGCGGCGCGCTCCGGGCCCAACTACTTCGTTACCTTACCTAACTCTTGACGATTTCTTGACGCTGGCCGGGGTGTGATCGAACGCTCTTCCGTCCCCGTTGCCGACTCCGCGTCAAGTGGCGCGGACCCCTGCGCCTATGGTTGCTCCAGCGTTCATTCATAGTCACAGCCCGACCTGCCGCTCGCGTTAGGACAGCAAGGACAGCGATGCCCCCCAACACCACCGCCACAACGGGTGACAAGCCCGGCAAGTCAGGCAGGAAGAAGGGGCGCAAAGCCCGTCTTATCGTGCTCGTGCTGGTGCTGGCCCTCATCGGCGGCATCGCCTACGGCGGCTACTGGTCCATCAGTACCGTGCGCGCATCCTTCCCGCAGACCACCGGTTCGATCACGCTCGACGGCCTCTCCGGGCCGGTCGACGTGAAGCGGGACGGCTACGGCATCCCGCAGATCTACGCGTCCTCCGACGAGGACCTGTTCATGGCGCAGGGCTACGTCCAGGCGCAGGACCGGTTCTACGAGATGGACGTGCGCCGGCACATGACGTCCGGGCGCCTGTCGGAGATGTTCGGCAAGAGCCAGGTCGACAACGACGCCTTCCTGCGCACCCTCGGCTGGGACCGGGTCGCCGAGGAGGAGTACGAGAAGAAGCTGTCGGCCTCCACCAAGAAGTACCTCCAGGCGTACGCCAAGGGGGTCAACGCCTACCTCGCGGGCAAGGGCGCCGAGGACATCTCCCTGGAGTACGTGGCCCTCGGGTTCACCAACGACTACAAGCCCGCGCAGTGGACGCCGGTCGACTCCGTCTCCTGGCTGAAGGCGATGGCCTGGGACCTGCGCGGCAACATGCAGGACGAGATCGACCGCGCCCTGCTGACCAGCAGGCTGGGCCCGCAGCAGATCGCCGAGCTGTACCCGGAGTACCCGTACGACCGCAACCAGGCGATCGTCCAGGAGGGCCAGTACGACGAACTGACCGGCGCGTTCGAGCAGAGCGGGAGCAGCGGCTCCGACGACTCCTCCACGGACGGGACGCAGGACGCCACCGAGGACGCCACGGGCGACACCTCCGGCACCTCCGGCACGTCGGACGCCTCGACCGCTTCGGACACCTCCACGGACACGTCCTCGGGCACCTCCACGGACACCGAGGGCTCGGCCCTGCAGAGCCAGCTCTCGGGCCTCTACGACGTCCTGGACGACCTGCCCGAGGCCGTCGGCGTGAACGGCAACGGCATCGGCTCGAACTCCTGGGTCGTCGGCGGGAAGCACACGATCACCGGCAAGCCGCTGCTGGCCAACGACCCGCACCTGTCGGCGTCCCTGCCGTCCGTCTGGTACCAGATGGGCCTGCACTGCCGCACCGTCTCCAGCACCTGTCAGTACGACGTCACCGGCTACACCTTCGCGGGCATGCCCGGCGTGATAATCGGCCACAACCAGGACATCTCCTGGGGCATGACCAACTCCGGCGTCGACGTCACCGACCTCTACCTGGAGAAGCTCTCCGGCGACGGCTACGTCTACGACGACAAGGTGCGGCCCTTCACCACCCGCGAGGAGACCATCAAGGTCGCCGGCGGTACCTCCAAGAAGATCGTCGTCCGGCAGACCGCCGACGGGATGCCGCTGCTCTCCGACCGCGACGACGAACTCGTCAAGGTCGGCAAGAAGGCGACCGTCGACGACGACGAGGCCGCCCCCGACCGCGGTGACGGCTACGCCGTGGCGCTGAAGTGGACCGCCCTGGAGGCGGGCAAGACCATGGACGCCGTCTTCGAGATGAACAAGGCGGCCGACTGGGACGACTTCCGCGCCGCCGCCGAGGACTTCGACGTGCCGTCGCAGAACCTGGTCTACGCGGACACCGACGACCACATCGGCTACCAGCTGCCCGGCAAGATCCCCACGCGGGCCAAGGGCCAGGACGGCTCGATCCCGTCCCCGGGCTGGGACTCCTCGTACAAGTGGACCGGCTACATCGACTTCGACGAGCTGCCCTACGAGTACGACCCCGAGCGCGGCTACATCGTCACCGCCAACCAGGCCGTGGTCGACCCGGACGACTACCCGTACACGCTCACCACGGACTGGGGCTACGGCACCCGCAGCCAGCGCATCACCGACCTGATCAAGCTGAAGATCAAGGGCGGCGGCAAGATCTCCACGGACGACATGCGCCAGATGCAGCTGGACAGCGACAACCAGATCGCGCGGCTGCTGGTCAAGCCGCTGCTGGCGATCAACCTGGACGACCCGGACGTCCGCGAGGCGCAGGACCTGCTGCGCGGCTGGGACTACACCCAGGACGCCGACTCGGCCGCGGCCGCCTACTTCAACGCGGTGTGGCGCAACATCCTCGAGCTGGCCTTCGGCAACAAGCTGCCCAAGGAGCTGAGGGTCGAGGGCCAGTGCCTGTGGGTCGAGCCGGTCAACACCACCGGGCCCGTGGACGAGACCGGCAAGGTCCGCGAGTGCGGTCAGCGCGAGGGAGACCAGGCGCAGCCGGACGGCGGCGACCGCTGGTTCGAGGTGGTGAGCAACCTCATGGAGAAGCAGGACAGCGACTGGTGGACGACGTCCGAGTCGGGCACCCGGCCCGGCGCCGACAGCAACCGCGACGACCTGTTCGCGCGGGCCATGATCGACGCCCGCTGGGAGCTGACCGCCAAGCTCGGCAAGGACATCGACACCTGGAGCTGGGGCCGGCTGCACCGCCTGTTCCTGAAGAACCAGACCCTGGGCACCAGCGGCCCCGGCTTCCTCCAGTACATCCTCAACCGGGGGCCGTGGAAGCTCGGCGGCGGCGAGGCGGCGGTCGACGCCACCGGCTGGAACGCCGCCGGCGGCTACGACGTCGTGTGGGTGCCGTCGATGCGGATGGTGGTCAACCTCGCCGACCTGGACAAGTCGAAGTGGATCAACCTCACCGGTGCCTCCGGGCACGCGTTCAGCGCCCACTACACCGACCAGACGGACAAATGGGCCAACGGTGAACTGCTCGACTGGTCCTTCTCGGCGAAGGCGGTCGACAAGAGCACCAGCGACACCCTGGTCCTCAAGCCGTGAGCCACGGCTGACCGGTCGCCGATCGGTCGCTCATCGGTCACTGATCGATCGGGAAGGGCCCCTCCACGCGCGCGTGGAGGGGCCCTTCCCGTGTCCCCGCGCGGTCCCGCCGGGACGGGTGGCGTTCAGGTGATGCGGGGATCAGGTGAGGCGGCGCACCCCCGAGGGCGTCACCACGGCGTGCACCGGACGGTCGTGCGCCTCCTCGGGGACGTGCCCGACGACCTCGGTGTCGTACAGGAGCACCACCCGGGCGGCACGGGCACCGGCGTTTTCCAGCCGCGCCAGCACCCGGTCGTACGAGCCGCCGCCGCGCCCCAGGCGCATGCCGCGCCCGTCGACCGCGAGACCCGGCAGCAGCACCACGTCGGCGTCCGCCACGGCGTCGGGCCCCAGACGCTCACCGACGGGTTCGAAGAGGGCCATCCGCCCGCCGTGCTGCACCCGCGCGAGGGAGCCCTCACCGGCGTAGGCGCCCCAGTCGAGGTCGTTGTCGGGCAGCAGCGCAGGGAGCAGGACGCGCACGCCCCGGGCGTGCAGCGCGTCCAGCAGCGCGAGCGTTCCGGGCTCGCTCCCCACAGAGACGTAGGCCGCCACCGTCCGCGCGCGGGCCAACTCCGGCAGCTCCATGGCGTGCTCGGCCAGGCCGGCGGCCGCCTCGCGCACGTCATCGGTCGTCAATCTGTTTCTCACTGCGAGGAGCTCTCTCCGCAACATATGTTTGTCAGACTCTGGTCCGTCTTTGAGATGGCTCATGTGTCGCTCCCGCACCATTCCAATCCGCTCATATGATCATGAGTTAACAGGAGCTACAGATTCCTCTCAAACGCACCGGATAAGGTTCCGACATGACTCAGTCGCACCCCAGGATCAGCAAGGCTGTCATCCCAGCGGCCGGACTCGGCACCCGCTTCCTGCCGGCGACCAAGGCCACTCCCAAGGAGATGCTGCCGGTCGTGGACAAGCCCGCGATCCAGTACGTGGTCGAGGAGGCCGTCTCCGCCGGACTCGACGACGTCCTCATGGTCACGGGTCGCAACAAGCGCCCCCTCGAGGACCACTTCGACCGCAACTACGAACTCGAGTCGGCGCTGGAGAAGAAGGGCGACGCCCAGCGACTCGCCAAGGTCCAGCAGTCCAGCGACCTCGCGACCATGCACTACGTGCGTCAGGGCGACCCCAGGGGCCTCGGCCACGCGGTCCTGTGCGCGGCCCCGCACGTCGGGCAGGAGCCGTTCGCCGTCCTGCTGGGCGACGACCTGATCGACCCGCGCGACCCCCTGCTGCGGCGGATGATCGAGGTCCAGGAGCAGCACGGTGGCAGCGTCGTCGCGCTCATGGAGGTCGCCCCCGAGCAGATCCACCTCTACGGCTGCGCGGCCGTGGAGAGCACCCCCGACGGTGACGTGGTCAAGGTGACCGGGCTGGTGGAGAAGCCGGACCCGGCGGACGCCCCGTCGAACTACGCCATCATCGGACGCTACGTCCTCGACCCGGCCGTCTTCGGGGTCCTGCGCCAGACCGAGCCCGGCCGGGGCGGCGAGATCCAGCTCACCGACGCCCTCCAGCAGCTCGCGCAGGACGAGAAGGTCGGCGGCCCGGTGCACGGCGTCTGCTTCAAGGGCCGCCGCTACGACACCGGCGACCGCGGCGACTATCTGCGTGCCATTGTCAGACTCGCGTGCGAACGTGAAGACCTGGGTCCGGACTTCCGGTCCTGGCTTCGCCGTTACGTCACCGAGGAGATGCAGCAACGTTGAGCACCGCCGCGCCCCGCCCCGTCGGCCAGGACCACCTGTGGTCGGTGGACGAGCACCTGGAGGACATCCTCGCCACCGTCCGCCCCCTGGAGCCCATCGAGCTGCAACTGCCCGACGCCCAGGGCTGTGTCCTGGTCGAGGACGTCACGGTGCCGGTCTCGTTGCCGCCCTTCGACAACAGCTCCATGGACGGCTATGCGGTGCGGGTCGCGGACGTCGCGGGCGCGAGCGAGGAGTTCCCGGCGGCCCTGGAGGTCGTCGGGGACGTCGCGGCGGGCCAGGCGGCCGACCTGCTCCACGTGGGGCCCGGACAGGCCGCCCGGATCATGACCGGCGCCCCCCTGCCGAAGGGCGCCGAGACCGTCGTCCCCGTGGAGTGGACCGACGGCGGTCTCGGCGAGGGCCCCGTGGACGGGATGCGCGCCCGCAGCCTCGCCCCCGACCAGGCCACGGGCCAGGTCCGCGTGTACCGCCCCGCCGAGGCCCGCGCGCACGTACGCGCGCAGGGCAGCGACGTGAAGGCCGGGGACCGTGCCCTGGAGGCGGGCACCGTCCTCGGGCCCCCGCAGATCGCCCTGCTCGCCGCCATCGGCCGTGGCACGGTCCGGGTCCGTCCCCGCCCGCGCGTGGTCGTGCTGTCCACCGGCAGCGAGCTCGTCCAGCCCGGCGAGGAACTGGGCAGCGGCCAGATCTACGACTCCAACAGCTTCGCCCTCACCGCGGCCGCGCGGGACGCCGGCGCCCTCGCCTACCGGGTCGGCGCGGTCGCCGACGACGCCGACACCCTGCGCTCCACCATCGAGGACCAGTTGGTCCGCGCCGACCTGGTCGTCACCACGGGCGGCGTCAGCGTCGGCGCCTACGACGTCGTCAAGGAAGCGCTGTCGCACGTCGGAGACGAGGACGAGGCGGGCAGCGGCATCGAGTTCCGCAAGCTGGCCATGCAGCCCGGCAAGCCCCAGGGCTTCGGCTCCATCGGCCCCGACCACACCCCGCTGCTGGCGCTGCCCGGCAACCCCGTGTCGTCGTACGTCTCCTTCGAGCTGTTCGTACGGCCCGCGATCCGCACCATGATGGGGCTGGACGACGTCCACCGGCCCACCACGCGCGCGACGCTCGCCGCGGACAGGGCGCTGACCTCGCCGAAGGGGCGCAGACAGTTCCTGCGCGCCCGGTACGCCGACGGCACCGTCCGCCCGGTCGGCGGCTCCGGATCGCACCTGGTCGCCGCCCTCGCGCACGCCGACGCGCTGGTCGTCGTCCCCGAGGACGTGGAGTCCGTCGAGCCGGGCACCGAGGTCGAGGTCGTCCTGCTCGGCTGAGCCGCGCGTGCCCGGCCCCGCCCTCGCCCCCGCGCGCGTGCCCGGCCTCGCCCTCGCCCCCGCGCGCGTGCCCGGCCTCGCCCTCGCCCCCGCGCGCGTGCCCGGCCTCGCCCCGCGAGTGTCCGTGCCCGCGCCGCGTTCCAGGCCCGGCCCCGTATGCGTCTGCCCCCCGTGTGCGTCTGCCCCCCGTGTGCGTCCGCCCCCGCGCGTGTCCGTGCCCGCGACCGCCCGTCCGCGGGACGGGCCTGGTCCGCTCGACGCCTCCGCTTGGGGGTACCGTGTCGCGCACAACAGGCCCGAGCGCCCCACCGCGCCGGGCCCGGACCGGGAGCGCGAGCAGGCATGAGCAGGCAGGACCGACTGACGCACATCGACGAGGCGGGCGCGGCCCGCATGGTCGACGTATCCGGCAAGGACGTGACCGCGCGCACCGCGCGCGCCAGCGGACGCGTCCTCGTCTCGCCCCGCGTGGTCGAGCTGCTGCGCGGCGAGGGGGTCCCCAAGGGCGACGCCCTGGCGACCGCGCGGATCGCGGGCATCATGGGCGCCAAACGCACCCCCGACCTGATTCCGCTGTGCCACCCCTTGGCGGTGTCCGGTGTGAAACTGGACCTGTCGGTCGCGGACGACGCCGTGGAGATCAGCGCCACGGTGAAGACGACGGACCGCACGGGCGTCGAGATGGAGGCGCTCACCGCGGTCTCCGTCGCCGCGCTCACCGTGATCGACATGGTGAAGGCGGTCGACAAGAAGGCGGTCATCACGGACGTGCGCGTCGAGGAGAAGGCGGGCGGCAAGTCGGGCGACTGGAGCCGGTCATGACGAAGGACGCCTCGGGAGGCGGAGCACCGTACCGCGCGCTGGTCGTGACGGCCTCCAACCGGGCCGCCGCCGGTGTCTACGAGGACAGCGGCGGCCCGCTGATCGCCGACGGGCTGGCGCGCTTCGGGTTCGCGGTCGACGGTCCCCGCGTCGTGCCGGACGGGGACCCCGTCGAGGCCGCCCTGCGGGCCGCCGTGGCCGACGGGTACGACGTCGTCGTCACCACCGGCGGCACCGGCGTCTCGCCGACCGACCGCACCCCGGAGGCCACCCGCCGGGTGATCGACCACGAGGTGCCGGGCATCGCCGAGGCCATCCGGGCGTTCGGCCGGGAGAAGGTGCCGACCGCGGTGCTCTCCCGGGGCCTGGCCGGGGTGGCGGGCCGCACCCTGATCGTCAACCTGCCGGGTTCGACCGGCGGGGTGAAGGACGGGCTGGCCGTCCTGGAGCCCCTGCTGGGGCACGCTGTCGACCAGCTTCGCGGCGGTGACCACCGCAGACCCGGCGCCAGTTCTGGGGGTGCGAGCTGAACAGCCCGTCCTGGCCCGTCGAACTCGCGGAGGGCGATGTCGTCCTGCGGCCGATAAAGCTGCGCGACCAGCGGGCGTGGCGCGAGGTCAACCGGCGCAACCGGGACTGGCTGCGCCCCTGGGAGGCCACCATCCCGCCGCCCGCGCCGAGCGGGCCGATCGCGCACCGGCCCACCTACCGACAGATGGTCCGGCACCTGCGCGCCGAGGCGAACGCGGGCCGCATGCTGCCGTTCGTCATCGAGTACCAGGGGCGGCTGGTGGGGCAGTTGACGGTCGCCGGGATCACCTGGGGCTCCATGTGCTCCGGACACGTCGGCTACTGGGTGGACGAGGCCGTGGCCGGCCGCGGGGTGATGCCGACGGCCGTGGCGCTCGCCGTGGACCACTGTTTCCGGAGCGTCGGCCTGCACCGCATCGAGGTCTGCATTCGGCCCGAGAACGGGCCGAGCCGACGGGTCGTGGAGAAACTCGGATTCCGTGAGGAGGGACTGCGGCCGCGTTATCTCCACATCGACGGGGCCTGGCGCGACCACCTCGTCTTCGCGCTCACGGCGGAGGAAGTGCCCGAGGGCCTGCTGAGCCGCTGGCGGCACACGCGCTCCCGGAACGCTCCGCGCGACCCGCAGAACACCCCCGGTCATCACAGCGGACCGATTAATTGAATAAACGTTCGATAATGACGGAGAGCTGACCGTCCGTAGGCGTTCCGAGGTTGCGGAATTCCCGGTTCGCGCCACCCGCTGATCGGACCAGTCGCAAAAAAAGCTCGAAATATCAGCCAGATCGTGCGACACACCGGCCCAATTGGCGGATGGCCTCACGCAAACCCCTCTACGGTGTGAGACGTGAGCAGCAGCGGCCTCATCTACGCAGTCATTGTCGGGGCCTGGGCCGCCTACTTGGTGCCGATGTGGCTCCGTAGGCAGGACGAGCTGAACGAGGCCCGTCCGACGGAACGCTTCAGCACCGCCATCCGGCTGCTGTCCGGACGGGCGGGGATGGAGCGCCGGTACGCCAAGGACCTGCGGGCGCGCTCCGCCGAGGAGGGGGAGCCCGACGCCGACGCGCCGGACGTCCTCACCGACTCGGTGGACGTCCGGGCCTTCGCCATGCCTCCGACCCGCCCCCAGGCCACGGCGACGGTCCAGGAACGGGAGCGTGACCGGGAACGGGAGCGTGACCGGGAGCGCCCGGAGCCGACGCACGAACCGGTGCGGGAATCAGCGCACGAACCGGGACGCGCATCAGTCCGCGAGCCGGGCAGGGAACCGGTCCGCGAGCCGGGCCGGGAATCGATGCGCGAACCGGCGCCCAAGGCCGCCCACGAGCCGGCCGCCGCGCCCGCGCACTCCCGCGTGCCCGACGCCCGGCGCGCGCCCTCCGCGCCGGCGCCCGCGGCCACCCCCGCTCCACCCTCCGCCCCCACGCCTGCGTCCGCGAAGGCGGCCGCCGCACGCGCCCAGCGCACGAAGGTGCTCGCGCGCCGCAGGCGCACCACGGTGGTGCTCTTCCTCGCGTTCACACTGGGCGCGATCGTCGCCGCCGTCGGCGGGCTCGCGTTCCTGTGGGCACCGGGCGTGCCCGCCGTCCTGCTCAGCGCGTACATCGCGTACCTGCGCTCCCAGGAGCGCCGCCGCTTCGCCTTCCAGATGGACCGCAAGCAGGCCGAGGCCGCCGCGCAGCGGCTGCGGGAGCGCCAGCCGCGCCGCCGGACCCCCGCCGGCGCCCCCACGTCGGCCGACGGCGTCCTCGACGCCGCCGCAGAGGAGCCGCACGAGGTCCCCGAACCGGAGACCGACCCGGGACTGCTGGCGCTCGCCGCCGACCGCAGGGCGCTCGTCGAGCAGACCGACCACGCGGAGTGGGTGGACCAGCAGCGCGAACGGCAGCGGCGGCCGGGCCACGGCGAGAGCTGGGACCCGGTACCCGTCCCGCTGCCGACGTACGTGACCGCGCCGGTCGCGCCACGGGCCACGGCCGGGGTCGACCTCGGGGCGCCCGACGCGTGGAGCTCCGCCCGCTCCAGCGCCGTGGCACCGGAGCACGAGACGGCGGACGGGGCACGGGACGCCGACGCGGGCGCCGACCCGGCCGGGGAGCCCGGGGACGCGGTCAGGGCCGACGGCGACGAACGCAGCGACGCGCGCCGCGCCGCCTCCGCCCGCCGCTCCCGCGAGCGGGGCCGTACGCCGCTGTTCGACCAGTACGAGGACGGCGACCGGCCCCGGGCCGCCAACGAGTGACCTCCGCTGCGGCGGGGCCGCTGGTCGGGCCCGGGAGCGGATTTCCGAGCAGCCCGATCGGGGTGCTAGAGTTCCACTCGTTGCAAGGGCCTGTGGCGCAGTCCGGTAGCGCACCTCGTTCGCATCGAGGGGGCCAGGGGTTCAAATCCCCTCAGGTCCACGCAGCATAGGGGCCCGTTCCTGGAAATAGGAACGGGCCCTTTGCCATGCCGGTTTCCTCCCTCCGTCGGTAGGTGCCTTCGTCGGCAGGCGCCCCGGTGCGGGGGGTGCCGGTGCGGAAGTCGCGGTGGGGGTACGGCCGTTTCGGGAGGCGTGGGGCGGGGCCCCGGCCGATCCCGGTGCGGCGAGCCTCAGGTGGGCGTTCGGGCCGGGCGCCGCAGGGCGAACGCCGTCGGCACCACCACGGAGACGACCGCCAGGACCGCACACGCCCCCGCCGCCCACCCCAGCGCCGCCCACGGCACCACGACCGTCACCGGCGCCGACAGCAGCCCCAGCGCACCGCCCGTCCCGGCCAGGCCGACGAGCGTCACCAGCAGCCCCAGCAGCGCGCCCACCACGACGACGGCCAGCGCCTCGGCCGCCGCGAACCACAGCACCTGCCCGCCGGTCGCCCCGGCCAGCCGCAGCGCCGCCACCTCGCGGGCCCGCTCGGCGCAGGCCATGACGAGGGTGTTGGCGACGGAGAGGCCGGTGTAGAGGAGCGCGATGCCCAGCACGAGCAGCACCCCGAGCCGGGCCGTCCGGTCGCTCTCCGGGCGGGCGGCCGCCACCCACTGCGCCCGGCTCGCCACCCGCACCCCGTCCACCGCCCGCAGCCCGGCCGCGACCCGCGCCGCGTCGCCGCCCGCACGCACCCGCACGTCGACCCGGTCCACCCCGGCCCCGCCCGCGTTCGCCGCGCTGACGTACACCCCGTTGTCCCCGGTCCCGGTGGCCAGGACGGCGACGATCCGCAGCGTCCTCGCCGTTCCGTCGCCCAGCCACACCCGCACCCGCCGCCCCACCCGGTGCTCGGCCCACTCCTCGTTCACCACGATCGATCCGTCGTCGAGGTCCGCGACCCGCCCGGCCGTCACCGGCAGCCGTACGGTCCCGGCGAGCAGCGCCGGCTCCACCGCCCGCGCCTCGGACCGCACCAGCGCGACCCCGTCCTCCAGGGTGTGGACGGCGGTCCCGGAGGACGCCGACACGACCGCGTCCGGCACCCGCCGCAGCCGGTCGAGTGCCGTGCCGTCCAGGGAGGTCCCGTCGGCCGGGGTGACCACGAAGTCCGCCCGCGTCCGTTCCCCGGCCTCCGCCGCCCGCGCCTCGTCCAGCGTGGCCGTGGTGCCCAGCAGCGAGCCCGCGAGGGCCACCGTCACCAGGACGGGCGCCGCGACGGCGGCGGTGCGCCGGACCCCGGCGACGGCGTTCGCCCGCACCAGCAGCCCGGTCGTGCCCGGCAGCCGCGGCACCAACGGCCGTACCAGCACCGGCGCGAGCAGCGCGACCGCCGTGATGAGCAGCATGGGACGGCTGACGTACGTCTTGCGGTGCAGCAGGTCCCCCGGGTCCGTGGCCAGCGCGTACGCCAGGGTCGCGAGGGCCGTGACCAGCAGCGCCGCCCCGCACACCCGCCGCCCCCACGGCAGTGTCCGCCCGTCCACGGACGCCTCCCGCAACGCCTGCGCCGGCGCGGTCCGCCCGGCCCGCCAGGACGCCACGGCCGCGCCGGACAGGGCCACCACCACACCGGTGAGGAAGGCGACGGGGTACGGCCAGACACGGCCGCCGATCGCGTACCAGTCCGGCGCGAGCCCGCCGTCGACGACGACGTCGCCCAGCAGCGGCGCCGCGTACCCGCCGAGCGCGCAGCCCGCCGCCGAGGCGGCCACGCCGACCAGCGACGCCTCCGCGAGCACCGTCCGGCGCACCTGGCCCGGGGTGGCACCCGCCGTGCGCAGCAGCCCGAACTCCCGGCGCCGCCGCTCGACCGCGAAGGCGAAGGCGGAGGCCACGACGAACACCGACACGAACGCGGTCACCCCGCCCGCCGTCCCGAACAGGGCGTTCAGCGCGGTGAGGGCCTCCCCGTCCCGCTCCGGAGCGGCGTCGGCCAGCCGCCGGTCGTCCCCGGTGAGCACCCGCGCCCCGGAGCCGGCGACGACGGCCCGTACGGCGGCGGGGTCCGCCCGCACCACCAACTGCGGTGACTCCGGCGCCAGTCGAGCGGCCCGGGCGTCCGTGTAGAACACGGCGTTCTCGAACCCGAGCGCCCGGACCCTCCCCACCACCACGGCCCCGTCGCCCAGCCGGTCGCCCACACCGGCCCAGTCACCGCTGATCACGACCTCGCCGTCCGCCCGGGGCGCCCGCCCCGCGCTCAGCTCGTACGGGGCGAAACGCGCCGTCGACCAGGGATGGCCGACCAGCGTGCCGGGGCCGCCCGTCACCCGCACCGGGAAGGACCGGTCCTCGGTGACCGGCCCGAGCGCCCGCAACGCGGCGACGACCGGGGCGGGCACCGACCGCGGGTGCGCCAGCCGGCCCGTCCGCACCCCGGTCGGCGTCGCCACGCGGACCGTGTCCTGCCCCTTCACCACCACCGGCGCCGCCGCGAACCGCTCCGGCGCCCGCACCGGCGCCTGAGCGGCCGCCGCCAACGCCTGCCCCATCACGACGAGCAGCCCCACCCCCACCGCGAGGGCGACGACACTCCCGACGAACGCGGCCCACCGGGCGCGCAGCGTACGCACCGCGACACTCAGCACGGGGCATCCTCCGTCCGGACCGACGCCGCCCGAGCGGCCCTTGGCTGAGCGGCCCTTGGCTGAGCGGCACTCAGGTGAGCGGGACTCAGGTGACCCGCGCTCAGGTGGTGCGCGGCCGGGCGGCCGGTGGCCGAGCGTCCGATCTCCGGGCGTCCGATCTCCGGGCGTCCGATCTCCGGGCGTCCGCGTTCCAGCCCCGCCATCCGCGCCGCGACCGACTCCGCGTCCGCCCCGGTGAGGTCGCCGTGCACACGGCCGTCGACCAGGAACACCACCCGGTCCGCGTACGACGCGGCGACCGGGTCGTGGGTGACCATCACCACCGTCCGGCCCTCCGTGTCGACCATGCCGCGCAGCAGGGACAGCACCTCGCGGCCGGTCGCCGAGTCGAGCGCACCGGTCGGCTCGTCACCGAACAGCACCTCGGGCCGGGTGATCAGCGCGCGGGCCAGCGCGACCCGCTGCTGCTGCCCGCCGGACAGCTCGGCCGGCCGGTGGCGGGCCCGGTCGGCGAGCCCGACCTGCCGCAGGGCCTCCCGCACCCGCGCCTTCGCCGGGCGCCGGCCGGCCAGCCGCAGGGGCAGGGCCACGTTCTGCTCGGCGGTCAGCGCCGGCAGCAGGTTGAACGCCTGGAACACGAACCCGACCCGCTGCCGCCGCAACAGCGTCAGCCGCCGCTCGCTCAGCCCGGTCAGCTCGGTCCCGCCGATCCGCACCGACCCCGAGTCGGGCCGGTCCAGTCCCGCGGCACACTGCAACAGCGTCGACTTGCCCGACCCCGACGGTCCCATGACGGCGGTGAAGGAGCCGCACGGCAGCGCGAGGGTGACGTCGTCGAGCGCGGTCACCCGGGCGTCCTTCGTTCCGTAGCGGCGGCGGACGGCGGTCAGTCGGAGTGCTGGCTCGGTCATCTCGGTCGGTACCCCCGGGTTCGGTGTCGGTGGGGCCAGCCAACCGCGGGCCGACGGTCCGGGTCGCTGGGGCAGGGGCGAGAGTCGGGGTAGGGCCAGGCATACCCCCGGACCTCGCCCTGAACGGATGGCCCGCCCCGCCCCCGGCTTCTACGGTGATCCGCATGGCCCCCCCGCCCCCGGCTTCTACGGTGATCCGCATGGCCCCCCGAACCGCACCCGCCTCCGTCCGGCAGGCCCTCTCCCACCCGCGCTACCTGCTGTCGCCGTGGCCCTGGCGGGCCGCCGCCTACCTGCTGACCGGCGCGGTGGCCGGGGCGGCGGTGCTGGTGGGCCTGGTGATGTGGGTGGCCGTGGGCGGGGTCCTGGCGGTCGCCCTGGTCGGACTGCCCCTTCTCGCCGCCCTCGCCCTCGCCGGACTGCCCGTGGCCGCACTGGAACGCCGCCGTCTGCGACTGGTGGACGGGGACGACGCCCCCGGCCCGCACACCGAGCCCCCCGAACCCGGGCTGCGCAGCTGGCTCACCACCCGCCTGCGTGAACGCGCCACCTGGCACGCCCTCGGCCACACCCTGCTCACCGCGTGCCTGCTCTGGCCGGCCGAGGCCCTCCTGCTCACGGTGGCCGCGGCCCTGCCCCTGTCGCTGACCGCGACGCCGGTCCTGCTGGCGACGGTCGGCGAGGGCCGTGAGACGAAGGTGCTCAAGGTGTGGATGGTCACCGACGGGCCGACCGCCTTCCTCGCGGCCGCCCTCGGCGTGCTGCTGCTGGCCGCCGGGGCGTACGTCCTCGGCGCCGCGGCCGCCGCACGGGCCGCCCTCACCCGGCTGCTCCTCGCCCCGCGCGGCGGCGACCCGGCCGCCCGGGTCGTCGAACTCACCCGCTCCCGCGCCCGCCTCGTCGACGCCTTCGAGACCGAACGCCGCCGCATCGAACGCGACCTGCACGACGGCGCCCAGCAACGCCTCGTCGCTCTGACCATGACCCTCGGCCTGGCCCGCCTCGACGCCCCGCCCGGCGGCCCTCTCGCCGCCCAGCTCGCCAGGGCCCACGAGGAGGCCGGCGCGGCCCTGGCCGAACTGCGGGAGCTGATCCACGGCATCCATCCGAAGGTCCTCGCCGACTACGGACTCGAAGCCGCCGTGGCCGACGCCTCCGACCGCTCGCCCGTCCCCGTGGACGTCGAGTTCGACCTCGCGTGCCGCCTCCCCGACCCCGTCGAGAGCGCCGCCTACTTCGTGGTCCGCGAGGCGCTCGCCAACGTGGCCCGGCACAGCGGGGCGAGCCGCGTACGACTGCACGGGGAGCACCGGGACGGCCGGCTCGTCCTGGAGCTGGCCGACGACGGCCGGGGCGGCGCCGACGCCACGCGCGGCACCGGCCTCACCGGACTCGCCGACCGGGTGTCGGTGCTCGATGGAAGACTGTCGCTGACCAGCCCGCCGGGCGGACCGACCCTGCTGCGTGTGGAGATCCCTTGCGAGCCGACGGACACCGGCCCGACGGACACCGAGCCGACGGACACCGGTCTCACGGACACTGGCCTGACGGACCCCGAGCCGACGACGGAGCCCGGCCTGAAGGACGCGGACCCGAACGGCACGGACCCGAACGGCACGGACCCGAACGGCACGGACCCGAACGGCACGGACCCGAACGGCACGGACCCGAAGGACACGGACCCGAACGGCACGGACCCGAAGGACACGGACCCGAACGGCACGGACCCGAAGGACACGGGTCCGAAGGGCACGGAGGGCACGGACCCGGAGGGCACGGACCCGGAGGGCAGGGGCCCGACGCACCCCGGACCGGCGGGGAGAAGGGCCTGCGCGTAGTCCTCGCCGAGGACAGCGTCCTGCTGCGCGACGGCCTGACGGCACTGCTCGCGCGCTTCGGTCACCGGGTCGTCGCGGCGGTCGGGGACGCGGGCGCCCTGCTGGCGGCGGTCGACCGGCACGCCCCCGGCATCGACGTCGTCGTCACCGACGTCCGCATGCCGCCCGCCTTCCAGGACGAGGGCCTGCACGCGGCGGTCCGCCTGCGCGCCGACCGCCCCGGTCTGCCCGTCCTCGTCCTCAGCCAGTACGTGCAGCGCGCCTACGCCGCCGAGCTCCTGGACTCCGGGGACGGCACCGGCGTCGGCTACCTGCTCAAGGACCGCGTCGGCCAGGTCGAGGAGTTCGTGGACGCGCTCGCCGAGGTGGCGTCCGGCGGCACGGTGGTCGACCCGGAGGTGGTCCGCCGGCTCCTCAGCCGCCGCCGCGACCCGCTGTCCCGGCTCACCCCGCGCGAACGGGAGGTCCTGGCGCTGGTCGCGGAGGGGAAGTCCAACGGCGCGATAGCGAGGGCGCTGGTCGTCTCGGAGGCGGCCGTGGGCAAGCACATCGGCGGCATCCTCACCAAGCTCGACCTGCCCCCTGCGGAGGACACCCACCGCAGGGTCCTCGCGGTCCTGGCGTACCTCAGGAGTTAGGCGTCACGGCCGGGGCGAGGGGCTTGGCGTAGCAGCGGCTCGACTCGTGGAAGCGGTAGTAGCCGAACTTGGTGCACGGCTCGTAGCCGCTGGTCGTGTACAGCGCGATGGCCTCCGGCTGCTCGGTGCCGGTCTCCAGCACCATCCGCCGGCGCCCCGCGGCCGCCGCGTCCTCCTCCAGCGCGGTGAGGATCCGCCGGGCCAGCCCCCGGCCGCGCATCTCCCTGATCACGAACATCCGCTTGAGTTCGGCGTCCCCGTCCTGGTTGCCCTCGTCGTTCTCGTCCTGGCTGCGCCAGCCGCCGGTGGCGACGGGCCGCTCCCGCTCGTCGTACGCGATGAAGTACACGCCCCGGGGCGGATGGAAATCGGTCGGCTCCAGGACCGTGGCGTCGCCGCCGTCGCCGTACCGCTCGTGGTACTCGGCCTGGACCTCGTCGTTCAGCTTGACGGCGTCGGGGTGGTCGAAGGAGACACGACGTATAGACATGCGACTCACGGTACATCCATGCAGGTTGGTGGGTGGTGGACAAAAACTGGACCTCGTCCAGTGTGCAGGTATCGTGCCCGGGTGCTGACCGTGACCTCCGTGAACGTGAATGGGTTGCGCGCCGCCGCGAAGAAGGGCTTCGTGGAGTGGCTCGCCGGGACCTCCGCCGATGTGCTGTGCCTCCAGGAGGTGCGCGCCGAGCCGCAGCAGCTGCCCGAGGCGGTCCGCGCTCCCGAGGGCTGGCATGTCACGCACGCCCCCGCCGCCGCCAAGGGCCGCGCCGGTGTCTCCCTCTACAGCCGCCGTGAGCCGGACGCGGTCCGGATCGGCTTCGGCTCGTCGGAGTTCGACACCTCCGGCCGCTACGTCGAGGCCGACCTCCCCGGTGTCACGGTCGCCTCCCTCTACCTCCCCTCCGGCGAGGTCGGCACCGACCGCCAGGACGAGAAGGTCCGCTTCATGTCCGAGTTCCTCGCCCACCTCAAGGAGCTGCGCGAACGCGCCGCCGCCGACGGCCGCGAGGTCCTGGTCTGCGGCGACTGGAACATCGCCCACCAGCAGGCCGACCTGAAGAACTGGCGCGCCAACCAGAAGAACTCCGGCTTCCTGCCCGAGGAGCGCGCGTGGCTGACGCGGGTGCTCACGCCGGAGGAGGGCGGCTACGTGGACGTGGTCCGCGCCCTGCACCCGGACACGGACGGTCCGTACACCTGGTGGTCGTACCGCGGACGCGCGTTCGACAACGACTCAGGATGGAGAATCGACTACCACGTCTCCACGCCCGGCCTCGCGGCCAAGGCCGTCAAGGGCTTCGTCGAGCGGGCGGCCACGCACGCCGAGCGCTGGTCGGACCACGCGCCGGTGACCGTCGTCTACGACCTCTGATCCTGCGGCAGGGGCTCTTGGCCCTCGCGGCCGTGCCCGAGTCTGCGGTCCAGCGCCAGGGACAGTTCCGCCTCCACCACGCTGCGGGCCAGCGGGCGCAGACGGGGCAGGTCGTCCTCGGCGGCGTGGCGGAGGACCAGGTCGGCGAAGAGGTCGGCGAGGGCGTCGGCGTGGGCGCGGACGCGGGCGCCGGCGGACAGGACGTCGGCGAGGGGGATGCCCTCGCGGACCAGGGCGGTGGAGACGTCCAGCAGGCGGCGGCTGATGTGGACGATCTCGTCGCCGTCGGTGCCCAGGTAGCCGAGGTCGAGGGCGGCGGCGAGGTTCTCGGGGGTGACCTGGCCTTCGAAGCGGGCGGCGAGTTCCTCGGGGGTGAGGCGGACCGGCTCCTCCTCGGTGGGCGTGCCGACGCCGAGCAGGTCGGCGACGTCCCGGCCGTGGTCGAAGGCCTCGGCGAGTTCCGCTATGCCGGTGAGGGTGTGGCCGCGCTCCAGCAGGGCGGCGACCGTGCGCAGACGGGCGAGGTGGTGGTCGTCGTACCAGGCGATGCGGCCCTCGCGTCGGGGTGGTGCGAGCAGGCCCCGTTCACGGTAGAAGCGCAGGGTGCGCACCGTGATGCCGGCCGCCTCGGCCAGCTCCTCCGTCCGGTATTCCCGCTTGTCCGCCACGCCGGAAGCCTATGACGTACCGACGGTAACTTTCCTCCGCATGCCCCCTACCCATCAGTACGGGGCTGCTCTACGCTCCCATTGCGCCAGTGTTCACTGGCAGAGTCGCGTCAGCGGCGGCAGCAGCGTGGACAGATCGGCAGATCCGCAGGGTCGCGGAGCAGGGAGGCGTCGGGATGACCGAGCACGAGCGCGAGCACGAGCACGTGCGGGTGGCGGTGATCGGGTCGGGGTTCGGTGGACTGGGGGCCGCGGTACGGCTGCGGCGTGAGGGGATCACCGACTTCGTCGTCCTCGAACGCGCCGGCAGCGTCGGCGGCACCTGGCGGGACAACAGCTACCCGGGGTGCGCCTGCGACGTGCCCTCGCACCTGTACTCCTTCTCCTTCGCGCCCCACCCCGACTGGCCGCGCACCTTCTCCGGCCAGGAGCACATCCGCGCCTACCTGGAGCACGTCGCCGACACCTTCGGCCTGCGCCCCCACCTCCGCCTCGACTCCGAGGTCATGCGCATGACCTGGAACGCGGAGCGGCTGTGCTGGGACATCGAGACGGCGAGCGGGGCGCTGAGTGCCGACGTCGTCGTCTCCGCGACCGGGCCGCTGTCCGACCCGAAGATCCCGGACATCCCGGGCCTGGACTCCTTCCCCGGCAAGGTCTTCCACTCGGCCCGCTGGGACCACGACCACGACCTCGCCGGCCGGCGCGTCGCCGTGGTCGGCACGGGCGCCTCGGCCATCCAGATCGTGCCCGCCATCCAGCCGGAGGTCGGCCGGCTCACCCTCTTCCAGCGCACCCCGCCCTGGGTGATGCCCCGCATGGACCGGCCCATCAGCCGGGCCGAGCGCTGGCTGCACCAGCGGCTGCCGGTCACCACGCAGGTCCGCCGCGGCCTGCTGTGGGGCATCCGTGAACTCCAGGTGCAGGCCTTCACCAAGCACCCGAACGAACTCGGCTTCGTCGAGCAGCTCGCCAAGCGGAACATGGCCCGTGCCGTCAAGGACCCGGTCCTGCGCGCCAAGCTCACCCCGGACTACCGCATCGGCTGCAAGCGGATCCTGCTGTCGAGCACGTACTATCCGGCGCTCACCCGCCCGAACGTGGACGTCGTCGCGAGCGGGCTGCGCGAGGTCCGCGGCTCCACCCTCGTCGCCGCCGACGGCAGCGAGGCCGAGGCCGACGTGATCGTCTTCGGCACCGGCTTCCACGTCACCGACATGCCGATCGCCGAGCGGGTCGTCGGCGCCGACGGGCGGACCCTCGCGGAGTCCTGGAAGGACGGCATGGAGGCCCTGCGCGGCGCCTGTGCGGCCGGCTTCCCCAACTGGCTGTCGATCATCGGCCCCAACACCGGCCTCGGGAACTCCTCGATGATCCTCATGATCGAGTCCCAGCTGAACTACCTGGCCGACTACCTCCGCCAGCTGAACGTCCTCGGAGGCCGCGCCGCCCTCGACGCCCGTCCCGGCGCCGTGCGGGCCTGGAACCACCGCGTCCAGGAGCGGATGAAGCGCACCGTCTGGAACACGGGCGGCTGCACCAGCTGGTACCTCGACGCGAACGGCCGCAACACCACCATCTGGCCGGGCACGACGGCCGAGTTCCGCCGGGAGACGCGGCGGGTCGACCTCGCCGAGTACGAGGTCCTGCGCACGCCCGCCGTGCAGAAGGCGGAGGTCACGGCATGAGCGCCCGCCACGAGACAGGCGCGGGTGCCCGCCACGAGACAGGCGCGGGTGCCCGCCACGAGACAGGCGCGGGTGCCCGCCACGAGACAGGCACGGGTGCCCGTCGTGACGCGGGCGCGGGTCGACGTACGGGCACCCGCCGTGACGCGGGCGCGGGCCGCCCCGCGGGCGTCGGCGCCCCGAGGGAGCTGACCGCCGTCTCCGCCGACGGCGCCTCGCTGCACGTGCAGGTCCACGGCCCCGACGCCGCGCCCGCCGTCGTCCTCGCCCACGGCTGGACCTGCTCGACCGCCTTCTGGGCGGCCCAGGTCGAGGCGCTGGCCGCCGATCACAAGGTCGTCGTCTACGACCAGCGCGGCCACGGCCGCACCCCGGCGAGCCCGGCGTGCAGCACCGACGCCCTCGCCGACGACCTCGAAGCCGTTCTCACCGCCACGCTCGCCCCCGGCGAGAAGGCGGTCGTCGCCGGACACTCGATGGGCGGCATGACGATCATGGCCGCTTCCGGCCGGCCCGCCTTCCGGGAGCACGCGGCGGCCGCCCTGCTGTGCAGCACGGGCAGTTCGCGGCTGGTGGCCGAGTCGACCGTGCTGCCGCTGCGGCCCGGCCGGCTGCGGACCTGGCTGACCGGTCGCGTCCTCGGGTCGCGGGCACCGCTCGGCCCGGTCACCCCCGTCGCCCGCCGGATCCTCAAGTACGCCACGATGGGCGCCGGTTCGGCCCCGCACACGGTCGACGCGTGCGCCCGGATCGTGCACGCCTGTCCGCGCGCCGTGCGCCACTCCTGGTCGCACGTCCTCAGCCTGCTCGATCTCGACCACGCCGTACGGGAGTTGAAGGTGCCGACGGCGGTGATCGTGGGCACGGCCGACCGGCTGACCCCGCCGGTGCACGCCCGCCGGATCGCCGACGCGCTCCCGGACTGCGCCGGCCTGAGAGAACTGCCCGGCATCGGTCACATGACCCCGGTCGAGGCACCCGACCTGGTGACCGCGACGATCCGGGACCTCGTCACCACCCACGCACCGCAGCTCAAGGAGGGCGCATGAGCAGGGTCAGCCTCGAAGGAAAGGTCGTCGTCGTCACCGGCGCGGCCCGTGGCGTCGGCGAACTCCTCGCCCGCAAGCTCTCCGCGCGCGGCGCGCGGATCGCGCTGGTCGGCCTGGAGCCGGACGCCCTCAAGCAGGTCGCGGAGCGGCTGCACGGCGACGGCGCCCACTGGTACGCCGACGTCACCGACCACGAGGCGATGAGCCGGGTCGCCCAGGAGGTGAAGGACCGCTTCGGCAGGGTGGACGTCGTGGTCGCCAACGCGGGCGTCGCCACCGGCGGTCCGTTCGCCGACTCCGACCCGCAGTCCTGGCGCCGGGTCATCGAGGTCAACCTCGTGGGCTCGGCCGTCACCGCCCGCGCCTTCCTGCCGCTGCTGAGGCAGAGCCGCGGCTACCTGTTCCAGATCGCCTCGCTCGCGGCGATCACGCCGGCGCCGATGATGACCGCGTACTGCGCGTCCAAGTCGGGCGTGGAGGCGTACGCGCACAGCCTGCGCGCCGAGGTCGGCCACCAGGGCGTACGCGTCGGCATCGGTTACCTGTCGTGGACCGACACCGACATGGTGCGCGGCGCCGATCAGGACGATGTGATGCGGGAGTTGAGGCAGCGGCTGCCGTGGCCGTCCAACAAGACGTACCCGCTGGGGCCGGCCGTGGACCGGCTCGTCGCCGGGATCGAGCGGCGCGCCGCCCATGTGTACGGGCAGTGGTGGCTGCGCGGGATGCAGGGGGTGCGCGGGTATCTCCCGGCGCTCATCGGGACGGTGGGGCAGCGGGAGATGAGGCGGTTCGCGCCGAGGCTGCAAGGGATGCGCACGGGGCTCGTCGGCGCAGGTGGGGCGGCGGACGAGGAAGCCCGCGCTACGCAGCGTAGTTGATCGAAATGCGCCGTTCCTCCCTGCGTGTGAATCTGGTCGAGGCCCGATCAAGGGCCGATTCCCTCACCCTCAAGGGGAGTGAACCCACATGGGTATCAAGGACAAGTTCCAGGACCAGGCCGAGCAGTTCCAGGACCAGGCCAAGCAGAAGGCGGGGCAGGCCAAGGGGCAGGCCCAGCAGGCCCAGGGCCAGGCCCAGCAGCGCGGCCGCCGTCCGGAACGTGGTGAGCGGCCCGAGCCCGGGCGTGGTGGCCGGCCCGAGCAGGAGCGCGCCGGCCGGCCCGAGCACGAGCGGATGCGGCCGGAGAGCGAGCAGGAGCGGATGCGGCGTGAGCGCGAGGACGAGGATCGGCTGGACGCCGAGTACGACGTGTAGTCGGGCTCGGCTCAGCCGGTGAATGTGGGTGCCCTTCCGGTTTGCCGGGAGGGCACCCGTCTTCTGCGAGGGGCTTGCGGTCCACCACCGGGTGCGGGCCCGGTGGGGGCTGGTCGCGCCCACGCGGCGGAGCCGCATGTCGACACGGCCCCGCGCCCCTGAGGGAGTTGTCCTGCCGCATGCCGATCAGTGCCCAGGGCACCCCGGGGGCGTCAGCTGCGCGGTGGGAGTTTGGGGCGGGAGCGGTTCGGGACGTTCGAGTGGTCCGGTGGGGAGGCCGGGGGCTCGTTGCGGAGCAGGTCGAGGGCGAGGCGTACCGCGTCGTCGAGTTGGGCGTAGCGGCCCTCCGCCCAGTCCAGGGGGGTGCGCAACGCCTCCACGTCGGGGGCGACGCCGTGGTTCTCCACGGACCAGCCGTAGGCGTCGAACCAGGCGGCGTTCATGGGGACGGTGATGACGGTGCCGTCGCCGAGCCGGTGCCGTCCGGTCATGCCGACGACGCCGCCCCAGGTGCGCTGGCCGACGACCGGGCCGAGCTTCAGCAGCTTGAAGGCAGCGGTGATCATGTCGCCGTCGGACGAGGTGGCCTCGTCGGCGAGCGCGACGACCGGTCCCCGGGGCGCGTTGGAGGCGTACGACACCGGCTGGGCGTCCCGGGTGAGGTCCCAGCCGAGGATCCGGCGGGTCAGCTTCTCCACGACGAGTTCGCTGATGTGCCCGCCGGCGTTGCCGCGCACGTCCACGATCAGCGCGGGCCGGGAGACCTCCATGCGCAGGTCGCGGTTGAACTGGGCCCAGCCGGAGCCGCCCATGTCGGGGATGTGCAGGTAGCCGCACTGTCCGCCGCTCAGCTCGCGGACCACGGCGCGGCGTTTGGCGACCCAGTCCTGGTAGCGCAGCGGCCGTTCGTCGACGAGGGGGACGACGGCGACGCGGCGTGCCCGGCCCGCCTCGCCCTCCGCCGGGGTGAAGGTGAGCTCGACCGTGGTCCCGCCGGCCTGGGCGAGGAGCGGGTAGGGCCCGGCCACCGGGTCCACCGGCCGCCCGTCCACGTGGGTGAGCACCGCCCCCTCCCGGATGCCGGTGCCGGCCAGCGGCGAACGCGCCTTGGAGTCGGAGGAGTCGCCGGGCAGGATCCGTTTGACGGTCCAGCCGCCGTCCCGGTGGACGAAGTTGGCGCCGAGCAGGCCCTGCCGGCGCTGGTAGTGGAGCGGGCCCTCGTTGCGGCGGGCGGGGGTGACGTAGGCGTGCGAGGTGCCCAGTTCGCCGAGCACCTCCCGCAGCAGGTCCGCGAACTCGTCGGGGGTGGCGACCCGGTCGACCAGCGGCCGGTACTGCTCCAGCACCGCGTCCCAGTCGATCCCGCACATCCCGGGGTCCCAGAAGTAGGCGCGGATCAGCCGGCCGGCCTCCGCGTACGCCTGCCGCCACTCGGCGCCGGGGTCGGCCTCGTGCATGATGCGGCGCAGGTCGATCCAGACGGTGGAGTCGAGGTCGCCGGACTCGGTGGAGGGCACGGCCCGCAGGTCGCCCTCGTCGACGACGACGAGCCGGCTGCCGTCCCCGCTGACCGCGAAGAGGTCGAGGTGGCCGACGAGTTCGGACTTTTTCGCCTTGCTGATGTTGAAGTGCTCCAGGGTCGGGCGCCCGCTGGTGTCGTCCGGGTTGACGAAGGTCTCGCCGAGCGCGCCGGAGATCGGCCAGCGCAGCCAGACCAGGCCGCCGCCCGCGACCGGGCACAGCGCCGAGTACTTGGAGGCGGCGACCGGGAACGGTGTCACCCGGCTCGCCAGCCCCTCGACCTCGACGGTCACCGCGCCGTCGGCGCCCTCGTCGTCCTCCAGCGGGTCCAGCCCCCCGGCGGCGGGCCGCCCCTCGGGGTTCAGCGCGAAGGGGGAGGGTGTCGCGGAGGACAGGGGCACCAGGTAGGGCCGGCAGCCCAGCGGGAACGACAGGTCCCCGGTGTGCACGTCGTAGACGGGGTCGAAGCCGCGCCAGGAGAGGAAGGCGAGGTAGCGGCCGTCCCGGGTGAAGACGGGGTTCTCGTCCTCGAACCGGCCGTTGGTGACGTCGACGATCAGCCGGTCGCCGGTGCCGAGTCCGGAGATCCGGGCCATCTTGATCTGCCGCAGGGTCCGTCCGATCCCGGGATGGGACCAGGTCAGCCAGGTGCCGTCGGGGGAGAACGCCAGGTCCCGCACGGGCCCGTTGATCGAGCGGATCAGCTCCGTCACCTCTCCGTTGGAGCCCTCGCTCGCGTCGAGCAGCAGCAGCCGTCCGTCGTGCGAGGCGATCGCGAGCCGCTCGCCCTCCGGGTCGGCCACCAGCTCCAGCACCCGCCCGAGCTCCCCGGAGGCCAGCCGCCGCGGCTCGCGGTCGCCGGTGGCGCGCGGCAGGGAGGCGATCTCGACGGCGTCCTCGCCCTCGGCGTCCGTGACGTAGGCGACCTGGCCGGCCGGGCCGAGCATCTCCGGCAGCCGCACCCGTACTCCGGGGGTGTCGGTGATGGTCCGGGCGGGGCCGTCCCGGTGCGTCAGCCAGTACAGGCTGCCGCGGACGACGACGGCGCTGGCCCGCCCGGTCTCGTCCACCGAGATGCCGTCCACGTGGAGGGCGGCCGGGATCTGGTACGGCCGGCGTCCGGCGCGTGGCCCGCTCAGCCGTACGTCGAGCCGGCGCGGCTCGGCGCCCTCGGACAGGTCCTCGACGATCCACAGGTCACCGGCGCACTGGTACACCACCCGCGTGCCGTCGCTGGAGGCGTGCCGGGCGTAGAAGGCGTCGTGGTCGGTGTGCCGGCGCAGGTCGGAGCCGTCGTGGGCGCAGGAGTAGAGGTTGCCGGTGCCCTCGTGGTCGGAGAGGAACGCGATCCGGCCGCCGACGAACAGGGGGGAGTGGAGGTGGCCGCCGAGGTCGGGGAGCAGCCGTTGCCCGTGCAGCCAGAGCCGGCCGGTGGCGCCGCCGCGGTAGCGCTTCCAGGCGGCCGGTTCGTGCGGCGGGGTGCCGGTGAGGAGCAGGGTCCGCCGTTCGCCGTCGAGGTCGGCGACCTGGATGTCGGAGGCGGGGCCCCAGGGGAGGCGGCGGCCGGGGTCGCCGTCGGGGGAGATCTTGTGGGCCCAGGTGAAGTGGGAGAAGGGCTCGCCGTGGGAGGCGACGGCGAGGATGTCGGCGTTGCCGTCCTGGTCGGGGGGTGTCCAGCCGCACACCTGGGTGTCCGGGCTGCCCCAGTACGTCAGCCGCCGCCCCGGTCCGCCGTCCACCGGCACCAGGTGGATCTCGGGGACCAGGCCGCGCCAGCTCGTGTAGGCGATGTGGCGGCCGTCGGGCGAGAAACGGGGGTGGCCGGCCTTGGCGCGGTCGACGGTGAGCCGCCAGGCGCGGCCGGGGCCGTCGAGCGGGGCGAGCCAGAGGTCGTCCTCGGACACGAAGCACAGCAGGTCACCGCTGAGGTGCGGCAGGCGCAGATAGGTCACCTACCCATGCTTTTCCTGTCAAAGGGGCCGGGCAACTTATGTGTCCTTCACGGACGTGAGCCAGCACACGTACGAAACCGTTTCGTTTCGCTTTCCCTCAGGGTATCTTCATGGTGTACGCATCACAGGACAGTGCTGGAGCCGGAGGGATCACCATGACTGAGGTCGCCACCCCGCGTCGCAGTCGGATCACCCCCGAGCGCGAGGCCGAGTTGTACGCGGCCGTGCTCGACCTGCTCCGCGAGGTCGGCTACGACGCCCTCACCATGGACGCCGTCGCCGCCCGCACCCGGTCCAGCAAGGCCACGCTCTACCGCCAGTGGGGCGGCAAGGCCGAGCTGGTCGCGAGGGCCATCAGACACAGCAAGCCCGATCGCGGTGACGAGATCGACACCGGCTCGCTCCGGGGCGACCTGCACGCCCTGCTGCGGCTGGAGGACGACTGCACCATCGAGCAGAACTCGGCGCTGATGCGGGGCATCGCCATGGCGATGCACAACAACCCCGACCTGCGCCAGGCGTTCCGGACCCAGCTCATCGACCCGGAGCTGTCCGGATTCCACCAGGTGATCCGGCGGGCCGTCGACCGGGGCGAGGTCCGCCCCGACTGCCCCGCGCTGGACTTCCTGCTGCACATGATGGTCGGCGGCTTCGCCACCCGGGCCCTGCTCGACGACCAGCCGCCGACCCAGGCCTTCCTCACCGCGTACATCGACGCCGTGGTCCTCCCCGCACTCGGCGTGCCCGTCTCCTCCTGACCCCTTACTGCTGACCGTCCCCGCGGTCCGCCCTTCCTGACGCCACCGCTCACGTCGTCGGGCCGATCACCCCTGCCTCCACGCCGGGTTGGTCACCCCTGCCCTCGGGGCCCGTGCCGCAACCATGGCCCTGGCCCCCACACCCCACGACATGACCGGGAGTACGCCTCCGTGGCCACGTTCCTCTACAAGCTGGGCCGACTCGCCTTCCGGCGACGGCACTTCGTCGCCCTGATCTGGGTGGCGCTGCTGACGCTCGCCGGCGTCGGCGCCGCCTCCGCGCCCGCCGCCGGCAACACCTCCTTCTCCATCCCCGGCACCGAAGCGCAGAAAGCCTTCGACCTGCTGGAACAGCGCTTCCCCGGGATGAGCGCCGACGGCGCCACCGCCCGGGTCGTCTTCAAGGCCCCCGACGGCGAGAAGATGACGGACGCCGCCCACAAGGCCACCGTCGAGAAGACCGTCAAGGAGCTGTCCGACGGCTCCGAGGTCGCCTCCGTCACCGACCCCTTCCAGGCCAAGGCCGTCAGCGAGGACGGCACGATCGCCTACGCCTCCGTGAGCTACAAGGTCTCCGGCATGGAGCTGGAGGACTCCTCCCGCGAGGCGCTGGAGGACGCCGCCGAGGGCGCCCGGGACGCGGGCCTGACCGTCGAGATCGGCGGTGACGCGCTCCAGACGACGCCCGAGACCGGCGCCACCGAGGTCATCGGCATCGCCGTCGCCGCCGTCGTCCTCGTCATCACCTTCGGCTCGCTGATCTCGGCGGGCATGCCCCTGCTGACCGCGCTCATCGGCGTCGGCATCGGCGTCTCCGCGATCACCGCGCTCGCCAGCACCCTGGACCTCGGCTCCACCACCTCCACCCTGGCGATGATGATCGGCCTCGCCGTCGGCATCGACTACGCCCTGTTCATCGTCTCCCGCTACCGCGCCGAGCTGGCCGAGGGCCGCGCCCGCGAGGAGGCGGCCGGCCGCGCCGCCGGCACCGCCGGCTCCGCGGTCGTCTTCGCCGGCCTGACCGTCGTCATCGCCCTCGTCGGCCTCTCCGTCGTCAACATCCCGATGCTGACGAAGATGGGCGTCGCGGCGGCGGGCACGGTGGCCATCGCCGTCCTGATCGCCCTCACCCTGATCCCCGCCCTCCTCGGCTACGCGGGCCGCAAGGTGCGCCCGGCCGGCGAGAAGGGCAGGCTCCTCGGCGGCGGCCGCGCCCAGTCCGCCGAGAAGGCGGCCAAGCCCAACATGGGCACCCGCTGGGCGAGCTTCGTCGTCCGCCGCCCGGTCGCCGTCCTCCTCCTGGGCGTGATCGGCCTCGGTGCGGCGGCCGTCCCGGTGTCCTCGCTGGAGCTGGGCCTGGGCGACGACGGCTCCCAGCCCACCTCCACCACCCAGCGCCGCGCCTACGACCTCCTCTCCGAGGGCTTCGGCGCCGGCTTCAACGGCCCGCTGATGGTCGTCGTCGACGCCCAGGGCAGCGACGACCCGCAGGCCGTGTTCTCCGACGTCGGCGACGAGATCAAGGGCCTGAAGAACGTCGTCACCGTCACCCCGGCCACCCCCAACGAGGCCGGCGACACGGCGACCATCACGGTCATCCCCGACGCCAAGCCGTCCTCCGTCACCACCGAGGACCTGGTCCACGCCATCCGCGACAGGGGCACCGACATCAAGGCCGCCACGGACGCGGAAATCCTGGTCACCGGCTCGACGGCGATGAACATCGACGTCTCCCAGAAGCTCAACGACGCCCTCGTCCCGTACCTCGTGCTGGTGGTCGGCCTGGCCTTCCTCCTGCTCATCGTGGTCTTCCGCTCGATCCTCGTCCCGCTGAAGGCGGCCCTCGGCTTCCTGCTCTCCGTCATGGCGGCCCTCGGCGCCGTCGTCGCGGTCTTCCAGTGGGGCTGGTTCGCGGGCCTGCTGGGCGTCGAGGAGACCGGCCCGGTCATGTCGATGATGCCGATCTTCATGGTCGGCGTGGTCTTCGGACTCGCGATGGACTACGAGGTCTTCCTCGTGACCCGCATGCGCGAGGCGTACGTCCACGGCGAGACCCCCGGCCAGGCCGTGGTGACCGGCTTCCGGCACGGCGCGCGGGTCGTCACCGCCGCCGCGGTCATCATGATGGCGGTGTTCGCCGGCTTCATCGGCTCCTCCGAGTCGATGGTCAAGATGATCGGCTTCGGTCTCGCGATCGCCGTCTTCTTCGACGCCTTCGTCGTCCGCATGGCCATCGTGCCCGCCGTCCTCGCCCTCCTCGGCAAGAAGGCCTGGTGGCTGCCGAAGTGGCTGGACCGCGCCCTGCCCAACGTCGACGTCGAGGGCGAGGGCCTGCGCGCCCACGACGACGCCGACCGGGAGCTCGCCCGGGCATAGCGCATCGGGCGACATGAAGACCGCCGGTGAGGGTCCGTGGGGACGGGGCGCCCTCACCGGCTTCTTCATGTCCGGCTTCTCCGTCCGGCGCCGGCTGTCACCCACGTTCGGGCGAGGGGGTGGTCGCGGCGGGGCCGGGCGGGGCTGCTGAGCAGAGGCTTCGGGGCATTCACTGCATAGATGGACATTACAGGCGAGTGTCACCGATATGTGAACGATCTGTAACGGGAGGTGTGGATCGGGTGTTCCGGGTGCGTCCGGTGGTCGGATGCCGGTGCCGGGGTCGAACCCGGTCGACATCCCACCCCCCGAGGAGATCCCGTGTCCGTTTCCCCCGTCCCCGCCCGTCGACTGGCCGCCGCCTCGCTCGCGGCCGCCGCCGTGATCGCCGCCGTGGCGGTCCCGGCGTCCGCCGCCGGCCAGCCGCGCGCCGACCGGCCGAAGGTGGAGATCAGCGACGTGCAGTACGACGCGCCGGGCCACGACACCCGCGCCAACCGCTCCCTCAACAAGGAGTGGGTGGAACTCACCAACACCACCCGCCGCGAGGTGAACCTCGACGGCTGGACCCTGTCCGACGAGGACGGCGACACCTACACCTTCGACCGCTACCGCCTCGCCGCCCGCGCCACCGTCCGCGTCCACACCGGCGAGGGCCGCGACACCCGCACCGACCTGTACCAGGACCGCGTCCGCCACGTCTGGGACAACGACTCCGACACCGTGACGCTGCGCAACGAGCGTGACCGCGTGGTGGACGAGGTGTCGTGGGACCGGGACCGTCAGGACGGTGACCGCCACCACGGGGGCCGTCACGACGGGGGCCGTCACCACGACGGGGGCCGTCACCACGACGGAGACCGTCACCACGACGGAGACCGTCACCACGGCGGAGACCGCCACTGACGGACTGCACGGACGGCGGCGCGTTCGGCCCACCTCTCGGGCCGGGCGCGCCGCTCACGCATGTCCCGCCCCGGCGCCCCCCACTCTCACCTCCGCCCACACCGTCTTGCGCGGCAGCGGTCCCGGTACGACGCCCCAGCGGTGCGCGAGGGCGTCCACGAGGAGCAGCCCCCGGCCGCCCTCCGCGTCCCCGTCCGGGCGGCCCGGCCGGGGGAGCCGGTCGCCCCGGGCGTCCGTGACCTCGATGCGGAGGGTGTCCGCGACGACGTGGAGCGCCAGGCGGAAGTCCCGTCCGGGGACCCGTCCGTGCGTCGCCGCGTTGGTCGCCAGCTCGGCCACGATCTGCGGCGCGGTGTCCAACGGCAGCCCCCACTGGCGGAGCTGCTCCGTCGTCAGCAGGCGGGCCAGGCGGGCGGCGCGGGGGGTGGGGGACAGGAGGACGGTGAAGTGGCAGGAGGGGGAGGCGAGATCCATTTCAGGGGCACGCGTCTCGTGATTCATGTGACTCAGCGTGGCGGATCGGGCTTACTTGAGTGAGTGGCGATGCCTGTACGTAGCGGGACTGTCCCAGCTCCGTCCTGTGCTGTCTCAGCTGTCTCGGTGTCGTCCGGGTACGGCTGCGCGTTGGAGGTGGGTGAGCGTGAACGAGAGCGCGGACGATGTGGGTTGGGACGTCCAGCCAGGAGATGAGATCGCACCAGTCGTGGAGGCCGTGGGGCGCCTGCTGAGGCTGCACCGGGAGGCGGCGGGGATGAGGGTCGCCGACTTGGCCAAGACCCTCCGGTATGGCGAGGACATGATCCGCAAGATCGAGCGGGGGGTGAGGATCCCCAGGCCGGAGTTTCTGGCCAAGGCGGACGAGGTGATGGAGGCGCGGGGGGCGCTGAAAGAGTTCATGGAAGACATGAGCAAGGCCAGGTATCCCAAAAAAGTGCGGGAGTTGGCGGACCTGGAGGGGAGGGCGGTGGAGCTGCTGATGTACGGCAACCACAACATCCATGGGCTGCTGCAAACCGAGGAGTACATGAGGGCGCTGCTTTCGACCTGGCGTCCCGCCTACTCGCCGGATGAGTTGGAGCGGATGGTCGCGGCACGGATGGCCCGTAAGTCGCTCTTCGAGCGGTCGCCAGCGCCGGAACTCAGCTTCGTCCAGGAACAGGTGACGCTGGAGCGGCCGGTCGGGGACACAATGGTCCTGCGTCGACAGCTCGAACACATGCTGGCTGTGGCCCAATTGCCGTTCGTGGAACTCCAGGTCATGCCCACCAACCGTGCGAATCACCCCGGGACAGGAGGCCGGATTCAAGTGCTGAAATTCAGCGATGGATCGGCGGTGGGGCGGACCGACGGTGACTTCGGAGGCCGTCCGGTCGGGGACCCGAGGCAGCTCCGGGTCCTGGACCTGCGGTATGGCATCATCCGGGCTCAGGCGCTCACGCCAGGGGAATCCCTGACCTTCATCGAGCAAGCGCTGGGGAGACTATGAGCAACGCGGAACTCCACTGGTTCAAGAGCAGCTACAGCGACAGCAGCAACGGCAATGACTGCGTCGAAGTTGCGATCACCCCCGCCACCATCCACATCCGCGACTCCAAGAAGCCCGCCCACGGCATACTCGCCGTCGCGCCCGCCACCTGGAGGGACTTCCTCCGGCACGCCACCGCCCACGGATAACCGGGTCGCATGTCCCATGTACGCACGGCTACCGTGCCGCGCATGACGACGACCGAAGCCCACCCCCGTTTCGCCGAAGCCCTGGACGCCCTCGGCCTCGGCGATCTGATTCCCCGCATCCGCCGCTTCCCGGACGCGACGCGTACCGCCGCCGAAGCGGCCGCCGCGATCGGGTGCGACCTGAGCCAGATCTGCAAGTCGCTGGTCTTCGCGGCTGACGGGGTGCCGGTGCTGGTGCTGATGGACGGGGCCTCGCGGGTCGATGTCGACCTCGTACGGAAGGAGCTCGGCGCCGAGAAGGTGACGCGGGCCGACGCCGCCGTCGTACGGGAGACGACCGGGTACGCGATCGGGGGCGTGCCGCCCTTCGGCCACCGCACCCGTACCCGTGTCCTCGCGGACCGCGGCCTCCTGGCGCACGACGTGGTCTGGGCCGCTGCGGGCACTCCGCACACCGTGTTCCCCATGGCCCCCGCGGAGCTGGCCGAACGCGCCGGCGCGACGCTCGTGGACGTGCGCGAGCGCACCGCGTGACCCCACTGGTGACGGCGGCGGTCCTGCTCGCCGCCGTCACGCACGCCGCGTGGAACGCGATCGCCCACCGCATCACCGACAAGCTCACCGGCTTCGCCCTCATCTCGGGCGGCGGCCTCCTCATCGGCCTCGCCCTGCTGCCGTTCACACGTGTACCGGCGGTGGCGGCATGGCCGTACCTCCTCTGCTCGGCCGCGATCCACATCGCGTACTACGCGCTGCTGATGCGATCGTTCCGGCTGGGGGACTTCGGGCAGGCGTACCCGATCGCGCGCGGGTCCGCGCCGCTCGTCGGCGCGGCGCGCCGCGTATCGCCGCAGCGGGGCTTCTCGTCCTGGGTATCGGGCTGATGCTGCACGCGGGGTGAGATTCGCTCCCGCTCGCCGGGCCACCGGTTCAGGCGCTGCTGGATCTCGCGCGCGCGAGGGCAGCGCGGGAGGCGAGCGTGGAGGGGTGGTCCTCGCCCAGCACGCGCAGCCGGCCGGCGAGGGTCTCTTCGTACAGGAGGACGGCGCGTTCGAGGTCGCCCGCAGCCTGGCAGACGGTCGCGAGGTTGCTGCGGCACGTGAGGGCCAAGGGGTGGTCCTCGCCCATGACCCGCACGTAGTCGGAGAGGGCCCGTTCGAACAGGGGAAGGGCACGTTCGAGGTCGCCGGACTCCCGGTAGGCGCCCGCGAGGTTGTTGCGGGAGGTGAGGGTGTCGGGGTGGTCCTCGCCGAGGATGCGCTGCCGGTCGTCGAGGGTCCGCTCGTGCAGGCTGACCGCGCGTTCGGGATTCCCTGCCACCGCGTAGGCGTTCGCGACGTTGCTGCGGGAAGTGAGGGTGTCGGGATGCTCCTCGCCCATGATGCGCACGTGGTCGGAGAGGGCCCGTTCGAACAGGGGAAGGGCACGTTCGAGGTCGCCGGAGCTGCGGTAGGCGCTCGCGAGGTTGTTGCGGGAGGTGAGGGTGTCGGGGTGGTCCTCGCCGAGGATGCGCTGCCGGTCGTCGAGGGTCCGCTCGTACAGGGGAAGGGCACGTTCGGGATTGCCTGCTGCCGTGTAGGCGTGCGCGAGGTTGTTGCGGGAGGTGAGGGTGTCGGGGTGCTCTTCGCCGAGGATGCGCTGCCGGTCGTCGAGGGTCCGCTCGTACAGGGGGATGGCCAGGCGGAAGTCCCCCACCGAGTCGTAGGCGCCCGCGAGGTTGTTGCGGGAGATGAGGGTGTCGGGGTGGTCCTCACCCAGCACCCGCACGCTGTCGGTGAGAGTCCGCTCGTACAGGGGGAGGGCCTGGCGGAAGTCCCCTGCCGAGTCGTAGGCGCTCGCGAGGTTGTTGCGGGAGGTGAGGGTGGAGGGATCGTCGGGGCCGTGGAGGCGGACGGCGATGGCCAGGGAGCGTTCCAGATAGGTGAGGGCCAGGGGAATCCGGCCCTGGCCCTTCAGGTACGCGGCGGAGAAGGTGAGGAGCAGATCGGTCTCGTCACCGTCGTCGGCGGGGTCGGCGGCGGAGAGGAGGGCCTCGGCGTGGGGGAGCAAGGCGCGCCAGGCGGGCCATCCGGCCACGTTTCTTTCCGGGTCTTCGGGAAGCGCGATGCACAGGAGGGTGGTGGCGTTGCGGTGAGCGGCGGTGATGGCGTCATGGGCGCGATGGGGGTCGGGATCGCCTGTAGGGGTGGTGTCGGGGGTGCGGGCGACGGTCTGGACGAGGCGGTGGACGCTGAAGGTGTCGGCGTCCAGCGTGATCATGCCGTAGGCGGCGAGTCGGCCGAGGGCCTGGGCGTGGTCGACGGGGTTGGCGGCCAGTGGGGCGAGCAGGCCGCGCGGGATGGCGTCGGGGGCGTACCAGGCGGCCGTGCGCAGGATGTCGACGGCCAGGGGGGTGGTGCGGTGGAGGGCGTCGAGGGTGATGCGCCAGATGCGGGCCATCGTGCGTTGCGGGTCGCCGTCCGTCGCGGCGGCGCTGGTGGTCTCCGCCGGGTACCGGCGGAGCAGGTCCCGGTAGCCGCTGACGGGGATGCGGCTCTCGGCGATGAACGCGCCGGCCTGTTCGAGGGCGAGGGGGAGGTGGCCGAGTTCCTCTGCCAGCAGGCGGGCGTGGTGCTGGTTGTCGGGGTCGGTCAGGCCGGTGAGGCGGGTGAGCAGGGCGAGGGACGCGGCGGGGGTGAGGAGGGGGAGGGCGAGGGGGGTGGTGGGCCAGCCGTTGGCGAAGCGGCTGGTGATCAGGTGGCGGCCCACGTGGTGGAGCTGGCCGAGCAGGTGACGGGTGGCGTCGGGGGTGTCGGCGTTGTCGAGGACGAGGAGCCAGCCGGGGTGGGTCTGGAGCCACCCGACGGCCCACTCCGCGTCCTCGGCGGTGGTGCGGCCGGTGGCTCCGCCGTGGATACGGGTCGTCAGACCGGCGAGGTCGGTGGCGATCTGTTCGGGGGTGTCGGCGCGGACCCACCACACCAGTTGATAGGCGTCCCGGTGGGCGTGGGCGTAGTGGAGGGCCAGGGTGGTCTTGCCGACGCCGCCCAGGCCCTGGACGGTCTGCGTGATCGCCTTGGAGTCCTGCTCCATCGCGGAGGCGAGTGCGGTGAGCGCGTCCTGCCGGCCGACGAAGACCGGGGACGGCAGGTCGGGCAGGTTGTGCAGGCCCAGGGGGGCGTCCACGTCGTACGGGCCGGCTGTGGGGCGATCACCGGTGGTGGTCCTGGTGACGTCCTCCAGGGCCAGGGAGTTGCCCGCGGCCTTGACGGTGGCGGTGAAGCCGGGGCGCGCGGCCAGCGTGGTCAGGGGTACGGCGATGAGCTGGTCGCCGGGGTAGTTCCGCGCGCGGTCGGTGGTCAGGACCCCGGTCAGCAGGTCACCGCAGAACAGGGCGGCACCGGACGCCCCTGACCAGGACGACGGCCCACCCGTCGCGCGGGGCGTGGCGACCTCGTCGACGTGGGCGGTGATCAGGCCGGACTTCAGGCCGCTCAGGGTCTCGATGTGTCCGCCGATCTGCTTGGTGTCGCGATGGCCGTCCCGGTGCTCGGCCTCCGGGAATCCCACCGCGACGCACGCCACCCGCGTCCGCGCGCCACCGGGGACGGGCAGGCGCCCCCAGCGCACCGGTGCCGCGGCGGCGGGAGGCCGCCACGCCGGGTCGGTGATCAGCAGCAGGGCGGCGTCGGTGTGCGGGTCCTGGTCGATGCCGGGCGGCTGCTCCGGCCACAGCACCTGCGCCGCCAGCCACGCCGTCGGCTGCTGCCCGTGCAGGGCGAGCCGCCGTACCTCCACCGCGCGCCCGGAGCCGGATCCGGCGTGCCGGACGTTGTGGTACGCGGTCAGGACCAAGCCGTCCGTGACGAGGTAGCCGGTCCCGGCGATCCCGCCCCCCGGGTCCCAGACCTCCATCACCCTCTCCACGTTCACGTGTGAACCCCCGTTCCACCGCACCGCACCTCACCCGGCGGCCGCCGCCCGACGCGTCACTGAGGCCGCTGCGGGCTCCGGGCGCCGATGTTCTGGTCCTGGCCGTGCTCGTCGACCGGCTGCAAGGTGATCTTCAGACGGGACGTGGTGCCCGCCGCGTACCCCGCCTTCGCCTCGGCGCTCGCGCTCCACGGCAGGATGGACACCTTCGCACCGGCCTGGCCGTCCTTCCTGACGTCCACGGCGAACTCCATCTCCACCGGCCCGGTGCGGAACTGGATCGTGTGCCCGTGCCCGTCGCGCATGGCCTGCTCCAGCTCGCCCCGGATGGCGCTGATGGCCTCGGACAGGCCCGCCCACGGCTCCTGCGGCATGAAAAGATCCCCCCGGCTCGGTGATGTGGCGTCAGACGGGCAGATTAACGGCTGCCGGACGGAGGAATGCCCCGTAACGGCGATCCGCCCGATACCCCGGGCGGCTCCGGCGACGCCCCCGGCACCGGCCACGCGACCGGCCCCGGCGACGCCACCGAGACGCCCCTGGCTACCGTGACGTCATGCCCGACACGACGCAGCTCACCCCCGACGACCTCGACGCCTACTTCCGCCGGATCGGCTGGGAGGGGGAGCGGCGGGCCGACGTGGGCACGCTGCGGGGTGTCCATCTGGCGCACGCCCACTCCATACCGTTCGAGAACCTCGACCCCGTCCGCGGGACCGCCCCCTCCCTCGCCACCCCCGACCTGGTCGCCAAGCTCGTGCGCGGCGGGCGCGGCGGCTACTGCTACGAGCACAACACCCTGTTCGCGGGCGTCCTGGAGGCGCTGGGGTTCACCGTGACCCGGCTGGGGGCGCGGGTGGTCGTCGGCGCGGAACGGTTCGAGGACCGGCCGCGCACGCACATGGCGCTCCTCGTGGAGGCCCCCGGCGACCCGCAGCCCTACCTCGCCGACGTCGGCTTCGGCGCCCCCGGCGCACTCCTCCAACCGGTGCCCCTGGTTCCGGACACCGCCTTCGACGCCGCCGGCCGTCGGCACCGGCTGGTCCACGCCCCGCATCGCGGGCCGCTGGAGCGATGGGTGCTGGAGACGTACGGGGAGGACGGAGAGACGGCACGGCCGCAGTACGTCTTCACCCTCGACCCCTTCGAGCGACCCGACTTCGAGGTGGCCAACTGGTACGTCGCCACCAGCCCGCGCTCCCCGTTCAGCCGGCGCCCCTACGCCCAGCGCGTCACCGCCGGCCGCCACCTCCTCCTCGCCGGCACCCGCCTCACCGAGACCCGCGCCGACGGCACCGTCACCGAGCGGGAGCTCACCGGGGAGGCGGAGGTGCGGCGCGTGCTGGAGGAGGAGTTCCGGATCGCCGTACCGGAGGGCACCCCGCTGCCGGGCTGAGCCGCGTGGGTGCGGCGGACCGCCGGGAGGCGCACCCTGGAAGCAGATGTTCCGGAGGTGATCCTGATGATGAAGACCACGGTGGGCTGGCACGTCGACATGGAGTTCCAGGAGGACGACCAGCACACGCGCGCGGTCGCGATGGTGCGGCTGCCGGACGGAAGCGAGGTCCGGTCCCAGGGGCACGCCAGCCGTCACAACGTCGACACCAACCAGCCCCGGGTCGGCGAGGAGATCGCGGGCGCCCGCGCCCTGAACGAGCTGGCCATGCAGCTCTTGACCAAGGCCCACACGGAGATCGACGACGCGTCGGGCCGTACGTCCCACCCGATCCACGTGTGAGCCGTACCGGGCGGCCCGCGCCCCGCCGGACGGAAGGGGCGGGCCGCCCACAGCACGCCCACAGCACGCCCACGGCACGCCCACGCCCACGGCACGCCCACGCTCGCGCGGCCGCGGCCGCCGTCAGCCGTGCTGCAGCAGCACGTCCCGCACCGCCCGCACCAGCGCCTGCGCCCGCGCGTCCGCCGTCACGCTCGACCGGAACCCGTTGGTGACGTACCCGAAGGCGATGCCCGACTCGGGGTCGGCGAAGCCGAGCGCGCCGCCGCGGCCGGGGTGGCCGAAGGAAGCGGGGGACAGCAGCGGGGACGCGGCGCCGTGCAGCATGTAGCCGAGGCCGAAGCGGGTGCCGACGACCAGGACGCGGTCGGGGCCCGCCGAACGCTCCGTGCGCGCCGCCTCCGCCGTCTCCGGCGTGAAGAGCCGGGTGCCGCCCTCCGGCTCGCCGATCAGCGAGGCGTAGAAGCGGGCCAGGCCGTCCGCGGTGGCGATGCCGTTGGAGGCGGGCAGCGCGGCGGCCCGGTAGGCGGGGTCGTTCTCGTCGGGCGCCGGGGTGATCGCGGCGAAGGCGCGGCGGGTGAGGGAGGCGGGGTCGGCGTAGGCGTCGGCGACGGCCCGCTTGGGCCGGGTCCGCAGCGCCCCCGCCTGTGCGGGGGCCTCGACCTGCCCGACGCGTCCCACGCGCGCGGCCCGCTCCGCCGGCAGCCCGAGCCAGAGGTCGGCGCCGGCCGGCCCGGCGATCTCGTCGGCGATCCACGCGCCGATCGCCCGTCCGGTCACCCGCCGCACCAGCTCGCCCGTCAGCCAGCTGTACGTCTGCGCGTGGTACCCGTGGTCCGTGCCCGGCTCCCACACCGGCGCCTGGGCCGCGACCGCGGCCGCGCCGCGCTCCGGGTCGGCGGCCTCGGCGGGCGTCAGCGGCCGGTCCAGGACGGGCACGCCCGCCCGGTGCGCGAGCAGGTCCCGCACGAGGGTCCGCTCCTTGCCCGCCGCCTTGTACTCGGGCCAGTACGACCCCACGGGCGCGTCGAGGTCCAGCTCGCCCCGCTGCCACAGCAACAGCAGCACGGCGGCGGCGACGCCCTTCGTCGCGGACCGCACGACCTGCGCGGTGCCCCGCTCCCAGGGCGCCCCGCCGGTCACGTCCCGGCTGCCGCCCCACAGGTCGACGACCCGCCGCCCGTCCCGGTAGACGGCCACCGCCGCGCCCCGGTCGCCGAGCGCCTCGAAGTTCCGTACGAACGCCTCCCTGACCGGCTCGAAGCCCTCGGCCACCGCACCGTTCACGACCACGCCCGCACGTCCCGTCCGTTCTCGACCCGTCTGTCCGCCGGGGCCAACGCTCGCCGGGGGCCGGCGATTCCTGGACCCGGCCGGGCGAGAGGAGCGTCACGTCGACGGCCGGCGTGACGGAGGGCCCAGGGCGCAGGGTCCACCGCGTCCGGGGTGTCCTAGGGCCCCTAGGTGTCCTAGGGGCCCGGGGCCGTCATGCGCCCGTCGTCACGGACCGCGGGTCGAACCCGAACGGCAGCTCCAGACGGTGGGCGCGCATCAGGTCCTCGTCGGAGAGCAGCCCGCCGGTCGGGCCGTCCGCCGCGATCACGCCCTCGCTGAGGATCAGCGATCGCGGGCACAGTTCCAGGGCGTACGGCAGGTCGTGCGTGACCATGAGGACGGTGACGTCCAGGGAACGCAGGATGTCGGCGAGCTCCCGGCGCGAGGCGGGGTCCAGGTTGGAGGACGGCTCGTCCAGGACGAGGATCTCCGGCTCCATCGCCAGGACCGTCGCGACGGCGACCCGGCGGCGCTGGCCGAAGGACAGGTGGTGCGGCGGGCGGTCCTTGAAGCCGGACATGCCGACCCGCGCGAGCGCCCGGTCCACGCGCTCCTCCAGCTCGGCGCCCTTGAGCCCGGCCGCCGCCGGGCCGAACGCGACGTCCTCCCGGACCGTCGGCATGAACAGCTGGTCGTCCGGGTCCTGGAAGACGATGCCGACCTTGCGCCGGATCTCGGCCATGTGCCGCTTGCCGACCGCCAGCCCGGCGACGGTCACCGTGCCGGTGCCGCCGGTGAGGATGCCGTTGAGGTGGAGCACGAGGGTCGTCTTGCCGGCGCCGTTCGGGCCGAGCAGCGCCACCCGCTCGCCGCGCGCGACGGAGAAGTCCACGCCGAACAGGGCCTGGTGGCCGTCGGGATAGGCGAAGGCCAGCCCGGCCACTTCCAGCGAGGGCGGGGGAGTCGCAGCAGCAGTCACAGGGCCCATCCCACCACGCACACGACGAGGGCGGCGAACGGCAGGGTCAGCGCGTACGACCACTGCGCGCGCGAGGCGGTCACCTCGTCGATCACCGGCATGCTCCCGGCGTACCCGCGGCTGACCATCGCCAGGTGCACACGCTCCCCCCGCTCGTAGGAACGGATGAACAGGGCGCCCGCCGACTTCGCGAGCACCCCCCAGTGCCGTACGCCCCGCGCCTCGAACCCGCGCGACTCCCGCGCGATCCGCATGCGCCGCATCTCGTCGGTGATGACGTCGCCGTAGCGGATCATGAAGGACGCGATCTGCACCAGCAGGGGCGGCAGCTTCAGCCGTTGCAGGCCGAGGAGGAGTTCGCGCAGTTCGGTGGTGGCGGCCAGCAGCACCGACGCGGCGACGCCCAGGGTGCCCTTGGCGAGCACGTTCCAGGCCCCCCACAGGCCGTTGACGCTGAGCGACAGACCCAGGACGTCCACCCGCTCGCCCTCCGCCACGAACGGCATGAGCACCGCGAACGCGACGAACGGCACCTCCACCAGCAGCCGCCTCAGCAGGAAACCGGCCGGCACGCGCGCGCGGAACGCCACCACGGCGAGCAGGAGCGCGTACAGGCCGAACGCCCACACCGCCTCCCGCGGTGTCGACACCACGACCACCACGAAGGCGAGGGCGGCGGCGAGCTTGGTGTGCGGCGGCAGGGCGTGCACGGGCGAGTGTGCGTGCCGGTAGAGCCGGTGCGCGTGCCCCGCACCCATCTCAGACGCTTTCCGTGCTGGTGGGGGTGGTGTCCGCGGTGTGGCGCCTGCGCACCACCCAGAACACGGCGCTGCCCGCGACGACGGTCACCCCGACGCCGATCACGCCGGCCAGCCCCCCGGACAGGCGGGCGTCGTCGACGTCCTTCACGCCGTAGTCGGCGAGCGGGGAGTCGGCGGCGGAGTGCTCCTCGACCTTCTGGTCGATGCCCTGGTCGGCGGCGACCTTCTCCAGGCCGTCGGGGTTCGCGGACGCGTAGAAGCTGACGAAACCGGCCAGCACGAGGGAGGTGACCAGACCGGACACCCACAGCGTGCGCCGGGAGGTGCGCGCCGGAGCGGGCGCCGCGGGCGCCTCCTCCGCGTCGGGCACGTCCACGAGTTCGCCGTTCACCCGCAGCTGGAGCTTCTGCCCCAGCCCGCGCGCCCCGTGCACCAGGTCCGGGCGTACGGCGACGACGGCGCCGACCGTCAGCGCGGTGATCACGGCCTCGCCGATGCCGATCAGCACGTGCACGCCGATCATCGCGGTGGCCACCTTGCCGATCGCGATGTCGGTGGTGCCGCCGATCCAGTAGAGGAGGGTGAAGGCGAGGGCGGCGGCCGGTACGGAGAGCAGCGCGGCGACGAAGGACGCGGCGGTGATCGCGCCCCGGCCGCGCGGCAGCACCTTCACCAGGCCCCGGAAGACGGCGTACGCCACCACCGTCGTCACGATCGCCATGTCGGTGATGTTCACGCCGAGCGCGGTCAGCCCGCCGTCGGCGAAGAGGATGCCCTGCATCAGCAGGACCACGGACACGCACAGGACCCCTGTGTAGGGGCCCACGAGTATCGCGGCGAGCGCGCCGCCGAGCAGATGACCGCTGGTGCCCGCCGCGACGGGGAAGTTCAGCATCTGCACGGCGAAGATGAACGCGGCCACCAGGCCGGCCAGCGGCGCGGTCCGCTCGTCGAGCTCACGGCGCGCACCGCGCAGGCTCACGGCGATGGCGCCCGCGGCGACGACCCCGGTCACGGCCGAGGTGGGGGCGTTGATGAATCCGTCAGGTACGTGCACCGTTCGATGATACTGGCTTGATGCGAACGGGTTGCAAGAGCGAGTGACTCGTTTATCTGACCGGCGCACTGATATGCGTATCGCACATGTGAGATATTCCGGCGCCGGCGGGCGCGTCCCGGGAAATGTGCGACATTGGAGGGGCGGTGGACGCACAGCCTCCGCACAGGTCACTCAGGGTGAAGGGGCCGGTCGATGTCTGCAGTCGAACAGTACGCGCGAGCCCACATCGTCACCGACGCCGACCTGATCGAGGAGGAGCAGGCCGCCGTCCCCGTGGTCCTGCGCTACGACCCCGACGAGGACCCCCGTTCCGTCCGGGTCGGCCTGCCGGACCGACGTGAGTGGACCGTCGCCCGCGCTCTCCTCGAACAGGGCCTGCGCGCCCCCGTGGGCAGCGGAGAGGTCCGCGTGTGGCCGTGTGGCCGCGTCCAGGCCGTGGTCGAGTTCCACTCCACGCAGGGCGTCTCGGTGGTCCAGTTCGAGTCCAGGACCCTGCTCCGCTTCCTGCGCCGCACGTACACGGCCACGGCCCAGCCGGTCGGCGGCCGTTGAGCCCGGACAGCCGCCAGGCGTATTGATCACGAACCCTGACGGCCGCTGCTGAAGGCGACCGGCCGTCAGCCGCCCGCCTTCGGCAGCGGCCGTCAGCCGCCCGCCTTCAGCAGGGCCGCCACGATCGGTCCGGCGGTGTCGCCGCCGTGGCCGCCGGCCTGCACGACGCCCGCCGCCGCGAGGTCGCCGCGGTAGGCGGTGAACCAGCCGTTGGGCTTCTCCTGGTTGTCGACCTCCGCCGAGCCGGTCTTCGCGCCGTAGTCCGGGCCGAGCCCGGACATCGCCTCGGCGGCCGTGCCGTAGGCGGCGGTGTAGTTCATCAGCTCCCGCAACTGCGACAGCGTCGACGACGACATCGTGCGCGAGGCGGTGGCCAGGGTGCGGTCGTCGACCGAGGGGGCCACCAGGTACGGCTGGTGGAAGGTGCCCGACCTGACCGTCGCGGAGACCGACGCCATGTTCAGCGGGTTCATCCGCACGCCGCCCTGCCCGATCAGCGAGGCGGCCTTCTGCGCCTTCGACTGCACGGGCACCGAGCCGTCGAACGTGGGCACGCCGATCGCCCAGTTGTTCATCGACAGGCCGAAGACCTGCTGCGCCTGCTTCGTCAGGCTGTCGTCGTCCAGCTCGCCGGCCTGGCTGATGAAGGCGGTGTTGCAGGAGCGCGCGAAGCTCGCCTTGAAGGTGCCGCCGTCGATGCTGAACTCGTCGTCGTTCTGGAACTTCCAGCCGCCGTAGGTGAAGTACTTGGGGCAGGGGTGCGCCTCGTCCGCCGACGCCAGCCCCTTCTCGATCAGCAGCGACGCCGTGATGACCTTCATCGTGGAGCCGGGCGCCAGGGAGCCCTGGAAGGCCGTGTTGAAGTTCGGGTTGCTGTTGGCGACGGCGAGGATCTCACCCGTGGAGGCCCGCATGAGGACGACCGAGGCGCGCGAACGGCTCGCCACCTGCTTCTCCGCGGCGGCCTGGAGGGTCGGGCTCAACGTCGTCTCGATCGTGCCCGGCGTGCCCTCGCTGAGCTCCAGAAGCGTCTTGTCGGAGGCCTTCTTCGCCTTCGACGCCTTGCCGCGGACCACGCGCAGTTCGACGCCGGCCGTGCCGCCGGCCTTCTTGCCGTACTTCTCGCGCAGTCCGTCCAGGACGGTGCCCAGCGACGGGTACTTCGCGGCGGTCAGCTCGCCGCCGTCCCGGTCGAGCGCCGTGACCGGCGGGTCGCCCGCCTCGCCGGTCACCAGGGTGTCCCCGTCGGCGAGATCGGGGTGGACCACCGACGCGTGCCAGTCGACCAGCGGCTCGCCGTCCGACGTCCGCCGCACGACGGTCAGCGCGCTGCTGTACGCCAGCGGCTTCGCGGTCTTCTTGTAGCTGACCGTGCCCTTCACGGAGAAGGGGATCTCGTCGCCCGAGCGGGCGCCCGCCGTGAGGGTGACGCCGGTGACGTGGGCGTCCTTCGTGTAGCCGGTGAGCAGGGCGGTGGCGGCCGTCGGGTCGTCGGTGGCGGCGGCCGCCTGCGCGACCTTGCCCTGCTGCCAGGCCGTGAGGAACGTCTGCGCCGCGGTGGTGACCTCCTTGGCCGACAGCGGGCCGGTCTTCACCTGCGGCTTCTTCGCGGCGGTCGTCGTCGGTCCGTCCTCGGCCGCCGCCCCGCCGCCGTACAGCGCGTAGGCCCCGAGACCGGCGCCGCCGACGACGACGGCGATCATGCCGGCGACCATCGCGGGCCGCTTGTTCCGTCGCTCGGCGACGCGCCTTCTCTTGCCCACTGCCTGCGTTCCTCCGCGATCCCCGGGGCCGCCTCGCCCCACTGTCCCCGCCGGTTGCCCGAACCGACCCTCACCCACCCAACGACGGCGACCAGCCTAGAGTCCCCTCCTGTGGAGTGACGTCACGTGTGACGTCAGCCACCCGGCCTACGTGCGGCCGCCCACTGTCCCTCGGGTGGCCGCCCACTGTCCCTCGGGCGGCCGACCCCAGGTACTCGGTACGGCCGACCCCGGGTGCCGGGTGCGGGCGACCCGGGTCCTTCGTACGGCCGACCACGTGTCCCTCGGGTGGCCGTCGCCCCCGGGTGCTCGGTGCGGGCGACCCCGGGTCCTGCACACGGCCGACTCGGAGTGCTCGGTGCGGCCGGGCACCCGGGGTCGGCCGCACCCACGCCGTCCGTTCAGCCGCCGGCCTTCAGGACGGCCGCGACGATCGGGCCGGAGGCGTCGACGCCGTGGCCGCCGTCCTGGGTCATGGCCGCGGCGGCGACGTCGTCGCGGTAGCCGGTGAACCAGCTGTCGGACCGGGCCTGGCCGTCGACCTCGGCGGAGCCGGTCTTCGCGCCGATCCGGCCGCTCAGGCCGGCCATCACCTCGGCCGCGGTGCCGCTGGTCGCGGTGCGGTTCATCATCGAGCGCAGCTGCTGCACCGTCCCGGCCCGCAGCCCGTCCGCGCGGGCGATCTCGCGGTCGTCGAGGCTCTGCGGCACGATCACCGGCTGGCGGAAGACCCCCGTCATCGCGGTCGCCGTCACCGACGCCATGTTCAGCGGGTTCATCTGGACCTGGCCCTGGCCGATCAGGTTGGCCGCGGTGTCCGGGCCGCCGGACGCCGGGACCCGGCCGTCGAAGGAGGCGATCCCGGTCTTCCAGTCGTTGCGCCCGAGCCCGAAACGGTTCTGCGTCTCCTGGGTCAGCGAGTCGACCTCGACCTCGTCGGCGAACTTGACGAACGCCGTGTTGCAGGAGCGCGCGAAGCTCTCCGCGAGGGTCGCGCCCTCGTCCGGGTCCATACCGTCGATGTTGTGGAAGGTCTGCCCCTCCGACATCGCCTCGTCGGGGCAGGGCGCCGGTCCGTCCGCCGTGGTCAGGCCGTTGTCGATGAGCGTGGCGGCGCTGACGATCTTCATGGTGGAGCCGGGGGCCACGGTGCCCTGGAAGGCGGCGTTGAAGCCGTCCGCCCGGTGGTTGGCGACCGCCAGGACGTCACCGGTGCTGGGCTGGACGGCCACCACCGAGGACTCGGGGTACTTCTGCACCGCCTTCTCGGCGGCGGCCTGCACCCGTGCGCTGAGCGTGGTGGGCACCTTGCCCGCCTTGCCCTCGGCGAGGGTCAGCAGCGGGGTGTCGGCGACCCCCGTGCCGGCGTGCCGGACCGCCAGCTCGATGCCGGCCGTCCCGCCCGCCCGGTCGCCGTACTTGGAGCGCAGCTCGTCCAGGATCGCCCCGAGCGAGGGGTAGTCCTCCTTCGTCAGGACCTTGCCGTCGCGGTCCACGGCCTCGATCGCCGGCGCCTGCGACTCGCCCGTGACGAGCGTGTCGTCCATCGCCGCCAGCTTCGGGTGCACCACCGACGGCTGCCAGTCCACCAGCGCCCGCCCGGTGGTGAGCCCCCGCACCACCGTCAGCCGGCTCGTGTACGCCAGCGGCTTCGACTTCCCCCCGTACGACACCGTCGCCTTCACCCCGAACGGCACGGTGTCCCCGCTCGCCGTACCCGGGGTGATCGTCACGCCGGTGATGTGCGCGGCCTCCGCGTACGAGGTCAGCAGCGGCTCCGCCATCTCGGCGTTGTTGGTGTACGACGCCGCGGTCGCCGCGTCGCCCTGCTCCCAGGCCGCGAAGAACGCGGCGGTGGTGTCCTTCACCTCGGACCCGCTCGGCGGCCCGCTCCGCACGGCCGCCGGCCCGCCGCCCCCCGTCCCGCCGCCCCCGTCCAGCGCGCTCACGAAGTTGTACGTGCCGTACCCGGCCCCGCCCACCATCACGGCCAGCACCGAGCCGACGATCGCCGCCTTGGCCCCCTTGTGCATGCCCCGCACCCTCCCCGGCATCCCCGTTGTCCCCGAGAACCTTTTCGGCGGCGAACTGAACGCGTTCGAAAAAGCTTCCTGTGTTCGCACTGTAAGCGGGGCCGGGGGCCTCTGTGACGGGCGTTTCCGGAACTTGTCCGAACGGAGATCAGTTCATGGGGACAACCGGGCCATCAGGTGACGGAATCAGACCCAGGTATCCAGCCACATCCGTGAACGCCAGGAGTCGATCGGGATCGCCTGGCCGGTGTACAGCGGCCAGAAGTAGATGAAGTTCCACGCGATCAGCAGCACCAGCACGCCCGCCGCCGTCGCGCCCACCACCCGCCGGGTGTCGCTCGACCCCGGACGTCCGACGATCGCCCCGGTCATCATCGCCACCGCCAGGCACAGGAACGGCAGGAAGACCACGGCGTAGAAGAGGAAGATCGTGCGCTCCTGGTACAGGAACCACGGCAGGTAGCCGGCCGCGATCCCGCAGGCGATCGCCCCGGCCCGCCAGTCGCGGCGGAACAGCCACCGCCACAGGACGAACGCGATCGCGAAGCAGGCCGCCCACCACAGCACGGGCGTACCGATCGCCAGGACCTCCCGCGCGCACTTCTCGCCCGCGTCCGACGGGCAGCCGTCCACGCCGGGCGCCGGGGACTCGTAGAAGTACGAGACCGGGCGGCCCAGGACGATCCAGCTCCACGGGTTCGACTGGTAGGTGTGCGGGGACGTCAGGTGGGTGTGGAACTCGTACACCTCGTGCTCGTAGTGCCACAGGCTGCGCAGCCAGTCGGGGAACAGCCACGTCCAGCTGCCGCCCTTGCCGTCGGTGGCCGCCCAGTTGCGGTAGTAGCCGCCCGAGCCGTCGTCGGGGGAGAGGATCCAGCCCGTCCACGACACCAGGTACGTCACCAGCGCGACCGGCACCGTGGCCAGGAACGCCAGCCCCGTGTCGCGCCGCAGCACCGCCCGGTAGGGGCGGCGGGCTCCGGCCACCCGGCGCGAGGAGACGTCCCACAGGACCGCCATCAGGCAGAACGCGACCATGATGTACAGGCCGTTCCACTTGGTGCCGATCGCCAGGCCCAGCATCACACCGGCCGCCCAGCGCCACGGGCGCAGGCCCAGACGGGTCGTCTCGGCGAGGTGCGCGTCCGGCCGGTGGTGCCCGTCGGCGTCCGGCGGCAGCGCGGCCGCGAGCCGCTCGCGCGCCTTGTCGCGGTCGATCAGCAGACAGCCGAACGTCGCCAGCACGAAGAACATCAGCACCCCGTCCAGCAGCGAGGTGCGGCTCATCACGAAGTGCAGCCCGTCGACGGCCATCAGCGCGCCCGCCAGACAGCCCAGGAACGTCGAACGGAACAGCCGGCGCCCGATGCGGCACAGCATGAGCACGGACAACGTGCCCAGCAGCGCCGTCATGAACCGCCAGCCGAACGGATCGAACCCGAAGAGCAGCTCGCCCAGCCCGATGACGAACTTGCCGACCGGCGGATGCACCACGTACGCCGCGTCCGCCGGGACGGTGACATGGCCGCCCGAGGAGAGGATGAGGTCGTTGGCGTTCTTGTCCCAGTTGACCTCGAAGCCGCGGTGGACGAGCGCCCAGGCGTCCTTGGCGTAGTACGTCTCGTCGAATATCACAGCCTTCGGGCTGCCCAGGTTCCAGAACCGCAGCACGCCCGCCACCAGCGTGACCAGCAGCGGACCGCCCCAGCCCGACCAGCGCAGCACGCGCTCCACCGCCGTGGGGGGCATCCCCAGCGCCTCCCACAGGCGCGGGCTCGGCTCGGCGAACGGCGGCACCAGCCGCTCCCGGACGTCGCCGCCCGGCTCCGCCGCGTATCCGAAGCGGCGCAGCCGCTGCCGCCACGACGGCCGCTGGTCCTGCGGCGCATGGTCCTGCGATGCCTGGGCCTGCGGCGCCTGGTCCTGCGGTGCCGGGGCCTGCTGCCGGTGGCCCGTGGAGTCCGTGGAGTCCGTGGAGGACGCGGTACTGGTCACCGCGCCATCGTAGGGAACCCTTCTGTGGGATTTCCGTGTCTCACCCCCTGCGAGACTGGAAACGTGACAGTCGCACCCGGAACCCTGGTCCTTGCAGGAACCCCCATCGGGGACATCGCGGACGCCCCGCCCCGGCTCGCCGAGGAGCTGGCCGCCGCCGACGTCGTCGCCGCCGAGGACACCCGCCGGCTGCGCCGGCTGACGCAGGCGCTCGGCGTGACGCCCAAGGGGCGCGTGGTGTCGTACTTCGAGGGCAACGAGTCCGCCCGCACGCCCGAACTGGTGGAGGAGCTGCTCGGCGGCGCGCGCGTGCTGCTCGTCACCGACGCGGGCATGCCGTCCGTCTCCGACCCCGGGTACCGGCTGGTCGCCGCCGCCGTCGAGCGGGACGTCCGGGTCACCGCCGTACCGGGCCCGTCCGCCGTGCTCACCGCCCTCGCTTTGTCCGGGCTGCCCGTCGACCGCTTCTGCTTCGAGGGGTTCCTGCCGCGGAAGGCGGGGGAGCGGCTGTCGCGGCTGAGGGACGTGGCCGAGGAGCGCCGCACCCTCGTCTACTTCGAGGCCCCGCACCGGCTGGACGACACCCTCGCCGCGATGGCCGAGGTGTTCGGCGGGGAGCGGCGCGCCGCCGTCTGCCGCGAGCTGACCAAGACGTACGAGGAGGTCCGGCGCGGGCCGCTGGCCGAGCTGGCCGCGTGGGCGGCCGAGGGCGTGCGCGGCGAGATCACCGTCGTCGTCTCCGGTGCGCCCGAGCGCGGGCCCGAGGAGCTCGACGCGGCGGAACTGGTGCGGCGGGTCCGGCTCCGCGAGGAGGCCGGCGAACGCCGCAAGGAGGCCATCGCCGCGGTGGCGACGGAGGCGGGGCTGCCCAAGCGGGAGGTGTTCGACGCGGTGGTGGCCGCGAAGCACTCCGAGCGGACGCCCTGATCGGTACGCCGGTGCCCGCACGCCGCTGAGCAGGGAGGACGCGTCGTCTGAGCGGGGCGCGCGTCCTCTGAGCGCACGCCCCATGCAGGGGCAAAGGGCTGGCGTGCAAGGCAAAGCCCACAGGCCGTCCGCCGCACCATTTCGGCAAGCGCCGCCCAAATCACTCCCAACACTCGACAGGCCTGCTGCGCCCGCACCGGCGGAGGAGTCCACTGGACGCCAGGGACGCACCCGTCCCACGCCCCCGAACGGGATTCCGGGGGGAATCCCCGCGCCCGGGGCGTCTGCCCAGCGGACAACGGGAGCTGGCATGAGTGAGATCACAGGGCAGACCGGCCACCTGCGCGCCGCGGCGATCCCCGTCGTGCACGAGTCGTACTCCTTCGCCTGCATGCGCTGCGGGCACGCCTGGGAGCAGTCGTACGAGATAGAGCACCACACGGACGCCGACGGACACGAGTTCGTCCTCTACGTCGCGGACGGCCGGACCGTGCCGTCCCCGCTGAGCCGGCCCGCCTGCCTCAACTGCGACGGGCACCTCGTGCGCATCATGCGGGCCGGGCAGGTCGCCTCGGTGCTCAGCGCCGCCCGCCGCCCCCACCGCACGCCCCCGGCCGGGCCGGTGGAGGCGCCGGAACCCGCCACCGGGAGCGGCGGCCGCGCGGACGGCCGGGCGGCCGGCCGCTCGAACGGCTCGGAGGACGGTCGCGTGAACGGCCGGGAGGACGGCCGGGACGACCGGTACGCGCGCCGGCCGCGCCGCGAGCACCACTGGCACCTGTCCGACCTGCTGCACCCCTTCCAGCACCGGGCCGGCTGAACCGGCCGGCGGCCGGCGGCCGGAGGCGGACGGCCGCGGCCCCGTCCCCGCCCCCTTCCGTAGGATCGGGACATGCCTTCGAACGCCGACAAGAACGCGGCGCCGCCGCTCCCGGCCCCACTCGGGGTGCCGGTCGCCGACTCCCACACCCACCTCGACATGCAGTCCGGCACGGTGGAGGAGGGGCTCGCGAAAGCCGCGTCGGTCGGCGTGACGACGGTCGTCCAGGTCGGCTGCGACGTCCGCGGCTCACGGTGGGCGGCCGAGACGGCGGCCCGCTACGACGCCGTCCACGCGGCCGTCGCCCTGCACCCCAACGAGGCCCCGCGCATCGTGCACGGAGACCCCGACGGTTGGTCGCGGCAGGGCGAGCGTGCGGCCGGGGGCGCGGCGGCGCTCGACGAGGCGCTCGCCGAGATCGACCGCCTGGCCGCGCTCCCGCACGTCAAGGGCGTCGGAGAGACGGGACTGGACTACTTCCGCACCGGCCCCGAGGGCAAGGAGGCGCAGGAGTCGTCGTTCCGCGCCCACATCGAGATCGCCAAGCGGCACGGCAAGGCCCTCGTCATCCACGACCGCGACGCCCACGCCGACGTCCTGCGCATCCTGAAGGAGGAGAGCGCGCCCGAGCGCACCGTCTTCCACTGCTACTCCGGCGACGCCGAGATGGCGGAGATCTGCGCCCGCGCCGGGTACTTCATGTCCTTCGCCGGCAACGTCACCTTCAAGAACGCCCAGAACCTGCGCGACGCCCTCGCCGTCGCCCCGCTGGACCTCGTCCTCGTGGAGACCGACGCCCCCTTCCTCACCCCGGCGCCCTACCGGGGCCGGCCCAACGCCCCGTACCTCGTCCCCGTCACGGTCCGCGCCATGGCCGCCGTCCGCGGCATCGACGAGGACGCCATGGCGACCGCCCTCGCCGCCAACACCGCCCGCGCCTTCGCCTACTGAACGCCGAGTAGCCGCGCCGCTTTGGAGAGTGACGATCGCTCCGCTAGGTTCTGGGGGCCCGATCCGGACCCCTCTGGACCCCCTCCGGCCCCTGGAGCGCGTCGGCGTGAGCAACTCGCAGTACCAGACGTTCGAGCCGTACGACCCGGGGCCCCCGGAGCCCTGCGCGCCGCAGGGCCCGTACGCCCCGAGCGGGCCGTACACCCCGGTGGAGCCGTACGTCCCGGTGGAGCCGTACGTTCCGCCGGAGCCGTACGGACCGTACGGACCGTACGGCTCCGGCGAGGGGTACGGGCCCGGCGAGGCGTACGGCCCGCTCGGGGTGTACGGACCCGCCGAGTACGGGTCTCCGCCCACCGTGCAGCTCCCCGGCCTGTACAGCGCGGAGACGGTGGCCTACGGCGTGTACGTGGCGCCGGGGCCGTACGGGGACACCTACCACCCCGCCTACGAGACGACGCCCGAGCCGGTGTCCCCACCCGGGTCGGACGGCCCGGCCGGGGCGAGCCCGGCCGGGACGGGGGTGCCCGCGCGCACCGGGACGGGGCGGCGGGCCGCGCGCCGGCGCAGGGCGCGCTACGCCGAGCGCCCGGACTCCGCCATGCGCCGCCTGCTGCCGCAGGCGCTGGTCGTCGCCTTCCTCGCCGGCGGCACCGCCGCCTTCGTCGCCAAGGACAAGGCGATCGAGCTGACCGTCGACGGCCGGTCGCGCACCCTGCACACGTTCGCCGACGACGTGACCGAACTGCTCGCCCAGGAGGGCGTGGCGTTCGGGACGCACGACGTGGTGGCGCCCGCCCCCGGCACGGAGCTCACCAGCGGCGACGAGATCGCGGTGCACTACGGCCGCCCCGTCCGGCTCACCCTCGACGGACACCGGCGCGAGGTGTGGACGACGGCGCGCACGGTACAGGAGGCGCTCGGACAACTCGGCGTGCGCGCCGAGGGCGCGTACCTCTCCGCCCCGCGCTACCAGCGCATCGGGCGGGGCGGCCTCGCACTGGACGTACGGACCGAGCGCGCCCTGACGATCATGGCCGACGGCCGTGCCCGCACCGTCCGCACCAACGCGGCGACCGTGCGCGAGGCGGTCCAGGAGGCCGGGATCACCCTGCGCGGCCAGGACACCACCTCCGTCCCGCCCGCCAGCTTCCCGCGCGACGGACAGACCGTCACCGTGCTGCGCATCACCGGCTCCCAGGAGGTGCGGGAGGAGGCGATCCCCTTCCAGGTGCGGCGGGCCGAGGACCCCTCGCTGTTCCGGGGCACGGAGGTCGTGGAACGTGCCGGACAGCCGGGTCTGCGCCGCATCACGTACTCCGTGCGCACCGTCAACGGCGTCCGGCAGAAGTCGCGGCGGATCCGGACCGAGATCGTGCGCGAGCCGCGCGCCCAGGTGGTGAAGGTGGGCACCAAGCCGCTGCCGCGCTCCGTGCGGGGAGCCGACGACCTGGACTGGCGGTCCCTCGCGGACTGCGAGTCCGGCGGCCGCCCCGACGCGGTGGACCCGTCCGGCACGTACGGCGGGCTGTACCAGTTCGACGCGCACACCTGGCGGCTCCTCGGCGGCAGCGGCCGGCCCCAGGACGCCCCGGCGGAGGAGCAGACGTCGCGGGCGAAGAAGCTGTACACGCGGCGGGGGTCGAGCCCCTGGCCGCACTGCGGGGCACGGCTGAAGGACTGAGCGGCGCGGCCGCGGGCGCTCGTGCCGCAGCCGCGGGCCGTCGTGCGGCCCGCCGGGCGGCGCGGACGGGCGCGGCAGCACCGCCCGCGCCCTGCCCCCGCGCCCTGCCCCCGCGCCCTGCCCCCGCGCCCTGCCCCCGCGCCCTGCCCCCGCGCCCTGCCCACGCGCCCCTGCGAACGCCCGGACCCGGGCCCCACTCACGCCCCCCTGCGAACGCCCGGACCCGGGCCCCACTCACGCCCCCCCCGTGAACGCCCGGACCCGGGCCCCACTCACGCCCCCCCGCCAACGCCCGGACCCGCGCCCCACCCACGCCACCCCGTGAGCGCCAGGACCCGCGCCCCCGGAGCGCCGGGCCCCGCGCCCCACCCGCGCCCCCGGTACCGGGCAACCGCGCCCCACCGTGGGCGCCGGGCCCCGCGCCCCACCCGCGCCCCCGGTACCGGGCAACCGCGCCCGGTGCACCCCCGTACCCTTGTCCCGTGAGCAGCCCCACCCCCGACGCCCTCCTGGGCCCCGCCGACATCCGCGAACTGGCGGCCGTCCTCGGCGTGCGGCCCACCAAGCAGCGCGGCCAGAACTTCGTGATCGACGCGAACACGGTCCGCCGTATCGTCCGCACCGCGGAGGTACGGCCCGACGACGTGGTCGTGGAGGTCGGGCCGGGGCTCGGCTCCCTGACGCTCGCGCTGCTGGAGGTCGCCGACCGGGTCACGGCCGTCGAGATCGACGACGTGCTGGCCGGCGCGCTGCCCGCGACGATCGCGGCGCGCATGCCGGAGCGCGCGGAGCGGTTCGCGCTGGTGCACTCCGACGCGATGCACGTGACCGGACTGCCGGGCCCGCCCCCGACCGCGCTGGTGGCCAACCTGCCGTACAACGTCGCCGTGCCCGTGCTGCTGCACATGCTCGCCACCTTCCCGAGCATCGAGCGCACCCTGGTCATGGTCCAGTCGGAGGTCGCCGACCGGCTCGCCGCCGCACCCGGCAACAAGGTGTACGGCGTGCCGTCCGTCAAGGCCAACTGGTACGCCGACGTCAAGCGCGCCGGTGCCATCGGACGCAACGTCTTCTGGCCCGCGCCGAACGTCGACAGCGGGCTCGTCTCCCTGGTCCGCCGGACCGAACCGGTCAAGACCGCGGCGTCGAGGGCCGAGGTCTTCGCCGTCGTCGACGCCGCCTTCGCCCAGCGCCGCAAGACGCTGCGCGCCGCGCTCGCCGGCTGGGCCGGTTCCGCCGCCGCGGCCGAGGCGGCCCTCGTCGCCGCCGGGGTCTCCCCCCAGGCGCGCGGCGAGTCGCTGACCGTCGAGGAGTTCGCGCGCATCGCCGAGCACCGGGTGGAGGAGTCCGCGTGAGCGTCACCGTGCGCGTGCCCGCCAAGGTCAACGTCCAGCTCGGGGTGGGCGCCGCCCGCCCCGACGGCTTCCACGACCTGGCGAACGTGTTCCTCGCGGTCGGCCTGTACGACGAGGTCACCGCCACCCCGGCCGACGCGCTGCGCGTCACCTGCGAGGGGCCGGACGCCGGCCAGGTCCCCCTGGACCGCACCAACCTCGCCGCGCGCGCGGCGATCGCGCTCGCCGAGCGGTACGGCCGCACCCCCGACGTGCACCTGCACATCGCCAAGGACATCCCCGTCGCGGGCGGGATGGCGGGCGGCAGCGCGGACGGCGCGGCCGCCCTCCTCGCCTGCGACGCGCTGTGGGGCACGCGCGCGACCCGCGACGAACTCCTCGACATCTGCGCCGGACTCGGCAGCGACGTCCCCTTCAGCCTGGTCGGCGGCGCCGCCCTCGGCACCGGGCGCGGCGAGAAGCTCACCGCCCTGGACACCGGCGGCACCTTCCACTGGGTGTTCGCCCTGGCCGCGCGGGGGCTGTCGACGCCGGCCGTGTTCCGGGAGTTCGACCGGCTCGCCGAGGGCCGCGACATCCCCGAACCCGTCGCCTCGCCGGACGTTCTCGACGCCCTCGCCGACGGCGACCCCGACGCGCTCGCCGCCGCCGTCTCCAACGACCTCCAGCCCGCCGCCCTCTCGCTCTTCCCCGAGCTCGCCGACACCCTCGCCGCCGGGCGCGCGGCGGGCGCGCTCGCCGCGCTCGTCTCCGGCTCGGGCCCGACCACCGCGTTCCTCGTCCGCGACACGGCCGCCGCGGCGGCCGTCGCCGGGGCGCTGCGCGCCTCCGGGACCTGCCGGACCGTGCGCACGGCGACGGGACCGGCGCCCGGCGCGACGGTCCTGCGCGAGCGGCACTGACCCGACGGGGGGACCGGCCACCGACCGGCGCGCATTACGCTGGGAGGCTGACGATCCCCCCGGGCAGGAGAGAAATGGCCGTCAATCTGGTCAATGTCGAGAACGTCAGCAAGGTGTACGGCACCCGTGCCCTGCTCGACGGCGTCTCCCTCGGCGTCTCCGAAGGGGACCGCATCGGCGTGGTGGGCCGCAACGGCGACGGCAAGACCACCCTGATCCGGATGCTCGCCAAACTGGAGGAGGCCGACACCGGGCGCGTCACCCACTCCGGGGGCCTGCGGCTCGGCGTGCTGACCCAGCACGACTCCCTCGACCCGGCGGCCACCGTCCGCCACGAGGTCATCCGGGACCTCGCCGACCACGAGTGGGCCGGCAACGCCAAGATCAGGGACGTCCTCACCGGCCTCTTCGGCGGCCTGGACCTGCCCGGCTTCCCCCAGGGCCTCGACACCGTCATCGGACCCCTCTCCGGCGGTGAGCGCCGCCGTATCGCGCTCGCCAAGCTGCTCATCGAGGAACAGGACCTGATCGTCCTCGACGAGCCCACCAACCACCTCGACGTCGAGGGCATCGCCTGGCTCGCGCAGCACCTGCGCGAGCGCCGGTCCGCGCTCGTCTGCGTCACGCACGACCGCTGGTTCCTCGACCAGGTCTGCACCCGCATGTGGGACGTCCAGCGCGGCGTCGTCCACGAGTACGAGGGCGGCTACTCCGACTACGTCTTCGCCCGCGCGGAGCGCGAACGGATCGCGGCGACGGAGGAGACCAAGCGGCAGAACCTCGTCCGCAAGGAGCTCGCCTGGCTGCGCCGCGGCGCCCCCGCCCGCACCTCCAAGCCCCGCTTCCGCGTCGAGGCCGCCAACGAGCTGATCGCGGACGTGCCACCGCCCCGGGACAGCAGCGAGCTGATGAAGTTCGCGTCCTCCCGGCTCGGCAGGACCGTCTTCGACCTGGAGGACGTCACCGTCCAGGCCGGGCCCAAGGTGCTGCTGAAGCACGTCACCTGGCACCTCGGCCCCGGCGACCGCATCGGCCTCGTCGGCGTCAACGGCGCCGGGAAGACCTCGCTGCTGCGGGCGATGGCCGAAGCGGCGCGGACCGAGGGCGAGGCCCAGCCGGCCGGCGGGCGGATCGCCGTGGGCCGGACCGTCAAGCTCGCCTACCTCTCCCAGGAGGTCGCCGAACTCGACCCGACCTGGCGGGTTCTGGAGGCCGTCCAGCGGGTCCGTGAGCGCGTCGACCTCGGCAAGGGGCGCGAGATGACCGCCGGGCAGCTGTGCGAGACGTTCGGCTTCGGCAAGGAGAAGCAGTGGACGCCGGTCGGCGACCTGTCCGGCGGTGAGCGCCGCCGCCTCCAGCTGCTGCGCCTGCTGATGGACGAGCCCAACGTCCTCTTCCTCGACGAGCCCACCAACGACCTCGACATCGAGACCCTCACCCAGCTCGAGGACGTCCTCGACGGCTGGCCCGGCTCGATGATCGTCATCTCCCACGACCGGTTCTTCGTCGAGCGCACCACGGACCGCGTCTTCGCCCTCCTCGGCGACGCCACCCTGCGGATGCTGCCGCGCGGCATCGACGAGTACCTGGAACGGCGCCACCGCATGGAGGAGGCGGCCGCCGCCGCGGCCCCCGTCCCGGCCGCCGCCCAGAAGCCCGCCGCCGAGAAGAGCGCCGCCGACCAGCGCGCCGCCAAGAAGGAACTCCAGAAGATCGAACGGCAGTTGGACAAGATCTCCGAGAGGGAGACCAAGCTCCACGCCCAGATCGCCGACAACGCCACCGACTTCGCGAAGGTCGCCGAACTCGACGCCCGACTGCGCGAGCTGGCGGGCGAGCGCGAGGAACTGGAGCTGCGCTGGCTGGAGCTGGCCGAGGACGTGTAACCCCCACGGGCGGCCGCCCGCACCGGCGGCCGCCCGCACCGGCGGCCGCCCGCACCGGCGGCCGTGTGCACCTGCGGCCGCCCGCACCTCAACCCGCCCCCCTCACGCTCCCCTGGCGCGAATCGCTCACCCGCGCGCCTTCGTCCCCGGCGTGAACCGTTCCCTTGCGCGCCCCTGTCCCCGGCGCGATCGTCTCCCCCGTGCGCCCTCGTCCGTTCCCCCACCCCGCGCACGAGGGCAGCGCGTGCGCCGCGTGAAGAGGGCGTGAAGGCGCATAACGACGGCATCACGGGCCGGTGCTCCCTTGGGAACAGGCGCCGATACGGCCCCCTGCGCTGTCGGTACCGGGTGATAGAAAGAGCCGTCTGAGAACTTTTTGAGAACGACTCTGGGTCCGACACGAACCTCAGGGCGTGGCTAAAAATCAGTGAACGAGGGGGAACACGCTGATGACTCAGCCGCCCGACCAGCCGCCGCAGCCGGGCGGTTTCGGAGCACCGCAGCAACCGCCGCCCCAGCCGCCGCAGCCCCCGCAGGGCCCGCAGCCGGGGTACGGCCACCCGCAGCCCGGCCCCTACGGCGCCCCGGCCGCGCCCCCGCCCGCACCGGGACCGTACGGACAGCCTTCGCAGCCCGGTCCGTACGGACAGCCGTCGCAGCCCGGTCCCTACGGACAGCCCTCGCAGCCGGGCCCGTACGGACAGCCCACCGCGCCCTACGGACAGCAGCCCGGCTACGGCTACCCGCCCCCGCCCGGAACCCAGTTCCCCGGCGCCCCCGGCCCCGGCACGCCGCCGTCCGGCCCGCGCGGCCCCTTCAAGGGCAGGCCCGCCCTGGTCGTCGGCGCGGCGGTCGCGGCGCTGCTGGTGATCGGCGGGACGGTGTTCGCGGTCACGAGCGGCGGTGACGACGAGGACAAGAAGCCGGTCGCCCAGCAGAGCGACGACGGCAAGGCCACGGCGAGCGGCAGCCCGGTCAACCCCGGCGACGGCAGCGGCGACGGCGGCGAGGACACACAGGACTTCAACGCCGACCGCAAGTCCGGCGAGGCCGAGGTGCTCTGGTACAAGGAGGCGCCCGACGCGCCCTCCGACGGTGCCGACGCCCCGGGCATGTGGATCACCTCCAAGGCGGCGGTGAAGGCCGCCTACAAGGAGGTCGTCGCCTACAACGTCGGTGACGGCAGGCCCACCTGGGACACCGTCACGCTCCCCCAGCAGATCTGCGCGGTCACCCCCGAGAAGACGGCCGACGACAAGGTCGTCGTGGCGTACATGAGCGGCACCAGCGACCGCGCCAAGTGCAACCAGCTCCAGCAGATCGACCTCACCACCGGCGCCAAGGGCTGGACGGCCGTCGTCGAGGACGGCGACCTGTTCGACAGCGCCCTCACCATCGAACTGTCGCTCACCGGCAACACCCTGATGGTGGGACGCTCCCAGTCCGGCCAGGCGTACGACGTGCGCACCGGGAAGCCGACGTGGGAGAAGAAGAAGTACGGCGACGCCTGCTTCCCCAGCGCCTTCGCGGGCGGCGCCAAGCTGATCTCGGTGGCGTCCTGCGACGCGTCCGGCACCGATGAGCACGACGAGGTGCAGGAACTGGACCCGGCGACCGGCAAGGTCAAGTGGACCCAGGCCTTCGACAAGGGCTGGCAGGTCGAGCGGACGTACTCCGTCGACCCGCTGGTCGTCTACAGCACCAACTCGGACGACAACGCCTGGAACATCGCGGTGCTCAAGGCGGACGGCACGTTCCGGTCGCAGATCACCTTCGACGAGGACTTCCAGCCGGACTGCGGCTGGTCCATCCTCCAGCGCGACCTGACCGGCTGCAAGGGCACGGCGGCCGACGCGAACACCCTCTACCTGCCGACGGACGCGACCAGCGGCGCCAACGAGATCGTCGCCATCGACCTCGCCACCGGCAAGGAGAAGTGGCGGGTGAAGTCCCCGCTGGAGGAGTCGATGCTGCCGGTGCGGATCGAGGGCGGCAACCTCGTCGCCTACGTCCAGCCGTCGTGGGACGCGGCCGGGCGGGTCGTGTCGATCCCGACGGCCGGCTCCGCGCACACACCGACGACGCTGCTCCAGATGCCCGAGAGCACGATCGACCTCGAGGACGGCTTCTCCCAGCGGGACGTCGCCTGGGTCGACGGGCGGTTCTACCTCTCCGCCACCCGGCTGACGGGCAGTGACGACACGAAGGAGAAGCTGATGCTCGCCTACGGCAAGTAAGGCTGACTCCCCGTCCCACCCCCGTTTTTCCCGTCCTCCCGTCGGCCGCCGTCGCGGGCCCCGTGCCCCGCGCCCCGTCGTCCCGAGCGTTCTTTCCGAGGTACCCACACCATGACCCAGCCGCCGCCCCCGCCGCCGCACCAGCCCCCGCAGGGCACACCCCAGGACCGGCCCCCGCAGCAGCAGCCGCCGCAGTCCCCGCCGCAGCCGTCGGCCGCTCCGCAGGACGCCCCGCCGCCCGGTTTCGGCGCACCGCAGACCCCGCCACCGCCGGCGCCCCCGGCCCCGCCCGAGGGCCCGCAGCTCGACAAGGCGCCGGGCGGCCCGATGCCGCACCAGGCCGCCATGGCCGCCCAGATGCCTCCGGCCTCCCCGGCCCCGCCGAACGCCCAGGCGCCGCAGGCACCCCAGCCCCCGATCCCGACCCCGCCCCAGCCGCCGACGGGCCCCGGCTACGGCTATCCGCAGTCGGCCCCGCCCGCGGGACCGCCGCAGCCCCCCACCGGCCCGGGCTACGGCTATCCGCAGTCGGCCCCGCCCGCGGGACCGCCGCAGCCCCCCACCGGCCCCGGCTACGGCTACCCGCAGACGGCCCCGCCCGCCGGACCGCCCCAGCCCCCCACCGGCCCCGGCTACGGCTACCCGCAGACGGCCCCGCCCGCGGGACCGCCGCAGCCCCCCACCGGGCCGGGCTACGGCTACCCGGGCCAGCCGGCTCCGCAGGGCCAGCCGAACCCGTACGGCCAGCAGGCGGCGTACGGCCAGCAGCCCGGCTACGGCTACCCCGGTCAGCCCACCGTGCCCATGCAGCCGCAGGCGGGCTACCCGCAGCCGGGCCAGCCGGGCTACCCGGGCGGTTACGCCGGGCAGCCGCCCACGATGCCGATGCACCCCCAGCCGGGCGGCCGCAAGGTCAACGCCCAGCTGGCCATCATCGTCGCCGCGGTCGTCGCGATAGCGCTGATCGTCGGCGGCGGCGTCTGGTACTCCACGTCGGGGGACAGCGGCAAGAAGGACGACACCGCCAGCTCCGGCGGCACGACCGGCGGCGACGACAAGGGCGGCACCGGCGGCACGTCCGAGGGAGGCACCGAGAAGGCGCCCACCGACCCCGACGCCCAGCTCCTCTTCAAGATCCCGTCGCCCACGGTCGCCGAGGACGACAGCGTCGTCGTGTCCGGCTCCTGGCTGACCGACAAGGCGTACGTGAAGTCGGGCGTCGCCGAGATCGTCGGCTACGACCCGGACAAGGGCACCAAGCTGTGGACGATCAAGCTGCCCGGCCCGGTGTGCGAGGCCAGCAAGTACGCCACCGAGGACGACAGGACGGCGGTCGTCTTCCAGCCGAAGATGCCCGCCAAGGACTCCTCGGCCGGCTGCACGCAGGTCGCGGCGATCGACCTCGCCGCGGGCAAGCAGCTGTGGACGAAGACGGTCTCGTCCGGCGACTACCCGGTCACGTTCGACAACGTCACGGTCAGCGCGCACACGGTGGCGCTCGGCGCGACCGAGGGCGGCGCGGCCTTCGACATCGACACCGGCAAGGCCCTGTGGGCGCCCAAGTCGGCCGACACCTGCTACGACGCCGGCTACGGCGGTGGCCCCAAGCTGGTCGCGGTCCGCAAGTGCGGTGACTACGACGCGCGGACCCTGCACATCCAGACCATCGACCCGACCTCCGGGAAGGTGCTCTCCGAGTACAAGATGTCGACCGGCATCGAGTACGCGAGCGTCGTCTCCACCGACCCGCTGGTCATCGCCGCCGACGTCGGCGACAGCGCCCAGGACGGCAGCGGCATCTCGGACTTCTTCTCCGTCGACAACAAGACCGGCAAGCTGATCACCCGCATCTCCGCCCCCGGCGACCAGTTCGCCGCCCGCTGCGACGGCATCACCAGGATCGAGCACTGCACGGGCATCGCGGTCGGCACCGACCGCCTCTACCTGCCGACCGAGGAGCACGACGGCTCCGGCGACTACAGCCAGACCAACGAGATCGTCGCCTTCGACCTGACCACCGGCAAGCAGACCGGCCAGCGCGCCGACGCCGGCGACGACTACGAACTGTTCCCGCTGCGCATGGACGGCACCAACCTCATCGCGTACAAGCGGCAGCCGTACGACGAGGGCGGGCAGGTCATCAGCATCGACGGCAGCTCGTTCCAGCAGACGAAGCTGATGCAGAACCCGTCGACGGAGGCCGAGCGGGAGGCCGAGGCCGGCATGCTGCCCGAGTACACCGAGTTCATCTACTCCCAGGGGCGCCTGTACATGTCCAACGTGTACGCGGACGACACCTCCTCGGACGAGGAGGAGTACCTGGCGCTGGCGTACGGCACCGACAGCTGATCGGCTGATCATCGCACCGGCACCCCCCACGGCCCCGTCCCTGCTCAGGGACGGGGCCGTGCACGTACCGCTCAACACCCTCGAATGAGAGGAATTTCGGCGATCCGGGGCACTTCTCGCCGGTAGGGGGAGCGCGACGTCGAACAAGCGTGTAGCTTCCGGGGGCATGAAGGACGAGGTGCCGGGGGGCACCTTTTGTCTGTCTGCACGTGTGCCGCAGCGCGCGCACGTGCTCGTGACCGGCCGTGCCTGACTGTCCGTGTGGGCATCCAAGGGGGGACTGGGGGGTTGCTCGATGGGAGTGCGACTCATGGTGGTCGACGACCACCGACTGCTCGCCGAGGCGCTCGCCTCGGCGCTGAAACTGCGCGGGCACCGGGTGCTCGCCGCCGCCGCGCCCGCCGCGGGCGCAGCGGACCTGGTGATCGCCCGTGCACCGGAGGTGTGCCTGCTCGGGACGGCGACCCCGGCCGAGCCGGGGATGTTCGACCCGGTCGTCCGGATCAAGCGGGACCGGCCCCAGGTCGCCGTCCTGGTGCTGGGCCCGGTCCCCAACCCGCGCGGCATCGCGGCGGCCTTCGCGGCCGGCGCCTCGGGATACGTCCGGCACGACGAGCGCATCGAGGGCGTGGAGCGGGCCATCATGAAGGCGCGGGCGGGTGAGGCGGCCGTCGCACCCCAACTCCTCCAGGGAGCCTTCGGCGAACTGCTGAACCCGGCCGCCCAGCCCGACGACGAGGGCCAGCGCCTGCTCCAGATGCTCACCCCGCGCGAGGTGGAGGTCCTCGTCCGGGTCGCCGACGGCGAGGACACCCGCCTGATCGCGGCCGGCATGGGCATCGCCCCCTCCACCGCCCGCACCCACGTCCAACGCGTCCTGATGAAGCTGGGCGTCGGCTCCCGGCTGGAAGCGGCGGCCCTGGCGGCCCGCACAGGCCTCCTGGACCGCGCGGGCCCACTCCCGCACAGCACCCACCACACGGCCGCGGGGCCGGAGTCGTAGCACTCCGGCCATGAGTGAAGTCGGTTCGGATGTCCCCCGCCGGCAGTGGTGGCAGCCTTGAGCGGCTCGGTGGTGGGAGAGGTCGGCGTTCACGGTTGTACGGGAGGCGTCCGGCGAGGGTGTCACCGCCACGGTGGCCCTCGCCGAGTACGCCTCCGGTGAGGCCCGGATGTGCCTGAAGCCGCCAGAGGAGCCCCCGGCCCCCGCCTGGAGGACTCCGAGATCGAGGTGGTGCTCGACGCCCCGGCGGAGGGTGTAGCCCGCTTCCGTGAAGTGCTGGCGAAGGTCCTGGCGTACGGAAGGAAAGAGGCGTTGCCCGTACGGGTCTCCGTGTGAGGAGACGGTGCCGCGCCGGCCTTCAGTCCTGACGCCGGGTGCTGTCCGCGTGTATGCCCGCGAGGAGGTGGGCGAGGGTGGTCGGGGTGGTGGTGAGGTGGGTGGTGGGGGTGTCGCTCTCGCGGAGGTGGATTGTGGTGGGGGAGGTGGCGAGTTCGACGCAGTCGTTGCCTTCGCCGCCGCCGGAGAACGTCGACTTCTGCCAGTGCAGGGTGCGGTTCATGGGCTGCTCCACAGCTCTCTCCAGCCTGGGGCAGGGCAGTTGAATCAACCCGCTGAGAAGGGGCGATGGGTGCTGCCCGCGCGTATGCCCGCGAGGAGGTGGGCGAGGGCGGTCGGTGTGGTGGAGAGGTGGGTGGCGGCGGTGTCGCTCTCGCGGAGGTGGAGCGTGCCGGTGGAAGCGGCGAGTTCGACGCAGGTGTTGCCTTCGCCTCCACCGGAGAACGTCGACTTCTGCCACTGCAAGGCGTGATTCATGGCGCGGCTCACAGCTCCTTGGTCATGCGGTGGATGAAGTCCCGGGACGCCGCCGGTTGCAGCGATGCCTTCTCTACTCTACGGAAGAGTGTTCGGAGCTGATGCAACTGTGCCTCTGCGTCAATGAACACGGTTCCGGTGGGATCATCACGAAGCGCTGTGTCCAGTTGGGGTAGCGGACCACCCATGAACATCATGGAAGCGTCGGCGCCCGCGAACCCGTCCTGGTCGATGGGGATGACGCGAACTGTGGCGTGGCCCCGTTCGATCTCCTCCAGGACGCGCTTGAGTTGAGTGAGTGCGGTGTTGCGGTCGGCCACGCGGACGCGCAGGGCGAACTCGTGGACGATCGTTTCGTACGGCGTGGGATCGTCGCGATCGATGATCGCGCGCCGACGCATTCGGTGTTCCACCCGTGGCGCCAGTTCACTCTCGGGAAGTTCCGGACGCATGTAACTGAAGACCGCCCGGGCATAGTCAGGGGTCTGAAGTAGTCCAGGAACGTAATTGATGACGATCTCGCGCAGCGATGTCGCATGGTGTTCCGCCTCGGCCACGTCCAAGTTCACCTGGGGCAGCACACCTCGGTACTCGTCCCACCAGCCCCGCGTGCGCTCGGTCGCCATGGCCACGAGCGCCGCGATCAACGCCTCGTTCGTGCAAGCGCAGTGAGCCGCCAGCCTCCGTAGTCGTTCCTCGCTGATTGCGGAACTTCCTGCCTCGATCTGGCTCATGTGCGCCGAACTCGATCCGAGGAGCGAGGCCACCTCTTTGGCCGGCTTGCCCGCAGCCTCCCGTAGTTTGCGCAGCTCGGCACCCAGGCGAACCTGTCGCGCGGTGGGCTGGTTCCGCATGGTCATCCGCGTAACTGCCTCTCTGGAACTACTCGTTCGGGCGTCAGATTACGCGAGCCGGTTGCAAGGGTAGGACAAGATTGAACGCATCATTGATGCGCTACGTCACGAGCGTTTTCGATTCGAGCCGGTGCAGCGGACCTACATCCCGAAAAAGAACGGGAAGAGGAGACCGCTGGGCCTGCCGTCATGGACGGACAAACTGGTTGGCGAAGTGATGCGCCTCCTGCTGGAGGCGTACTACGAGCCGCAGTTCTCCGACCACTCCCACGGCTTCCGTCCCGACCGGGGCTGCCACTCGGCACTACGCCAAGTGGCAGTGGTGTGGACAGGGACAACCTGGTTCATCGAGGGTGACATCTCCCAGTGTTTCGACTCGCTTGACCATCAGGTGATGCTCGGAATCCTGGGTGAAAGAATCCACGACAACCGGTTCCTGCGACTCGTGCAGAACATGCTCCGAGCCGGATACCTGGAGGACTGGACCTGGAACGCCACACTCAGTGGCACACCACAGGGCGGGGTACTCTCGCCCATCCTGTCCAATATCTACCTGCACAAGCTGGACACCTTCGTCGAAACAGTCCTCATGCCGGAATACACTCGTGGAAAGCCAAGGGCGAGGAACCCTGAGTACCGCGAGGTTGAAGCGGCTATCCAGCGGGCACGCAGGCGCGGAGACCGCGCCGAAGTGCGCGCTCTGCGCAAGCGGCAGCACAGCCTCCCGAGCCAGGACATGTCCGACCCGGGATACCGCCGCCTACGCTATGTGAGATACGCCGACGACACCCTCATCGGGTTCACCGGACCGAAGGCCGAAGCCGAGGAAATCAAACAGCGCCTGACTCAGTTCCTGCGAGACGATCTCAAGCTGGAACTGTCACAGGAGAAAACGCTGATCACTCACGCTGGAACCGGCAGGGCGAGATTCCTCGGATACGAGATCACGATCCACAAGAACGACAGCAGGGCAGAACGACGCTCAGGCCGTAGGCGCCAACGCCGGTCGGTCAACGGCACCGTTGCACTGTGCGTTCCGAAGGATGTGATCAAGGCCAAATGCGCCCCGTACCTGAAACGCGGAAAACCCGCACGGCAGACCTCGATGCTCAACTACGACGACTACACCATCGTCAGCATCTACGGTGCCAGGTACCGCGGAATCGTTCAGTACTACCTGCTCGCCGGTGACGTCTTCCGACTGAGCCGGTTGCACTGGGTAATGCAGTCCCTCGCTGCTGTGCTCCCTGGCGAACAAGCATCGCTCGACCATGTCGAAGATGGCCCGCAAGTACAAGGTCACCATCGACACCCCGGCCGGGCCTCGCAAGTGTCTCCAGGCCAGCATCACCCGTGCCCCGAGCAGGAAACCGCTGACCGCACAGTTCGGTGGCATTCCACTCAAACGGCAGAAGTCCGCAGTCCTGAAGGACCGCGACCCCGCCCAAAGCCTCCCTCGTCAACGCGAGTTGACCAGGCGGCTGCTGGCAGGCTTCTGCGAACTCTGCGGACGGACCGAAAAGATCCAGGTCCACCAGATCCGCAAGCTCGCAGACCTCGACCGGCTCGGGCAGGAACAACCCAACTGGGCAGCCCTCATGGCCAGGAAACGACGCAAGACACTCGTGGTCTGCTCAACCTGCCACGACGGCATCCACGTTGGACGCGAAACCGCAGCTCACGGCAGTCACTGGAGAGCCCGTTGCGATTAACGTCGCACGACGGGTCCGGGAGGAGGCCGCTGGGAAAAGGGGCAGCTCCGCTGCCACCTCGCCCGGCGGCCCACCTCACCCTGGCCACCGCGTAGCCCGTTGACGCGGACAGCGCCGCGGTCTTCGTACAGTTCGTCGACTCGTGCCTGGCGGATCCCCAGGCCCGGCAGATGTGGAGGGATTTCATGACGGCGGTGCAGTACTTCTGGCGGCACCCGCTCGCGGAGGAAGTCCGCGAGGAAGGCCGAGAGGAGGGTCGCGAGGAAGGCCGAGCCCACGAACGGGCAGAGATCATCCTGCGCAACCTCCAGTGGCGGCAGATCGATGTCCCCGACTCCGTCAGGGAGCGCGTCCTGTCCTCCACCGACGTCGACGAGCTGGGTACCTGGCTCGACCGCTCCTACCAGGTCGCCGACGCGCGGGAGCTGTTCGACGAAGGGCCTGCCGCCTGATCCCCGCCCGGCCCTGACGCCCGCTCCGTAGGCGGCGCCGAGCCCCTTGCTCCGCACCTTCGCCGTCTACGGCCCGCATCCCCCGGGGCCTTCGCCCCGTGTTCCATGCCGCCGGGGCCTTCCCCCCGTAGCCCATCCCGCCGGGGACTCTCGCCTCCTCTGGTCCCCTGGCTCTCGCCGCTCGCGGCCCCCCACATCCGGCCCGGTCCGTCGCGACCTCCCGGTCTCACCGGCGACGCGCCCCGCCCATTTCCCGGATGGCCCTCAGCGTGTTTCACACCTTCGGCGGCGAGTGCGCTGTCGAGCGCACGTTCGATCCCGTCGCCGACGCCGGCCTCGCCGACGGCCCCGCCCGTCCCCCACTTCTCTGTCGTCGTCGCAGTTCAGAGCGGCTGCGGGGCACTCCGCGCAGCGGCCTCTTCCGGTGTGCCCACGTCCTGCCGCGCCTCTTGGGTTTCCCGTGCGCGGGTCCCCCCGGGTGGCGCGTCCGTGGTTGCCGGGAATGAGTCGGCGTGGTGAGGTGCAAAAGGTGCAATCGTAACATACGGTGCATATTCGTAACGCCCTGTAACGCTTCGTTACGGGACGATACGGAACACTCAGTCGAAGAAAGGGATGCAATGCGCAAGCTTGGCAAGGCTGCTCTCGCGGCCGCCATGATCGGCAGCCTCACCATGGTCGGCGCGGGAGTCGCCTCCGCCGCCGACGGTCACCGCTCCACCACGGACAGCGGCTACCGCTCGGACACGAAGGACACGAAGTCGGACGGCGCCACCAAGCAGTGCGTCAACTACGCTGAGGTCAACAACGACACCAGCTCGAGCGGCCTCGTGAACGCGCTGAACAACGTGAACGTCAACATCCTCGGCTTCAGCTCGGAGAAGCCGACCCTGCAGCAGTCCTGCAGCATCGGCGACAACTCCACCAGCGGCAACCTGAACGCCAACGGCGGCGACAGCCTGCTGGACCTGCTCTAAGCACTGAGTTCCAACACAGCCCCGGGATCCGGAAGCACGGATCCCGGGGCTGTCCCCCGTTGCGGTAAGGGGCAGTCGCACCGGACACCCGTAGGGGACAGCGGTACGGGGCCCGACCCGCCACCCCCGGCGGATCCGGCCCCGTACGCCCCCGTCCCCGTACGCCCCCCGACGCCCCGCTAAACGCCCCGCCGCGGCTCACCCTCCGGCGACACCGCCTCCGGCGGCAGCGACGGCGTCGGATGGGCCGCCGGGCGCAGTTTCAGCCACGCCAGGAAGAACAGGCCCAGCAGCAGCATGCCCAGGCCCGTCCACAGGTTGATGTTGATGCCCTGGGCCTTGGCGATGGCCTCGTCGTCGTCCGTCAGGCCCACGATCGTGACGATGACGCCGTAGACGACGAACAGGCCGCCGATGATGCGGCGCAGGTCGAAGATGCGGGCCGCGGTCGCGGACTTCTCCTCCAGCTCGATGACCTCGCGCTGGACGTCCGCATCGGAGTAGCCCGCGTGCCGCAGCCGCTCGGCCGCCGCCGCGTGCTCGTCGGGTTCGAAGTGCTCAGACATGGTCTTTCCATCCTCCCGCGATCGGTGTCGCGTGCGGGCTCAGAGCGAGAACGGGATGTAGCAGGCGGCGGCCAGGACGATCGCGCCCCAGCCCAGCAGGGCCGGTTTGCGGTACCAGGCCTCGTCGCCCGGCGCGGGCGGCTCGGCCATGCCGGGGGAGACGGTGCCGTAGACCAGGCCCCGGAGCTCCTCCTCCGGCTTGGGGGCGGTGAACAGGGACACCGCGAACATGACCACCGCGCCCGCCGCGAAGCCGGCGATCGCCGAGACGAAGTTGGCGCCCTGGTCGGTGGGGAGGGAGAGGATGCCCTGCTTGTAGAAGACGAAGTAGTTGACCATCGCGGCCGTGGTGCCCGCCAGCAGCCCCCAGAAGCCGGATTTCATCGACGCCCGCTTCCAGAACATGCCGACGATGAAGACGACGAACATCGGCACGTTGAAGAAGGAGAACAGCGTCTGGAGGTAGCTCATGATGTTCGAGAACGACGACGCCAGGAACGCCGTGCCGATCGACGCCACCACGCCGATCGCCGTGATCAGCCGGCCGAAGCGGACGTAGTAGTCGTCCTCCCGGCCGATCACCACGTACTTCGCCCAGATGTCGGTGGTGAAGACGGTGTTGAAGGACGACACGTTCGCCGCCATGCCCGCCATGAACGCCGCCAGCAGACCCGTCACGGCGATGCCGAGCACGCCGTTCGGCAGCAGCTGCTCCATCAGGTACGGGATCGCGTCGTTGTACTGGAGGTCCGAGTCGGCCGTGCCGATCGACGGGACCAGGACCGCCGCCACCAGGCCCGGGATCATCACCAGGAAGACGATGAAGATCTTCGGGAACGCGGCGATCAGCGGGGTGCGCTGGGCCGCCGAGAGGTTGCGGGCGGACAGTGCGCGCTGCACCTCGGCGAAGTTCGTCGTCCAGTAGCCGAACGACAGCACGAAGCCGAGGCCCAGCACGATCGTCAGCCAGTTCGCGCCCAGCGGGTTGTCACTGCCGATGCCGGTGCCGCCCCAGGCGGTGACGAAGTTGTCGCCGTGGGCCTTCGTCAGCGCGTCCGACAGGCCGTCCCAGCCGCCCACCCTCTTCAGGCCCAGCACCGACAGCGGGATCAGGGCCGCCAGGATCACGAAGAACTGGAGCACCTCGTTGTAGATCGCCGAGGACAGGCCGCCCAGCGTGATGTACGCCAGGACGAAGAAGCCCGCGACCACGATCGCCACCCACTGCGGCCAGCCCAGCAGCGCCTCCACGACGATCGCGAGCGCGTACAGGTTCACACCCGAGATCAGGACCGCGGCGAAGGCGAACAGAAGCGAACTCAGCAGGTGCGCCCCCCGGTCGAAGCGCAGCAGCAGGAACTCGGGCACCGAACGGACCTTCGAGCCGTAGTAGAACGGCATCATCACCAGCCCCAGGAACACCATGGCCGGGATGGCGCCGATCCAGTACCAGTGGACGGTGTACGCGCCGTACTGCGCGCTGTTCGCCGCCATGCCGAGGATCTCCGTCGCCGCCAGGTTCGCCGAGACGAAGGCGAGGCCCGTGATCCACGCGGGCAGGGAGCGGCCGGAGAGGAAGAAATCGAGGCTGGTCTTCACCGAGCGGCGGGCGGCGAAGCCGATGCCCAGGACGACCACGAAGTAGATGCCGAGGATCGTGTAGTCGAGCCAGTTGGTCGGAAGCCGTAGCTCAGCCGCGAGGTACGTGGGGGTTCGCATGCGCTGCTCACTTCGCTTGGGGTCTCTGTTTGGTTGTGGTGGTGACGCGCGTGGGGGTTTATGGTTTTATGTGTTTGGTTCTGTTTGATGATTTGCTGGTACTGCTGCTTGCGGCAGGGATGGAGAGTCGCGGTGAAGAAGACCTCGACCCGCTTGGCCGACGGTCGTGAGCTCATCTACTACGACCTGCGCGACGACGCGGTGCGCGACGCGGTGGACCGCCGCCCGCTGGAGCGCACGGTCACCACTTCGGAGGTACGCCGGGACCCGCTCCTCGGCGACTCGGTGGCGATCGCCTCGCACCGGCAGGGGCGCACCTACCACCCGCCGGCCGACGAGTGCCCCCTGTGCCCCTCCCAGGGCGAGCGGCTCAGCGAGATCCCGGACTCCACGTACGACGTGGTCGTCTTCGAGAACCGTTTCCCCTCCCTGGCCGGCGACTCCGGGCGCTGCGAGGTCGTCTGCTTCACCTCCGACCACAACGCCTCCTTCGCCGACCTCACCGAGGAGCAGGCACGGCTGGTGCTCGACGCGTGGACGGACCGGACGTCCGAGCTGTCGCATCTGCCCTCCGTGGATCAGATCTTCTGCTTCGAGAACCGCGGCGCCGAGATCGGCGTCACGCTGGGTCATCCTCACGGGCAGGTCTACGCCTACCCCTTCACCACGCCCCGCACCGCCCTGATGCTGCGCCAGGTGGCCGCCCACAAGGACGCCACCGGCGGGGAGAACCTCTTCGACGCCGTCCTGGAGCGTGAGCTCGCCGACGAGCGGGTCGTCCTGGAGGGTGAACACTGGGTGGCCTTCGTGCCGTACGCCGCGCACTGGCCGTACGAGGTGCACCTCTACCCCAAGCGCCGCGTCCCCGACCTGCTCGGCCTCGACGAGGCGGCGCGCACAGAGTTCCCCCAGGTCTACCTGGAACTCTTGAAGCGCTTCGACCGGATCTTCGGCGAGGGGGAGCCTCCGACGCCGTACATCGCCGCCTGGCACCAGGCGCCGTTCGGCCAGCTGGAGGAGTTCGACGGCGTCAACCGTGACGACTTCGCGCTGCACCTCGAGCTTTTCACCATCCGCCGCACCTCCGGCAAGCTGAAGTTCCTCGCGGGTTCCGAATCCGGCATGAGCGTGTTCATCAACGACGTGCCGCCGGAGCGCGCGGCCGAGCGACTGCGAGAGGTAGCGAGTTCATGAGCGGCAAGTACTTGGTCACGGGCGGCGCGGGGTACGTCGGCAGCGTGGTCGCCCAGCACCTGCTGGAGGCGGGGCACGAGGTCGTCGTCCTCGACAACCTGTCCACCGGCTTCCGCGCGGGCGTCCCGGCCGGCGCCTCCTTCGTCGAGGGCGACATCCGCGACGCCGCCAAGTGGCTCGACCCCTCCTTCGACGCCGTCCTCCACTTCGCCGCGTTCTCGCAGGTCGGCGAGTCGGTCGTGAAGCCGGAGAAGTACTGGGACAACAACGTCGGCGGCACCATGGCCCTCCTCGGCGCCCTGCGCGAGGCGGGCGTGCGCAAGCTGGTCTTCTCGTCGACCGCCGCCACCTACGGCGAGCCCGTCAGCACCCCGATCACCGAGACCGACCCCACCGCGCCGACCTCCCCCTACGGCGCCTCCAAGCTCGCCGTCGACCACATGATCACCGGCGAGGCCGCCGCTCACGGGCTCGGCGCCGTCTCCCTGCGCTACTTCAACGTGGCCGGCGCCTACGGAGCGTACGGCGAGCGCCACGACCCCGAGTCGCACCTCATCCCCCTGGTCCTCCAGGTCGCGCAGGGCCGCCGCGAGGCCATCTCCGTCTTCGGTGACGACTACCCGACCCCCGACGGCACCTGCATCCGCGACTACATTCACGTCGCCGACCTCGCCGAGGCCCACCTGCTCGCCGTCGACGCGGCCACCCCCGGCGAGCACCTCATCTGCAACCTCGGCAACGGCAACGGCTTCTCCGTCCGCGAGGTCATCGAGACCGTCCGCCAGGTCACCGGCCACCCGATCCCCGAGGTCGTGGCCCCGCGCCGCGGCGGCGACCCGGCGGTCCTGGTCGCCTCGGCGGCCACCGCCCGCGAGCGCCTCGGCTGGAACCCGTCCCGCGCGGACCTCGCGGGTATCGTCGCCGACGCGTGGGAGTTCACGCAGAAGACCGCAAGGGAGCAGTAGTGGGGGCACAGCAGACGCAGGACGTGCGGGACGGCTTCGCCGCGCTGTACGGGACCGAGCCCGAGGGGGTCTGGTCGGCGCCCGGCCGCGTCAACCTCATCGGCGAGCACACCGACTACAACGACGGCTTCGTGATGCCCTTCGCGCTGCCGCACACCGCGACCGCCGCGGTCTCCCGCCGCGACGACGGCCGGCTGCGCCTGCACTCGGCGGACGTCGAGGGCGGCGTCGTCGAGCTGGTGCTCGACGACCTCACCCCCGAGTCCGACCGGAACTGGACGGCGTACCCGGCGGGCGTGGTCTGGGCCCTGCGCGAGGCCGGCCACCCCGTCACCGGCGCCGACATCCACCTCACCTCGACGGTCCCCTCCGGCGCGGGCCTGTCCTCGTCGGCGGCCCTGGAGGTCGTCGTCGCCCTGGCCCTCAACGACCTGTACGACCTCGGCCTCCAGCGCTGGCAGCTCGCCCGCCTGTGCCAGCGCGCCGAGAACGTCTACGTCGGCGCCCCCACCGGGATCATGGACCAGACGGCGTCCGCCTGCTGCGAGGCCGGCCACGCCCTGTTCCTCGACACCCGCGACCTCTCCCAGAAGCAGATCCCCCTCGACCTGGCCGCCCTGGGACTGCGGCTGCTCGTCGTCGACACCCAGGTCAAGCACGCCCACAGCGACGGCGAGTACGGCAAGCGCCGCGCCGGCTGCGAGAAGGGCGCCGCCCTCCTCGGCGTCGACGCCCTCCGGGACATCCCCTACGCCGGCCTGGACCAGGCCCTGGCCCGCCTCGGGGACGAGGAGGAGGTCCGCCGCCTGGTCCGCCACGTGGTGACCGAGGACGAGCGCGTCGAGCGGGTCGTCTCCCTCCTGGAGTCGGGCGACCCCCGGGCGATCGGCCCGGTCCTCACCGAGGGCCACGCCTCCCTCCGCGACGACTTCCGCATCTCCTGCCCGGAACTCGACCTCGTCGTCGACACCGCCCTCGCCACCGGCGCCCTCGGCGCCCGCATGACCGGCGGCGGCTTCGGCGGCTCGGCCATCGTCCTCGCCGAGGCCACCGACGTCGACACGCTCACCAAAACCGTCCAGGAGGCCTTCGCCACGGCCGGCCACACGGCCCCGCGCGTCTTCGAGGCGGTCCCTTCGGCGGGCGCACGACGCCTGAGCTGACGCCCCCCGCCGGCCACGGCCCGCCCCGGCCCCGCACGCGAACGACACGTGCGGGGCCGGTGTCGTCGGTCCGAACGCCGTCAGCTGTCCTGGCGCGTCACCGTGAACGCCGCCGGGAGGCCGGCGGTGTCGGCGCAGCCGAGCGCGCGGGCCACGGCGAGGGATGCCGCGTGCAGGACGGTGAGGTTCTCCTGGCGGGTGGCCTCGGTGTCCTCGAGCGAGGTGCTCCGGTTGATGAGTTCGCCCTGGATCAGATGTTCCTCGCCGTCCTTGAAGAGGTCGCTGGAGCACTTGAGGAACACCACGGCGTTCCGCGCCCGCGCCAGTGCCGTCGCCGATCCCATCCGGTACCGGGTGAAGACGGAGGCGGGGTTCTCGGGCTCCGCGTCGACCAGGCCGTAGGCGACCGAGGTGCCGTTGGACGATCCGTCCGACGCGTCGTAGGCGCGGCAGAGTTCGTGGTCGTCCGTGGAGGCGCCGGTCGCCGTGGCGTCCGCCGCGAGGGCGTCCGCCGCCTCCTGCGGCCCGTCCTCGGAGCCCAGCGTCTCGTAGCCGTCCGCTCCGACGAGGTCGCGCAGGGAATCACGCGCGGCCTCGGTGAGAGCGGCACCGCACAACGTCCCGGACGCCGTCGTGGCGGACGCCGTCGCGCCGGTGGCCCCGTCCGTCGGTTCGCCGCCGCCGCAACCGGTCAGCGCGACGCCCAGCACGCACACCGCGAGTGCGGTCAGTGCCGGCTTCTGCTTGTGCATCGTGTCCACGCCGTTCCGCTCAGTCGTCCGTCTGGGGCCGGTAGCCCTGCTGGTTCTCGCGGTCCGTGCCCGTGCCGTAACCGCTCAGCCACGCCTCCTCGAGGTCCTGGCCGAAATCCCCGGTCCGGTCGATGCGGTGCTGCTGGACGAAGTGGTCCATGGGGACCTCGGCGTTCGCCTCACCCGCCCGGTAGATCGCCTGGCGCTGCTCCTGGATGTCGTCGCCGCTGTCCTTCTGGTTCGACTCCGTCCAGTCCCCGACGACATCGCCGATGGTCTGCTCCAGGGCTCCCTGCCCGGTGTCCATCACGATCGGCACGGCCGTGGCGACCAGGCCGACCGCCGCCACCTCGGGCAGCAGGGCGACGCCCGCCGCCACCGCGGCACCGGTGCCGAACTCCACCCAGCCGTTGCGCTTCTCCAGGGCTTCGTTGTACTCCTTGTCCGCCTTGAGGCCCTCCGCCTCCACCTGGTCGGCCCGGGACTGGTCCAGCATTCCCTGGATCTCGGCACCGGTGCGGACGGCTTCCCGCGCGTGCCCCTCGTTGATGGAACCGTCGGCGCCGACCTGGGCCTCCAGCATGCTGCTGGTGTAGATCTTGTCCGCGGCGGAGACATCGGCGTAGGCGTCGGGGTACTCGCCGATGATGCTCAGGAAGCCACGGGTGTCGTCGCGGCCGAACCGGGCGTGGTCGTCCGCGTCGCCCTGGGGCGCGTACAGGCTGTCCGACCGGTTCTTGTCCAGGCCCCAGCTGATGTCGTCGATGTACCCGGAGCCCATGCGGCCCAGGCTGTCCGACAGGATCTCCTGCTGCTTGGTGAGCTCGGGATCGGTGCCGTAGGTGCTGACCACCTGCTCCATGATGCGGGCCGAGGCGGCGTCCCGGTGCAGGGTCGGGTTGGGGTCGTCCCAGGCGTGCCCGAGGGTCGCCGACTCCAGGGCGTGCCCGAGCGCGTCCACCCCGTGGGGCTTGCTCACGGCGCCGAGGCTGTCGGCCGGCCACTGGAACTTCTTGTCGGTCAGTTCGTCGAAGTAGGTGTAGCCGAGGGTGGCGTCCTTGTCGACCGTGCCGTCGGTGCGGTAGACGTCCGGGTCCTCGTCGGAGAAGAACGCCTTGGACGCCTCCGGGCTGTGTCCCAGCGCCTCCAGGACGCTGGTCAGCGGATCGTATCCGGCGCCGACCTTGCCCGACGGGTTGTAGCCGTAGTCGAGGTCGATGCCTCCGGTGGCGGGCTTGGCCAGCGTGAAGAGGTTGGGCTGCGTGTGGTGGAGCTGGACGATGTGCTCGGCGATGGGTTTGATGAACCGGGTGTCGTAGTCGCCGTAGCGCAGGAGTCCGCCGAGCACCTGATAGCCGTACGGCTGGTTCAGCCCTGCCCGCGGTATGTTCAGCCGCTCGGCGCCCAGCTTGCGGAACTGGTCGCCCCAGCTGGACGACAGGTGCGTCTTGTTGTCCGGGTCGGTGGCCGTGGCCAGGGCCATGCCCATGCTCTGTTGGAAGTCCTTGGTCAGCGCGAGCCGGGCCTTGTCGCTGCCCGCGGTGCCGTCCAGGGCCATGGTCCCGTAGAACTCCAGCGCCTTCTCCGGGCCGCCCAGTCCCTGGTAGAACTCGGTCGCGAACTCGCCGTCCTTGTCCTGGCCGTTGAACTTCACCAGCCGGTTCAGCTCCGCGAGCTCGCTGTTCGTCATGTCCTCGCCCTTCTTGGCGAGCTCCAGCGCACGGTCGACCTGGGCGTCGTTCAGCGACTCGTACGAGGCGTGGCCCGCGTTGTACGGATCGTCGCCGTGGCTGCGCTTGAGCGCCAGCTTGACCGACTGGTCGATGTCGTTCGCGCGGCCGAGACTCGTACTGATCTCGTCCGCGTACTCCTGGCGCGCCGCCGGGTCGTCCTCCTTCTCGGGCGGGGTCCCGGGCGGGATGTACAGGGAGACCGAGACCGTGCAGTCACCGTTGTCGTGGACGGTGAAGCCCTTCTTGCCCGCCTCGTCCTCCAGGGAGTTCACCTTCTTCTGGAGCGCCACCAGTTCCCGGTGGGCGTCGTCGAGCACCTGGTAGATGCTGTCCGCCTCCGACAGGAGATCCGCGAACTCCTTGACGGTCTTCGTGACGAAGCCGCGTGTCACCGTGGCGTTCGCCCCGGCCCAGCGCGCGGTGTCCGACTTGGCCTGGAGGCCCTTCCTGGCGGCCTCCTCCAGGGTCGTCAGCTTGTCGACGGCGTTCTTCCAGTCCGACACGGCGGTCCCGAGTTTGCCGAGATCGACCGTCTTCAGGTCCGTGTAAGCCAGAGCCATGTCAGCCCCCCGTTACTTGAAGTACTCGTTGAGACGGGACACGGACAGGCCCGAGAGATCGGCCGCGATGGTCGTGTCGTTCTGGGCGTGCAGCTTCTTGCTGTAGTCGAGGTGGTTGGAGATGTGCGCGCAGGCCGTCAGCACCGACTTCACCTGGGTCGTCCAGACCTCCACGGTCGTCGCCAGCGCGGCGCCCATCACGAAGTTGCTGCTCTTCAGGGCGCTCGCCGCCTGGGCGGTCGACCCGTCGCCCTTGCCGTCGGCGCCGGCCCCGGCGATGTCCACGTCATCGTGCAGCCGGCCGTGGAGGACGAACGCCTCGTGCCCGACCGCGCCGAGGTCGTCCTGGTACGCGACGAGGTCGCCCTGGCCCCCGGCCGTACCGCCACCCGAGTCGGCGGGGTACTGGTTGAGACGCATGTGCGTCGCGTCACCGCTGCCCGTCTGCGACTTCAGCTCTTCCCATTCATCCCAAGCCATACCGTATTTCCCCCGTTACCTGGACGTTCGGTGTCCGACGGCAGTGAAGTTTGCCATGGCAACCTGTGTCCGGCCGGTTCACCCCAGCCGCTTCGTCAGCGTGAACTCCGTGTGCCCCGGCGGGTAGTCCTCGATCACGCACACCACCTCGTAGCCCTGCCGCCGGTAGAACTCCGGGGCCTGGAAGTCCCAGGTCTCCAGCCGTGCCCGGCGGCAGCCCCGCTGGTCCCGGGCGACGCGTTCGGCCTCCGTGAGCAGGCGGGTGCCCAGGCCCGTGCCGCGGTGGCGTTCGTCGACCCAGAGGTAGGTGACGTGCAGCCAGGCGGTCCAGGTGTGGCCGACGAGCCCGCCGGCCAGCTCGCCGGACCGGTCCGACGCCCAGACGTGGAGGGGGACCTCCCGCTCGGCGGGAGTGCCGCGCAGGGCGCGCAGGACGGGGGAGGCCACCGTGTTGCTGTCGCGGAGCCGTGAACGGAGAAGATCGCGCCGAGCCCTGTCGACTTCTGTCTCAAGACGAAACATGCGGCACACCATAAACGCGCAGGGCGGCCAGTTCTGTGAATTGCCTTCCGCTCGTCGCCCACAGCCCTACGCTGTGAGCAGCACCGGTGGGGGCCGGTGCTGATCAGGGGGCGAGACAGTCGGGTACGGCGCCCGCGGTGGGGGTATCGATGTCTGCACGGCGGCGGCCGTGCCATCGCACCACCCCGCGGGCGTCGTGCCCGCGCCGGTCGTCGTTCTCCGGACCTGGGGTATCCCCTGCTCCGTGAAGGAGCCTGGGGAAGGGGGTTTCGTGGTTCGCATCCGTGTTCTGGTCGTCGACGACCACCGTATCTTCGCCGAGTCGCTCGCCGCCGCCCTGGCCGCCGAGCCCGACGTCGACGTCTCCGCGGCCGGCAGCGGCCCGGCGGCCCTGCGCAGCCTGGAGCGCGCGGCCGCCGAGGGACGCCGCTACGACGTGCTGCTCGTCGATGCCGATCTGGGCGGCCACCTGCCGGGCGTACGGTCCGCGGTGCCCGTGCAGGAGGTGGGGGAGGACGGGCTCGTCGACGGGATCACGCTCGTGGCGGGGGTCCGCGGCGCCCAGCCGCACGTCCGGGTCGTCGTCCTCGCCGAGAAGGACGACCCGCGCCGCGCCGCCCTCGCCCTACAGGCCGGGGCGTCCGGCTGGGTCGCGAAGGACTGCTCGCTGTCGCGGCTGCTCACCGTCATCCGCGGGGTGCTGCGCGAGGAGACGCACCTGCCGCCCGCCCTGCTCACGGGCGTGCTCAAGGAGCTGACCGCCGCCCGCAAGCACCGCACCGAGAGCGAGCGGCTCGTGGAGTCCCTCACCCCGCGCGAGCGGGAGGTGCTGCGCTGCATGGTCGCGGGCCTGGGACGGAAGGCCGTCGCCGAGCGGCTGTTCCTCTCCCCGCACACCGTCCGCACCCACATGCAGAACGTCCTCGGCAAACTGGGCGTGCACTCCACCCTGGCCGCCGTCGCCCTCGCCCGCCGGGCGGGAGTCGGTCCCGTGGACCTGGGACCGGCCGGGCGCATCCGGCAGGAGGAGACCAACAGCGCCTGATCGGCTCGCAGGAGCCGCCGGGTCGGTCCCCGGTCACCTCACGAACAGCCGTCGGCCCGTCCCCGCTCACCTCGCCACAGCCGCAGGACCACAGGAACTTTCTCCGGTCATCTCGCGTGAGCCGCCGGGTCGGTCTCCGGTCATCTCACGCGGTCCCCGGGGCCCGTCTCCGGCCGTGATCCGTGCGTCAGGCCCTCAGCCGTGCGCCGGTTCCTCAGCCCGTGCGTCAGGCCCTCAGCCGTGCGCCGGTTCCTCAGCCCGTGCGTCAGGCCCTCAGCCGTGCGCCGGTTCCTCAGCCCGTGCGCCAGGCCCTCAGTCCGTGCGCCGGTTCCTCAGTGCGTGCGCCGGACCTTCAGCCGGGGATGTTGTCGAACGGGGCGGTCAGCTGGCGCAGCAGCCCGGCCAGTTCGCCGCGCTGGGCGTGGGACAGCTCGGCCAGGATCGCCCGCTCCTGGTCGAGGAGCCCGGCCAGCGCCTGGTCGGCGCGGTCCTTGCCGTCGTCCGTGAGGCGCACCAGCACACCGCGCCGGTCGCTCGGATCGGGCAGCCGCTCGACCAGGCCCTTCTTCGCCAGGCGGTCGATGCGGTTCGTCATCGTGCCCGACGTGACCAGCGTCTGGGTCAGCAACTGCCCCGGCGACAGCTGATACGGCTCCCCCGCCCGGCGGAGGGCCGTCAGCACGTCGAACTCCCACGGCTCCAACTGGTGCTCGGAGAACGCCAGACGGCGTGCCCGGTCCAGATGCCGGGCCAGCCTGCTCACCCGGCTGAGCACTTCCAGCGGCTCCACGTCGAGGTCCGGGCGCTCCCGGCGCCACGCTGCGACCAGCCGATCGACCTCGTCCTCCATGACGATCAGTGTAGTGGTTGTGTCGACATGAAGTCTCTTGGTGTCGAGTATCTTGATATCAAGCTAACTGGTGGGGGAAAGTGACGGACATGACCCCCAACCCCTCCTGGGACCCCGCCCAGTACCTGCGCCACGCCGGCCACCGCGCCCGCCCCTTCACCGACCTCCTCGCCCACGTCCCCGACCTGCCCGGCGACCCGCCCCGCATCGCCGACCTCGGCTGCGGCCCCGGTCACCTCACCGCCGTCCTCGCCGACCGCTGGTCCACCGCCCGCGTCACCGGCTACGACAACTCCCCCCGCATGCTCGACCGCGCCCGGACCCACGCGGGCGCACGCCTCGACTTCGCGCACGCCGACCTCACCACCTGGACACCGTCCGAGACGTACGACCTGATCGTCTCCAACGCGGCCCTCCAGTGGGTCCCCGGCCACCTCGACGCCTTCCCCACCTGGCTCGACGGCATCGCCCCCGGCGGCACCTTCGCCTTCCAGGTCCCCCACAACCTCGACGCGCCCCTGCACGCCCTCATGCGTGAACTCGGCGACTCCCCCCGCTGGAAAGCCCGCGTCGGCCACGCCCTGCGCCCCGTGGACTCCGTCCACGCCCCCGGCGTCTACCTCGACCGGCTCGCCCGCCTCGGCTGCGCCACCGACGTCTGGACGACGACGTACCACCACGTCCTGACCGGCGAGGACCCCGTCCTCGACTGGGTCAAGGGCACCGGCCTGCGCCCCGCCCTCGACGCCCTCGCCGACGACCCCGACGCCCGCGACGCCTTCGTCACCGACTACCGCGACCTGCTGCGCACGGCCTACCCCCGCCACCCCTACGGCACGGTCCTGCCCTTCCGCCGCCTGTTCGCCGTCGCCCGCAAGGCGGTATGACCCCCTCTCCGCCCTCCATGTCTCCGCCCGGTGTTTGAACCCCGGCCCACGGGTCACCCGCAGTGATGAGACAGACCGCAGACCTGACTGGGAGTGATGGACAGTGGCAGGCGAGCAGAAGTCCAAGGCGAAGATGGAGCAGGCCAAGGGCAAGGCCAAGGAAACGGTCGGCCGTGCCGTGGGCAACGAGCGGATGGAGGCCGAGGGCCGCGCCGAGCAGGCGAAGGGCGACGCCCGCCAGTCCAAGGAGAAGGCGAAGGACGTCTTCAAGCGCTGATCCGCGGCGACCGCGACCCACACAGGGTGCACGCATGCGCGAGGGGCCCCGTCCAGCGGACGGGGCCCCTCACACGTGTCAGCTCCCGCGGGTCAGCTCTTGCGATGCCCTATCAGCCGAGGCTTCTGCTCCAGGCCGTCCAGCCCGTGCCACGCCAGGTTCACCAGGTGCGCCGCGACCTCCGCCTTCTTCGGACGGCGCACGTCCAGCCACCACTGGCCGGTCAGGGCCACCATCCCCACCAGCGCCTGCGCGTACAGCGGCGCCAGCTTCGGGTCGAAGCCGCGGCTCTTGAACTCGCGCCCCAGGATGTCCTCCACCTGTGTGGCGATGTCCGAGATGAGCGAGGCGAAGGAACCCGTGGACTGGGGGATCGGGGAGTCCCGGACCAGGATGCGGAAACCGTCCGTGTACTCCTCGATGTAGTCCAGGAGCGCGAAGGCGGCCTGCTCGCACAGCTCACGCGGGTGCCCGGCGGTCAGGGAGCCGGTCACCATGTCCAGCAGCCGCCGCATCTCGCGGTCCACGACCACCGCGTACAGGCCCTCCTTGCCGCCGAAGTGCTCGTACACCACCGGCTTGGACACCCCGGCCTTCGCCGCGATCTCCTCCACCGACGTGCCCTCGAAACCCTTCGCCGCGAAGAGGGTGCGACCGATCTCCAGCAGCTGCTGGCGGCGCTCGGCACCGGTCATCCGGGTGCGACGCGCTCGCCGCGGCTTCTCATTGCTCGGGGTACTGCTGGAGTCGGTCGCCACGGCGTCCATCATGCCGCGTCGGCGGTCACCTTCCGGCGCCGGGAGCCGCCCCCGCCCGTGTTCCGGCGGGAATCGATACGCGAGCGTGACGGCCAGCGCACGTCGTAGGCCCAGCCGAGCGCCTCGAACCAGCGGATGAACCGCGCCGACGAGTCCAGCTGCCAGCGCTCCACCCCGTGCCGCGCCGACGTCGGATCGGCGTGGTGCAGGTTGTGCCAGGACTCACCGCACGACAGGACCGCCAGCCACCACACGTTGCCCGACCGGTCGCGCGACCTGAACGGCCGCTTGCCCACCGCGTGACAGATCGAGTTGATCGACCACGTCACGTGATGCAGCAGCGCCACCCGCACCAGCGAGCCCCAGAAGAACCCGGTGAACGCGCCCCACCAGGACATCGTCACCAGCCCGCCGATCAGCGCCGGCAGCGAGAGCGACACCGCCGTCCACAGCACGAACTGGCGGGAGATCGCCCGGATCGCCCCGTCCTTGATCAGATCCGGCGCGTACTTGTCCTGCGGCGTCTGCTCCTCGTCGAACATCCAGCCGATGTGCGCCCACCACAGGCCCTTCATCAGCGCCGGCACCGTCTCCCCGAACCGCCACGGCGAATGCGGGTCGCCCTCCGCGTCGGAGAACCTGTGGTGCTTGCGGTGGTCGGCCACCCACCGCACCACCGGACCCTCCACCGCCATCGATCCCATGATCGCCAACGCGATCCGCAGGGGCCGCCTGGCCTTGAAGGAGCCGTGCGTGAAATACCGGTGGAAGCCGATCGTGATGCCGTGGCATCCAAGGAAGTAGAAGAAGACCAGCAGACCGAGGTCCAGCCAGCTCACCCCCCACCCCCACGCCAGCGGCACCGCCGCCAGCAGGGCCAGGAACGGGACGGTGATGAAGAGCAGCAGCGTGATCTGCTCGATCGAACGCTTCTGCTCGCCACCCAGCGTGGCGGAGAGCGCGGAGGAGCCGCCGGGCGTCGTGGAAGGGTCTTCGATCACGTCGGAGCTTGTGGTCATGCGCGTCCCCTGTGGAGTCGTGGACGGTGAGGCAGAAGCCGAGACGGCAACCGCGCCGAACTTCCTACGGTTCCGTAACCTACGGCATCGTAAGTATCGCAGTGCGCAACCCGGCGGCAAGAGCCCGCCAGCCTGCGCGTCCGCACGGACACCTATCCTTGGAGACGGTCGGACAGCGCGGTCCGCTCTGACTTACTTCCCCGATGCCCGGACCGTAAGCGGCAGCACCGCCCGGTCCGGCCTGACGGGTTCCCTCCCGGACGAGCTTCAACACTGCAAGGAGCCGCACCTGTGAGCAGTGCCGACGACCAGACGACGACCAGCACCGAGCTGCGCGCCGACATCCGCCGACTGGGTGACCTCCTCGGTGAGACCCTCGTCCGGCAGGAGGGCCCAGAGCTCCTCGAGCTGGTAGAGAAGGTCCGCCGCCTCACCCGAGAGGACGGCGAGGCCGCCGCCGAGCTGCTGCGCGGCACCGAACTGGAGACCGCGGCCAAGCTGGTCCGCGCCTTCTCCACCTACTTCCACCTGGCCAACGTCACCGAGCAGGTCCACCGCGGCCGCGAACTGCGCGCCAAGCGCGCCGCCGAGGGCGGCCTGCTCGCCCGCACCGCCGACCGCCTCAAGGACGCCGACCCCGAGCACATCCGCGAGACGGTCCGCCACCTCAACGTCCGCCCCGTCTTCACGGCCCACCCCACCGAGGCCGCCCGCCGGTCGGTGCTCAACAAGCTCCGGCGCATCGCCGCGCTCCTGGAGACCCCGGTCATCGAGTCCGACCGCCGCCGCCACGACACCCGGCTGGCCGAGAACATCGACCTCGTCTGGCAGACCGACGAACTGCGCGTCGTCCGCCCCGAACCCGCCGACGAGGCCCGCAACGCCATCTACTACCTCGACGAACTCCACGCGGGCGCCGTCGGCGACGTCCTGGAGGACCTCACCGCCGAACTCGAACGCGTCGGCGTCACCCTCCCGGACGACACCCGCCCGCTGACGTTCGGCACCTGGATCGGCGGCGACCGCGACGGCAACCCCAACGTCACCCCCCAGGTCACCTGGGACGTCCTCATCCTCCAGCACGAACACGGCATCAACGACGCCCTGGAGATGATCGACGAACTCCGCGGCTTCCTCTCCAACTCCATCCGCTACACCGGCGCGACGGAGGAACTCCTGGAGTCACTGAAGGCCGACCTCGAACGCCTGCCCGAGATCAGCCCCCGCTACAAGCGACTCAACGCCGAAGAGCCCTACCGCCTCAAGGCCACCTGCATCCGGCAGAAGCTCGAGAACACCAAGCAGCGCCTCGCCACCGGCACCCCCCACGAGCCCGGCCACGACTACCTCGGCACCAGCGAACTCCTGGCGGACCTCACCCTCGTCCAGAGCTCCCTGCGCGAGCACCGCGGCGCCCTCTTCGCCGACGGCCGCATGAACCGCACCATCCGCACCCTCGCCGCCTTCGGCCTCCAGCTCGCCACCATGGACGTCCGCGAACACGCCGACGCCCACCACCACGCCCTCGGCCAGCTCTTCGACCGCCTCGGCGAGGAATCCTGGCGGTACGCGGACATGCCCCGCGAATACCGCACCAAGCTCCTCGCCAAGGAACTGCGCTCACGACGGCCGCTGGCCGGCACCCCGGCCCCCGTCGACGCCGCCGGCGAGAAGACCCTCGGCGTCTTCCTCACCGTCAAGCGCGCCCTGGAGGTCTTCGGACCCGAGGTCATCGAGTCCTACATCATCTCCATGTGCCAGGGCGCCGACGACGTCTTCGCCGCCGCCGTCCTCGCCCGCGAGGCCGGCCTGGTCGACCTGCACGCCGGCTGGGCCAAGATCGGCATCGTCCCGCTGCTGGAGACCACCGACGAACTCAAGGCCGCCGACACCATCCTGGAGGACATGCTCTCCGACCCGTCGTACCGCCGCCTGGTGGCGCTGCGCGGCGACGTCCAGGAGGTCATGCTCGGCTACTCCGACTCCTCCAAGTTCGGCGGCATCACCACCAGCCAGTGGGAGATCCACCGCGCCCAGCGCCGCCTGCGCGACGTCGCCCACCGCTACGGCGTCCGCCTCCGCCTCTTCCACGGCCGCGGCGGCACCGTCGGCCGCGGCGGCGGCCCCTCCCACGACGCCATCCTCGCCCAGCCCTGGGGCACCCTCGAAGGCGAGATCAAGGTCACCGAACAGGGCGAGGTCATCTCCGACAAGTACCTCATCCCGTCCCTGGCCAGGGAAAACCTGGAACTGACCGTCGCGGCCACCCTCCAGGCCTCCGCCCTGCACACCGCCCCCCGCCAGTCCGACGAAGCCCTCGCCCGCTGGGACGCCGCCATGGACGTCGCCAGCGACGCCGCCCACGCCGCCTACCGCAGGCTCGTCGAGGACCCGGACCTGCCGACGTACTTCCTCGCGTCGACGCCGGTGGACCAGCTCGCCGACCTGCACCTGGGCTCCCGGCCCTCCCGCCGCCCCGGCTCCGGCGTCTCGCTCGACGGCCTGCGCGCCATCCCGTGGGTGTTCGGCTGGACCCAGTCCCGCCAGATCGTCCCCGGCTGGTTCGGCGTCGGCTCCGGCCTCAAGGCCCTGCGCGAGGCGGGCCTGGACACCGTGCTCGACGAGATGCACGAACAGTGGCACTTCTTCCGCAACTTCATCTCCAACGTCGAGATGACCCTCGCCAAGACCGACCTGCGCATCGCCCGCCACTACGTCGACACCCTCGTCCCCGACGAGCTCAAGCACGTCTTCGACACCATCGAGGCCGAACACGAGCTCACCGTCGCCGAGGTCATGAAGATCACCGGCGAACGGGAACTGCTGGACGCCCAGCCCGTCCTCCAGCAGACCTTCGCCATCCGCGACGCCTACCTGGACCCCATCTCCTACCTCCAGGTCGCCCTGCTCAAGCGCCAGCGCGACGCCGCGGCCGCCGGCGAGGAACCCGACCCCCTCCTCGCCCGCGCCCTCCTCCTCACCGTCAACGGCGTCGCCGCCGGCCTGCGCAACACCGGCTGACCCGCACCACCCGCACGAAGGGCGCCCCCGAGGCCGTACGACCCCGGAGGCGCCCTTCGCCGTACCCGCACCCCCACACCCCGGGACACCCACGCCCCCGCGCGCTCAGACCGCCAGGAACGCCGCCGACAACAACGCCACCCCCGACCCCGCCAGCACCCACCCCACCCGCGAACGCCCCAGCCCGCCCGCCACCACCACCGACGCCAGCAGCAGCGCACCCCCCAGCGGCACCCACGCGTACAGCACCCCCGCCGGACCCGACCGCACCACCTCGTCACTGTCCGGCTTGACCACCACCGTGTACGTCCGGCCCTTCCGCACGGCCACCGACTTCTCGATCACCACCCGCGCCCGCGCCGTCGACCCCGCCGACAACGGCGTGTACGGCCCCGAACACGACTCCTCACCGCACCGGGCCACCACGATCGTGCCCTGCTCCCGCCCCTTCGTCAGCATCACGTGCTGCGCCGTCCCCCACGACCCCCACACCCCCGCGACCAGGATGAGCACGGCGACCGCGCCCATCGCCGCCAGCCGGCCGAACCGCAGCGCGACGAGCGAAGCCGGACGGGAGACCGGACGGGACGCCGGACGGGCCGGCCCCCGGCCCTTACGGGACGGCGCCCGGCCCTTGGGCGACGACCCCCGGTGCGACCGCGCCCGACGGGACGATGCGGCTGTGACAGGCATGGCGAGGATCATTGGCCATGCCTGAACGGCCCGTCAACCTCCACCGTACGAACCGGCCTCAGGAGTTGTACGTGCCCTGCGCCCGCTCCAACCCCTCGATCACCAGACACTCCACCGCGTCCGCCGCCCGGTCCACGAACCAGTCCAGCTCCTTGCGCTCCGCCGACGCGAAGTCCTTCAGCACGAAGTCCGCCACCTGCATCCGCCCCGGCGGCCGCCCGATCCCGAACCGCACCCGGTGATAGTCCGCACCGAACGCCTTCGTCATCGACTTCAGCCCGTTGTGCCCGTTGTCCCCGCCCCCCAGCTTCAGCCGCAGCGTCCCGTAGTCGATGTCCAGCTCGTCATGGACCGCCACCACGTTCGCCACCGGCACCTTGTAGAAGTCCCGCAGCGCGTTCACCGGACCACCGGAGAGATTCATGTACGACATCGGCTTCGCCAGGACCACCCGCCGGTTCGCCGGCCCCGGCGGACCGATCCGCCCCTCGACGACCTGCGCCTGCGCCTTGCTCGCCCGCTTGAACCTCCCCCCGACCCGCTCGGCCAGCAGATCGGCCACCATGAACCCCACGTTGTGCCGGTTCATCGCGTACTCCGGCCCCGGATTGCCCAGCCCCACGATCAGCCAGGGGGCGTTGGGGTCGCTCGTCACGTCCATGCCTCCTTGATACGCGCCAGCCGCTGCCCCCGTACACGACGCACGGGAACAGCGGCTGACGAAAGAACGACGAAGGTGCGGATCAGGCCTCGGCGACCTCGGCGCCCTCGGCCGCCTCGCCCTCCGTGGCCTCCTCGGCCTGCGCGGCCAGCACCTGGAGAACGACCGCGTCCTCGTCGACCGCCAGCGTCACGCCGTTCGGCAGCGCGATGTCCTTGGCGTGGACCGAGGCACCGGCCGCCAGCCCCTCCACGGACACGGTGACCGCCTCCGGGATGTGCGTGGCCTCGGCCTCGACCGGCAGCGCGTTCAGCACGTGCTCGAGCAGGTTGCCGCCCGCGGCCAGCTCACCCTCGGTCTGGACCGGGATCTCGACCGTGACCTTCTCGCCCCGCTTGACCAGCAGCAGGTCGACGTGCTCCAGGAAGCCCTTCAGCGGGTCGCGCTGCACGGCCTTCGGGATCGCCAGCTCGTTGGACTTGCCGTCGATGTCCAGGGAGATCAGGACGTTCGGCGTACGCAGCGCCAGCAGCAGGTCGTGGCCCGGCAGGGTCAGGTGCAGCGGCTCGGAGCCGTGACCGTACAGAACACCCGGGACCTTGTTGTCGCGGCGGACGCGGCGCGCGGCACCCTTGCCGAACTCGGTGCGCGTCTCGGCGGCGATCTTCACCTCGGACATATGGATCACTCCTCGTAGAACTCGGGAACGGACGTGGTCACCCGGCCACGAACGGCCTGCTACGAAGAGCGCGTCGATAACGGACCGCCGTACCACCGTCCGAAGACGACGTACGGCCTCCCTCGCCGAGCAACTGGAACAGTCTACTCGGCGCGGAAGGCCGCAGAGAAATCGATCCATCGATCAGCGGGAACCGTCAGCAGAATCGATCATGCGCAGCGTTCGGCAGCTCGCTGCTCGTCAGCTCACTGCTCGTCGAACAGGCTCGTCACCGAACCGTCCTCGAACACCTCACGCACCGCACTCGCGATCGTCGGCGCGATCGACAGCACCGTGATCTTGTCCAGCTCCAGCTCACCCGGCGTCGGCAGCGTGTTCGTGAACACGAACTCACTCACCTTCGAGTTCTTCAGACGATCGGCCGCCGGACCCGACAGCACACCGTGCGTCGCCGTCACGATCACGTCCTCCGCACCGTGCGCGAACAACGCGTCCGCGGCCGCACAGATCGTGCCACCCGTGTCGATCATGTCGTCCACCAGGACACACACACGACCCTCGACCTCGCCCACGACCTCGTGGACCGTCACCTGGTTCGCCACGTCCTTGTCACGCCGCTTGTGCACGATCGCCAGCGGCGCCCCCAGACGGTCGCACCAGCGGTCCGCCACCCGCACACGGCCGGCGTCCGGCGAGACCACCGTCAGCTTGGTCTTGTCCACCTTGCTGCCCACGTAGTCCGCCAGCAGCGGCAGCGCGAACAGGTGATCCACCGGACCGTCGAAGAAGCCCTGGATCTGGTCCGTGTGCAGATCGACGGTGAGGATCCGGTCCGCACCCGCCGTCTTCATCATGTCCGCGATCAGACGTGCCGAGATCGGCTCACGACCACGGTGCTTCTTGTCCTGCCGCGCATAACCGTAGAACGGCACGATCACCGTGATCGAACGCGCCGACGCACGCTTCAGAGCGTCGATCATGATCAACTGTTCCATGATCCACTTGTTGATCGGAGCCGTGTGGCTCTGGATCAGGAAACAGTCCGCACCACGAGCGGACTCCTGATAACGAACATAGATCTCACCATTGGCGAAATCGAAGGCCTTCGTCGGGACGACCCCGACACCCAGCTGGTGGGCGACCTCCTCGGCAAGCTCGGGGTGGGCGCGGCCGGAGAAGAACATCAACTTCTTCTCGCCGGTCGTCTTGATCCCGGTCACAGCACAGTCTCCTCAGAGGTTTCTCAGCCGGCTGCCGAGAGACCTCGCCACTGGGCGCGACGCGGCCGTCTCGGCTGGTGGGGTGCGGGTTGCACCTATCACGGTACGCCGAGATCGGCGTGACCGTTTCCCCTCACTCCTCGCCACCACCCTGCCCGGACACCGCCTCGGCCGCCTTCGCCGCCGCACTGCCCGGACGCTTACGCGCCACCCAACCCTCGATATTCCGCTGCTGACCACGGGCCACAGCCAGCGAACCGGCCGGCACATCCTTCGTGATCACGGACCCCGCAGCGGTGTACGCACCATCCCCGACCGTGACAGGAGCCACAAACATGTTGTCCGAACCCGTACGACAGTGCGACCCCACCGTCGTGTGGTGCTTGTCCTGCCCGTCATAATTCACGAACACACTCGCCGCACCGATGTTCGTGTACTCACCGATCGTCGCGTCCCCGACGTACGACAGGTGCGGAACCTTCGTCCCCTCCCCGATCGACGCGTTCTTCGTCTCGACGTACGTCCCCACCTTCGCCTTCGACCCCAGACGCGTCCCCGGACGCAGATACGCATACGGACCCACCGACGCCTGCGCCCCCACCCGCGCACCATCGGCCACCGTGTTGTCCACCCGCGCCCCCGCACCCACCGACGTGTCCCTCAGCCGGCTGTTCGGACCCACCTCGGCACCCTCACCGACATGCGTCGACCCCAACAACTGCGTCCCCGGATGCACCACCGCGTCCTGCTCGAACGTCACCGTCACATCAACCCACGTCGACGCCGGATCCACCACCGTCACACCGGCCAACATCGCAGCCGTCAACAGACGGTCATTGAGGATCCGCCGCGCCTCCGCCAACTGCACCCGGTTGTTGATCCCCGCGATCTCACGATGATCACCCGCCAACGACGCACCCACCCGATGACCCGCCTCACGCAGGATCGACAACACGTCCGTCAGATACTCCTCACCCTGACTGTTGTCCGTCCGCACCTGCTTCAACGCCTCCGCCAGCAGCACACCGTCGAACGCGAACACACCCGAATTGATCTCACGGACCGCCCGCTGCGCCGGCGTCGCGTCCTTGTGCTCCACGATCGCGGTCACCGCACCGGACACCTCGTCCCGCACGATCCGGCCGTACCCCGTCGCATCCGGCACCTCCGCCGTCAGCACCGTCACGGCATTACCGTCCGCCTCGTGCGTCGCCGCCAGCTCCGCCAGCGTCGCACCCGTCAGCAACGGAGTGTCACCGCAGACGACCACGACCGTCCCCTCGACACCCCCACCGAGCTGCTCCAGCCCCATCCGGACGGCGTGCCCGGTACCGTGCTGCTCCGCCTGGATCGCGGTCCGCACCTGCGGGTCGATCCCGGTCAGGTGCTCGGTGACCTGCTCCCGCGCGTGCCCGACCACGACGACCAGGTTCTCCGGCTTCAACTCACGGGCGGCCGCCATCACATGACCCACGAGGCTGCGGCCACAGATCTCGTGCAGGACCTTCGGTGTGGCCGACTTCATGCGGGTGCCCTCACCCGCTGCGAGAACGACGACGGCTGCCGGGCGAATGGCGCTCACGGAGTTGCCCTTCGGCTGTGTAGGGGTGGAGACATCCGAAGGATACCGGGGCGTTTCTTGGGGGACATGTGAGTGGGCCCTGACGTTGCTGTCAGGGCCCACTTGCGCTAGGGCTCCCGGAGAAGGACTCGAACCCTCATTCAACGGACCAAAACCGTTTGTCCTACCTTTAGACGATCCGGGAAGATTGCGCGCTATGTCCGATTTCGTTGATCGGCTTCACGCACGGACACCACTATGCCGTACCAGGAGCCCTCAATGCGACGGTACAAGTCGGCTCCTCTCAGGACTTTGATGACCAGGCAGCCTCGGTAGGAGTCTCCGGTGTTCTTCCGAACTGTCTTGGGGTTGTGCTTCTTGAGTGTCGTCTTGTTGAACGCTGTGCGGTCGGCGCCGACCAGGTCGGCCCAGTACCGCTCGGCGGCCGGAACATCCGCGTTCTCGTGAATCATGACGGTGAAGCGCAGCCGGTCCCGCTCCACTCCCAGGAGATCCAGCCAGGCCAAAAAGACCTCGATCATGCCCGGGTCGCTGTTGACGAACGTGACGACCTCGCGCCGTTCGTACGGCTTGTCCTTGCTGCCCTCGGCCCAGTACAAACCGACGCCCAAGAGGAACAGCTCCCGGTCGGACAGCGCGCCGATCCTGGCGGCGGCCCCAGTCTTGGTTCGCTGTCGTTCCTCGTCGCGGACGCGGAGCTTCGCCTCCCATCCCTTTCTGGCGATCGCCGCCGCCTCGTCGCGGCTGCGTCGGCGCTCAGGGCGCGGCAGGTCCCGCACCCACAGTGACACCGAACTCCTGGAGCACCCCAGCTCGGCCTCGATCTGGTCGTAGGTCCAGCCCTGGATGCGCAGTTCCCTGGCCTTGGCGCGAAGGTCGTCCTTTGCGCGCGGTCGCTTCGTCCACTCCGGTGGCGGCTCCCCCTTCACCAGTTGGTTGAGGATGTCGTTGTTGAAGATCTTGAGCTCGTCGCGGATCTGCCGAAGGCTGTAGCCCGCCCGTCGCAGGGCGACCGCCCGCTCCCGTAACCCTTCGACGTCCGCGTACTTGCCTGTGGGATGTGCCATGGGCATAGCGTCCGGGCGGAATGAGGGGTTCCGGGGTCGAACGGTCGTGGTTCAGCTGTTCGAGGGATACCGGTGGGTTTCGGGGTTGTTCGGTTGTGGGGTGTGGTGTGGGCGGGTCGGGGAAAGTCGCCGGAAAAGCCGGGGCCGGCGCCCGTAGGCTGGGGGCATGACCACGACGGGGGAAGAGGGCGCGGCGGCTCGGGGAGGGCCGTGGTGGTGGGCCAGGCGGCGCAGTGCGGTGTTCGACTGCGGGCTGGCGGCGGTGTCGGCCGCGGAGTGTGCGGTGGAGGGGATTCCGTTCGCGCGGGACGCGGGGATCCCGGTGGCGGCGGGGGTGGTCTTCGGGCTGCTCACGGGGTCCGTGTTGCTGGTGCGCCGGCAGTGGCCCGTCGCGGTGGTGCTGGTGTCGATCGCGATCACCCCTGCCCAGATGGGCTTCCTGATGGGGATCGTGGGGCTGTACACGCTGGCCGCGTCGGAGCTGCCGCGGCGGATCATCGGGTCGCTGGCGGGGATGCAGCTGGTGGGGACGTTGATCGTGACGTTGGTGCGGGTGCGGCAGGACATGGTGCGGGGGGATCTGGATCTGGGGGACTGGTTCGTGCCGTTCGCCTCGATCACGACGTCGTTGGGGCTGACGGCGCCGCCGGTGCTGCTGGGGTTGTACGTGGGGGCGCGGCGGCGGTTGATGGAGAGTCTGCGGGAGCGGGCGGACAGTCTGGAGCGGGAGTTGCAGCTGTTGGCCGAGCGGGCGGAGGAGCGGGCCGAGTGGGCGCGGAGTGAGGAGCGGACGCGGATCGCTCGGGAGATGCATGACGTGGTGGCGCACCGGGTGAGCCTGATGGTGGTGCATGCGGCGGCGTTGCAGGCGGTGGCGCGGAAGGATCCGGAGAAGGCGGTGCGCAACGCCGCGTTGGTGGGGGACATGGGGCGGCAGGCGTTGACGGAGTTGCGGGAGATGTTGGGGGTGTTGCGCAGCGGTGAGGGGGCGCGGCGGGTGGTGGCGGTGGTGGCGCCGGTGGTGTCGCGGGGTGGGGAGGAGGGTGAGGGGCCGTGTCTGTCGGAGTTGGAGGAGTTGGTGGGGCAGTCGGCGGCTGCGGGGATGGTGGTGGAGTTGTCGGTGGAGGGTGAGGTGCGGGCGTATGCGCCGGAGGTGGAGCAGACGGCGTTCCGGGTGGTGCAGGAGGCGTTGACGAATGTGCACAAGCATGCGGCGGGGGCGAAGACGCATGTGCGGTTGGCGCATCGGGTGGCGGAGATCGCGATGCAGGTGGAGAACGAGCCGCCGTCGGAGGTGGGGTCGGCGTCGTCGGCGGGGTTGCCGTCGGGGGGGAACGGGTTGGTGGGGATGAGGGAGCGGGTGGTGGGGTTGGGTGGGGTGTTTGTGTCGGGGCCGACGGAGGCGGGGGGTTTTCGGGTGTCGGCGGTGATTCCGGCGGCGTAGAGCGGTGGGGTGGGGGGTGGGGTGGTCAGCCGGCGGTGAGGCGGACGGGTTCGATGCCGGAGACGAGGGTGCCGAGGGCTTGGTCGATGTCGGGGCCGAGGTACCAGTCGCCGGTGTGGTCGAGGGCGTAGACGCGGCCTTGGGCGTCGATGGCGAGGAGGGCTTGGCTGTCGGTTTCGGCGCCGAGGGGGCTGACGTCGGTGTGGAGGGCGCGGCCGAGGTCGCCGAGGGTGCGGGCGAGGTGGAGGCCGTGGAGGGGGTCGAGGTCGAGGTTGACGGGGGCGAGCTGGCGGCCGGGGCCGGTGGGGGTGATGTGGAGGCCGCCGAATTCGGCCCAGGCTTCGACGGCGGCGGGGAAGACGGCGTGGCGGTGGCCGGCGGGGGAGGTGTGGTCGCGGAGGGTGTCGGCCCAGATCTCGGCTTGTTTGATGTCCCAGCGTCCGGGTTGCCAGCCGGCGGCGCGGAGGGCTGCGTCGACGGGTACGGGGAAGCGGGTGGTGGAGGTGCGGTCGGGGTGCATCAGCCTGTCGTGGGTCGGGGTCGGGGTTGGGGTCGGGGTCGGGGTCGTGGGGGCCGCCGTGATGTGGGTGTGTGTGGGGGGTGTGGGGGGTGTGGGGTGGGGGTCAGGCGTCGGTTGCGGTGGGGTCGACGATGCGGACGCCGAAGTGGGCGCTGAGGGCGGTGCAGGCGCGGCAGGGGGTGGCGAAGCTGCCGTGGAGGGGGTCGCCGTCCTCGCGGATGCGTCGGGCGGTGAGTTTGGCGTGTTTGAGTGTTTTGCGGGCTTCGCCGTTGGTCATGGGTCTGCGGGCCGCGCGTCTGCTGCGGGCGGAGTCGGCGGCGGTGATGTGGCGGGAGATGAGGAGTGCCTCGGCGCAGCGGCCGGTGAAGCGGTCGCGTTGGTTGCTGGTGAGGGTGTCGAGGAAGTCCTGGACGAGGGGGTGGAGTGCCGGGGGGTGGTCGCCTCGGGCGGCGGTGCCGGTGAGGGTGGCGCCGCGGACGGAGAGGGCGGCGGCGATGGCGGGGAGTATGCCGTCGCGGCGGTGGCGGAGGGTGGGGGCGTGGGGAGTCTCGTCGTGGCTCCAGCCGATGCGGGGGTCACCGGAGTGGCTGGTGTGCGGTCCCGTTTGCGTGGCGTTCATGATCGTCTTTCCCCTCCCTTGCATCCCCCCGGAGGACACAGGGTGCCAAATGGCGTGGGCGGTGTGGAAGCTGGGGCGGTGCGACACGCCCGTGCGGGGGCGGGCTGTCACGGCGGGGTGACGGCTGGTCACGGAAGTGGAGGGCCGGTGACCGGTGTCGTCGTACCGCATAGGCTGTCGGCACCGCCCAGCGCGCGGTTGACGCGCGGGGAGACCGTTGGAGACAGCCGCATACGGGATGCGGTGGCCGGTACCGGAAGCGGGACCGGGCGCTGTGGTCCGTACCGAGTGCCGCAGGGGGCAACCGCGATGACGACAGGTCGGCTCGGGCTGGGGGCACCGCCCAGCCGCCAGGCCGGGGGACACGCCGTGCCGCCGAACGCGGCTTATGCCGGGCAGGTCGTGCATTTCCCGGATCCGGTGCGGGCCTCGCGTCACCCGAGGGGGGTACGGGTCGATGAGCGGGGTTACCCCGACTTCTCCTCGTACGCGCGGGCGGCGGCGGAGATCGCGGAGCCTCCGGAGGGGTTCGGGGTCGATGAGTTGCGGCTGACGGACTACGTGTCGGCGAACGCGGCGCTGGCGGCGTCGGGGCACGAGTTGTGGGACACGGTGGCGAGTGTGGCGACGCCGCACGGCTGGACGTGGCATCACGTGGTGGGTTCGCGGCGTCTTGAGCTGGTGCCGGTCGAGGTGAAGGCGTTGTTGCGGCATCACGGTGGTGTCGCGACGGCGGTGGTGGATCAGGGGAAGCGGGGGACGCGTCCGTTGCAGGAGACGCGTCCGGCGCATTTCGGGCTGCCGAAGTCGGGTGTGGCGGTGTCGGAGTCGCAGGTGCAGGGGGTCGAGGAGGATCTGGGGTACCGGCTGCCGGGTGCGTACCGGTCGTTCCTGAAGGCGGCGGGTGGGTGTGCGCCGGTGGGGGTGGCGCTGGACGCGGAGTTGGGGCTGCTGGTGGACCAGCCGTTCTTCACGGTGCGGGACGAGGCGGCGGTCAATGACCTGGTGTACGTGAACAAGTGCCTGCGCGATCACCTGACGAAGGACTATCTGGGGGTCGGGTTCGTGCAGGGTGGTCTGCTGGCCGTGAAGGTGAAGGGCGAGCGGGTCGGTTCGGTGTGGTTCTGTGCGTACGACGACGCGCGGGACGTGGATCCGGCGTGGTCGCCGGCGGAGCGGGTGGAGCGGTTGTTGTTGCCGTGCGGTGAGGATTTCGACGTGTTCCTGTCGCGTCTGGCGGGTCGGCCGCCGGAGTTGGAGACGGTGGCGAACCTGATGGTGGACGGTGGGTTCGCGCGGGTCGTGCCGGTGTCGTCCGTGGGCGCGGGGGAGTGATTCGGCGATGGTGACGTTCGCGCAGGCGCAGGAGCGCGGGGAAGAGTGGGTCAACGGGGACGTTCCGGCGTACCAGCATCGTGAGGTGCGGGTGCGGGAGTTCGGGCTCGGGTTCGTGGTGTGGGCCGAGGACCGTGCGGACGGGCCGCGGTCGGACGGGGGCGGGCAGCGGTTGGTGCTCGCCCGGGACAGCGGGGAGGTCTCGTTGTGGCCGTCGCTGCCGGTGGGTGAGGTGATCCGGCGGTACGAGGAGGAGTACGGGCGCCCGGAGGGTGAGGTCGCCGATGCGGTGCCGGCGCCGGCGGCTCGGGTGGACCTGAATCAGACGTCGTTCCTGTTGTCGCCGCCGGAGTGGTTGCAGGAGGCGGCGGACCGGCTGGGGATCGGGGAGCGGGAGCAGGGGCAGGGGCAGGGACAGGGGGCTGGTGGAGCTGGTGGGTCCGTGACGTCTGATCCGGCGCTGCCTCAGACTCAGGCCGGGGTGCCTGGTGATGCGGGGGCTGGTGCCGGTGGCGGGGTGGGCTCGGGGGCTGGTGCCGGTGCCGGGGTGGGCTCGGGCTCGGGGGCTGGTGTCGGTTCGGGTGCCGGTGGCGGTGGCGGTGGCGGTGGCGGTGCGTCCGTGCCTTCCGTTCCGGGGGCGCCCGCCGTGCCGGTCGGGGCCACGCCCTGGACGGGTACGGACACCAACGCCGATGCGGGGGACGACCGTTCCGTTCCCCTTCCCGCGACGGTCTTCGCGCCGTCGTTGAGCGGTTCCGACGACGAGGTGCCGCCGCCCTCGTTCCAGCCCGACGCCAAGACGGCGCTGATCTCGGGCGGCAGTCAGCTCCCGCCCACGGCGGTGGCACCGGCGCTCGGCAATCCGAACGCGCCGGGTGGTGTGCAGGGGGCGCCGGGCGCGTCGTCCGCGCCTCCTGTGCCGCCTGTGCCTGGCGCGGGTACGCCGAGTGGTGGTGTGCCGGGTGGCACTCCGCCGGGCGGCACTCCGCCGCCTCCCCCGCCTCCGCCCGGTGCGCAGTCGTACGGCTACCCGCAGACGCCCGGTGCTCCGGGGGTTCCCCCGACTCCGCCTCCGGGGGTTCCCCCGACTCCGCCTCCGGGAAGTCCCGGGACTCCGCCTCCGGGTGGTTCTCAGGGCACGCCTCCGCCGGGTGCGCAGTCGTACGGCTACCCGCAGGCTCCGGGTGCGCCGCAGGTTCCCGGTGCTCCGGGTGCTCCGGGTGCTCCGGGTGCTCCGGGTGCTCCGGGTGCACCGGGTGCTCCGGGTGCTCCGGCGCGGCCGCTCGCGCCGCACGCGGGTGACATCGCCGACGCCGCGACCAGCAAGGCGGCGCCTCCGCGCCGTGGGCGTGGTGGTGGGGCGACCCCGCCGCCTCCGCCGGGAGTGCCGGGGGCGCCGGGTGCGCGGCCGGGAGCCACGCCGCCCCCGCCTCCGGCTCCGCCCTCCTCCGGCCCTGGTGCGCCCGGTGTGCCTGGTGCTCCGGCGGGCGGTTACGTGCCGACGCAGCTCGTGTCGGCGCTCGGCCCCGACGGGCCGGGTGCCCCCGGTGTCCCGGGTGTCCCGGGTGTCCCGGGCGGGTCCAACCCGCCCGGTCCGCCTGGTGCCCCCGGTGGGCCCGGACAGTCCGGCCCGCCGGCTCCGCCGAACGCTCCCGGCGGCACGCCGCCGGGCGGTGTCCACCATGCCGCCACGATGCTGGCCGATCCCGGTCTGATGGGTCCGGGCGGGGTCGCGCAGCCCCCGGGCGCTCCCGGTGCGCCGGGCGCTCCCGGTGCACCTGGCGCACCTGGCGCTCCGGGTGGTCCTGGGACTCCGGGCGGACCCAACGCGCCTGGCGTCCAGGGTGCTGCGGGTGCCCCCGGTATGCCTGGTGCCCCGGGCGGGCCCGGCTCCTCGGGGGGCGCGCGGGGTGCCGTTCACCATGCGGAGACGATGCTGGCCGCGCCCCCGTCGGGCGGTCCGGGCGTGCCCCCGCCGCCGCGTGCTCCGTACGCTCCCGGCGTTCCGGGTGCGCCGGGCGCCCCGGGGATGCCTCCGGGCGCCCCGCAGCCGATGCCTCCGGGTGCCATGCCGCCGCCGGGGGCCGTGCCTCCGCCCGGCGCGATGCCTCCGCCGGGTGTGCCGGTGCCGGGGCAGCCGCCGGCGTACGGGTATCCGCAGCAGGGGCAGCCGACGGTCGGCCCCGGTTACCAGGCCGTGCTGCGCTACCGCGCGCAGGACGGGTCGGAGCAGCAGCTGATCCGGCGTTCGGCGCCGGGGACGCCGCATCCGGAGTGGCAGATCTTCCACGAGCTGCGGGCGATGAACGTGCCGCCGGACCAGGTGCTGGAGCTGCACACCGAGCTGGAGTCGTGCGAGCTGCCGGGGGCGTACTGCGCGCGGATGATCCGGGAGCAGTGGCCGCAGGCGCGCATCACGAGCATCGCCCCCTACGGGGCGGATCACGCGAGCCGGCAGCAGGGGATGCAGCAGTTGCTGGCCCATCAGGGCGAGTTGCACCAGGTGGCCGACGGTCCCGCGCGCCCAGCGCCGGTGCGGGCGCCGTTGCCGCCGGTGCAGCCGGCGCCGCCGATTCCGCCGGAGGCGGTGGCGCAGGAGCTGGGGGCGGCGTTCGGGCCGGGGGTGTTCCGGTTCGAGCAGGCGGCGGTGTCCCGGCAGGGGGTGCCGCCGGTCGTGGCGCACACGCTGGTGGTGGCGGGGCTGCCGATGGACATGGGTCCGTTCTTCTGGGCGCAGGCCCAGCCGGGACGGCCGGTGCCGACGCTGGCGGAGCTGGCTGCGGAGCGGGGTGTGCAGCCGGCGTCGGACGCGGGTTCGTACCTCGTCATGGGCAGTGACTTCGGCAAGGCGATCTGTGTGCAGTACGGGACGGCGAACATCGTCGCCGTGCCGGTGGAGGCGGGGCCGGGCGGGGCGCCGGTGCCGCCGCAGTTCGTGAACACGGGGCTGCCGGAGTTCGCGCGCTGCCTCGCGCTGCTCGGGCGGATGTGGCGGCTGCGGTTCGGTCTGAACCAGGAGCAGGCGGGCCGTTGGACCGTCGACTTCCAGGCCCAGTTGGCCGCGCTGGATCCGGCGGCGCTCGGTTCGCCGGAGAGCTGGTGGTCGGTGCTGCTGGAGCAGATGTGGGACGGGCTGCTGTGAGGCGTACGCCCCGCTGACGCGTGCAGGAGGAGGGCCGGGCCCGGTCGTACGACCGGGCCCGGCCCTTTCGTGTCCGGCGCTGCCTGTAGCCCGCGCCCGGAGTGTCGCGTTATGAACACTTAAGCCCGATCCATCAAGATATGCGGGAAATCATCATTTCGCGTCTTTTTGGTGGAGAGGGGCTACAGGATGAGCAGCGCCAAAGTGTCAACGCCCGGGTTCGTGACTGTTCTCGGGCGCGGCTACCGGCCCAAAGAGGTCGACACGTACACCGCCGCGCTCTCCGCCGAACGCGATGCCGCCTGGGAGCGGGTCGCCCGGCTCACCGTCCTCGTCAAGGAGATGACGGTGGAGGTCGAGCGGCTGCGCGAGACCGTGCCGCAGCTCGCGCCGCAGACGTACGACAGCCTCGGGGAGCGTGCCCGGCGCCTCTTCCAGCTCGTGCAGGAGGAGGCGTCGGGCGTGCGGGAACAGGCCCGGCGTGAAGCCGCAGAGCAGGTCGCGCAGGCCGAGGCGCGCGCCGCTGCCGTGCGCAGGTCGGCGCGGGAGGAGGCGGAGGAGCTGCGCACGGAGGCCAAGGAGCAGGCGCGTCTGCGGCTGATCGCCGCGCGCGCCGAGGCGCACGGCATCCGGGTCGCCGCCCGGAAGAAGGTGAAGGAGTTCCGCGGCGAGGCGCTCACGGGGCTGCGCGATGTGCGGCAGCGCACCGCCGGTCTGCTCGTCGAACCGAAGATGGCGCACGCCGAGCGGATGGAGGCGGTGGAGCGCGAGGAGGCCGAACGGGCCGCTGCCTTCGACGCTCAGCACGCCCGGTCGGTGGCCCGTGCCGAGGAGGCCCTGGCCGAGGCGGAGCGGGAGTTCGCCGAGGCGGAGGAGGCGTCCCGGCGGCGCCAGGAGGAGGCACGCGCGCGTGCCGCCGAGATCCTCGCCGAGGCGCGTGTGCGCAAGGATCGCATCGCGCGCGAGACGGAACGGGTGCTGCGCGAGCACGGCGAGCGGTGGGACCACGTGCAGGCGCACATGGACTCCGTGCGCAACAACCTGAGCGCGCTCACGGGGCGCGTGGTCGAGTAGCCGGGCCGTTCCCTCCCGGCTCCCGGCTCCCGGCTCCCGGCGGCTCCCGGCTCCCGGGTCCTGGCTCCCGGCTCCCGGTCCTGGCTCTGGTCCGGGTTCCGGCTCTCGGCTCCCGGCTCCCGGTCCTGGCTCTGGTCCGGGTTCCGGCCCTCGGCTCCCGGGTCCTGGCTCCTGGCTCTGGTCCGGCTTCCGGCTCCCGGGTTCTGGCTCAGGCCAGGCTCCCGGCTCCTGTCTCCTGGGCGGTCGGTTTCCCGGCCTTCTGCCTCACGGGCGGTTGCCCTCCCGCCCTCCCGGCCTCCGCCCGCCCTCCTGTCTCCCCGGCTTCCGCCCCCTAGGCTCGCTCTCTCCTCAGCCTTCCCTCCGCACCGCCCCGGCCAGGATCCACCCCTCCACCGCCTCGTACCGGCGCCGCTGCTCCTCCGCCTTGCGGCGGCCCGAGGTGACCGTCCCCAGCCAGCCGAGGGCGAAGCCGAGGGGGATGGTGACGAGGCCGGTGGTGGTGAACGGGAACCAGTTGAAGTCGGCGTCCGGGAAGGCGGCGGTCGGGGAGCCGGAGACCAGGTTGGTGCCGGGCATGATCAGCAGGACCGACAGGGTGCCCCCGATGAGGGTGCTCAGCAGGCCCGTCCGGGTGTAGCGGCGCCAGAAGAGGCTGTAGACCAGGGCGGGGGCCAGGGCCGAGGCGCCGAGGCAGAACGACAGGGTGACCAGCGGCTGCAGACTGCGGTGCTGGACCTGGGCGGCCAGCAGGATCGTCGGGACGCCGACGGCCAGGGCGGACAGGCGGGCCAGCAGCATCTCGCGGCGAGGGGACGTCTCCCGCGCGCGTGCCGCGAGGACGTCGTGGGCGAGGGAGTTGGCGCAGGCGAGGATCATGCCGGCGACCGAGGCGAGGACGGTGAGGAAGATCGCCGTGGTCACGGTGGTGAACAGCAGTGTCTCCGCCGTGGACGGCGCCTGTCCGAAGGCGGCCCGGGAGCCCAGCAGATAGGCGGTGTTGCCCTGCGGGTCCGCCTGGGCGATCGCCGCGCGGCCCACCAGGGCCGTCGCCCCGAACCCGACGACCGTGATGACGAGCACGAACAGGGCCACGCCGGACACCGCCCAGGACATCGAGCGGCGCACCTGGCGCGCGGAGGAGGCGGTGTTCATGCGCATGGTGATGTGCGGCAGGCACGCGCCGCCGAGCACCACCGCGAGCTGGGAGCTGATCATGTCGAGGCCGGGCTGCGGCCCGGAGGAGAACTGCAGGCCCGAGCGGAGGAACGCGTCGCCGATCCCGCTGCCCGCGGCGGCCGCGTCGACGAGGGCGCCGGGGTTCCAGTCGAAGCGGTGCAGGACCAGGACGGCGACGACGGCGCCGGAGCCGAGCAGCATGACGATCTTCATGATCTGGATGAGGGCCGTGCCCTTCATGCCGCCGATCGCCGCGTAACTGATCATCAGCACGCCCATGACGATCATGCAGGCCGTCTTCAGCGAGTCGCCGGAGAAGCCGAGGAGGAACGCGAGGAGCTGGCCGGTGCCCGCGAGCTGCACCAGCATCATCGGCAGGAGCGCGACGATCGTCACCGCGCACGCGGTGATGCGCACCGCGCGGCCCGGCATGCGCCGGGCGAGGGCGTCCCCCATGGTGAACCGGCCCGCGTTGCGCAGGGGTTCGGCGAGCAGGAACATCAGCAGCATCAGCGACAGGGCCGTGCTCAGGGCGAGGACGACGCCGTCGTAGCCGTACAGGGCGATCACGCCGCCGGTGCCGAGGACGGTGGCGGCGGAGATGTAGTCGCCGGCGACGGCCAGGCCGTTGCGCAGGGGGGACAGGGAGCGGTAGCCGGTGTAGAACTCGTCGAGGTCGTCCCGGTCGGGGCCCGTCAGCACGCACAGCAGCAGCGTGACGGAGACGACCGCGGTGAACGCCACGAGGGACATGGTCTGCGTGTCGCCGCCGAGTTCGGCGAAGGTGCCGGCGGCGGACCGGCCCCCGTCGGCCCGGGTCATCCTGTCGCCCTCTCGTGCCGGGCCGCGCGCTTGGCGTCGAGCTCGGACTGCCGGCGGATGCGGTCGGCGAGCGGGTCGACGCGGCGGCGGGCGGTGTGCTCGTACACGGCGATCGCCAGCCAGGTGACGGGGAGCTGGAGCAGGGCGAGCAACAGGCCGGCGGGGAGGCCGGCGACCCTGGTGGTCGTCAGGGAGGGCGCGAAGGCGGACAGGAGGAGGAAGGGGACGAAGTAGCCGAGCGCGGTGAGGGTGGCGATGCGCCGCTGCCGGCGGTAGGCGGTGCGCAGTTTCCGCAGGTCGCTGTGGTGGCCGAGCGGTGTGTGGCGGGCGGGTGGCCGGCGGGCGGGCTCGGGGGCGGGCGGTGGTGGCTGCCAGGGGTACGTCAGGTGAGGCGGCGGGGACGCGTCATGGGTCATCCCGTGTCTCCTTGCGTGGCTCGGATCCGGGGCGGCGGACCGCAGGGAGGTGGGGGCGGAGGTGAGGGGGCACGCACGTTACCCGGGAGTACGCGGTTGTGCGAGGGTTTCGGCAAACTGAGCGGTCGGTATGCGCTTGCTGTGTCCAACCATTGCCGACCTGCGGTGTTACCCGCGTTAACCCTTGAGGTGGCTCGGGTCGGGGGTGGCCTGTAGGTCGGCGTGGGGACGGGGGACCGGCATCCCGGCGGCCCGCCCCCGCCGCTGCTCCCCGGCCCGCGCGTCCGCACCGCCGTGGGGTTCTCAGTCGCCCTGACGGGTGAGCACCGGGAAGCGGCGCGGTGCCACCAGCAGCAGGACGGCGAAGGCGACGGCGGCGGCGCAGGAGGCGCCCAGGTAGACGGCGTGCACGGCGTCCGCGACGGCGCGCCGGGTGGCTTCCCGCGCCGGTCCGGAGGCCAGGGCGCCCGTGACGGAGTCCAGGTCGCCCGCGCCGCCCAGGCGAGCCGCCAGGACACCGTTGGCGACGGCGCCGAACACGGCCGCGCCGACCGTCTGGCCCGTCTGGCGGCAGAACAGCACCGACGCGGTCGTGGTGCCCCGCTCCGACCAGCCGACCGTCGACTGCACACCGACGATCAACGGCAGCTGGAACAGACCCAGCGCGGCACCCAGCAGCAGCATCAGCACCGTCGGCTGCCAGGCCTCGCCCGGATACGGCAGGAAGGGGAACGCCAGCAGCACCAACGCGGCCGCGCCGATGCCGAGCAGGGCGGTGTCGCGGAAGCCGATGCGCCGGTACACGTGCTGGCTCAGCGCGGCCGACACCGGCCAGCTCAGCGTCCACACCGACAGCACGAACCCGGCGGACACCGGATCCAGCTCCAGCACCGACTGGGCGTACGTGGGCAGGAACACCGTGGGCGCCACCATCAGCAGACCCAGCGCGCCCAGCGCGAGGTTGACCGCCGCGATCGTACGGCGGCGCCAGACCCAGCCGGGGATGATCGGCTGCGCGGCACGGCGTTCGACGACCACGACCAGCCCGGCCAGGGCGAGGCCCGCGGCGAACAGGGCGAGCGACGGCGCCGACAGCCACGGCCAGGCCACCCCGCCCTGCACCAGCGCGGTCAGCAGCACACCCCCGCACGCGAACACCGTCAGCGCGCCCGCCCAGTCGACGTCGGCACGCGCGCGAGGCGTCCCTTCCGGGCCGGCGCCGGCACGCGCGCGAGGCGTCTCTCCCGGGCCGGCGTCGGCACGCGCGCGTGCGGGGGACTCTCGGCGCGGCTCATGGAGATGACGCACGATCAGCCACAACGCCACCGCGCCGACGGGCAGGTTGACCAGGAAGATCCACCGCCAGTCGGCGTACGCCGCCAGCAGACCGCCCACACCCGGCCCGGCGACCGCGGACACCGCCCACACCGTCGACAGCTTGGACTGGATCTTCGGGCGTTCCTCCAGCGGGTACAGGTCGGCGGCGAGTGTCTGCACGGTGCCCTGGAGCGCTCCGCCGCCCAGACCCTGTACGACACGGAACGCGATCAGCGCGCCCATGTTCCAGGCGAGCGCGCACAGCAGTGAGCCCAGCAGGAACAGCACGGTGCCGGCCACCAGGACCGGCTTGCGGCCGAAGGTGTCGGAGAGCTTGCCGTAGACGGGCAGCGTGACGGTGACGGCGAGCAGATAGCCGGAGAACAGCCAGGAGAAGACGGAGAACCCGCCGAGGTCGCCGACGATCTGCGGGACCGCGGTGGAGACGATGGTCGAGTCGAGGGCGGCGAGCGCCATGGAGAGCATCAGCGCGGCGACGACCGCTCCTCGTCGTCCGGTGGCCGTGCGCTGGGCCGTGTGCCGTGTCGCGGGTCTCGTGTCGCCCACCGGAAATGCCCTCCCCTGTGCGTCCCGTCCGGGCCCGGCCGTGGTGTGCGGGCCCCCGCGGGACGTCCGTGTCCCTTGCAGCCATCCGTCCGCCACAGCTTCCCACTCGACCCTGACGCGGCGGGAGGGTGGAGCCTCGGGTGGGCCCGAAGGGGGAGCCGGCCCGGAGGGGGAGTCCGCCCTGCGGTGGACTCCCCCTAGGGGTACCTCCGTACCAGGGCTCGGGGAGCGGTCGTTCCGCCGGAGGACGAGAAGGGCCACGGCCCGTCCCTAACCTGGTTCCACGCCGCGGGGGGCGGCCGTCCTCAGCTGTCGGGGTGGGGTTAACCCCCCGGGAAGACGGGCCCGAGCACCAGCGCGCCGGGCCCGTCCGCACCGACAGACTCATTGACGTACCCGGCAAGACCGCACCGGCAGGACCCGCCGACGGGGGCAGGACCGCACTGCCAAGGCACCGGTGCGTCCCGATAAGTGACCGACATAGGAGACATACCGTGACATCGGCTGTGACCATTCCCAGGCACGGGGGCACTGGAGGGCGTACGGCCGTTGCCGCGCGGGCGCGGCAGGTCGTCAAGGCGTACGGCTCCGGGGAGACCCGGGTCGTCGCCCTGGACCACGTCGACGTGGACATCGCCCGCGGCCGCTTCACCGCGATCATGGGCCCCTCGGGGTCCGGCAAGTCCACGCTGATGCACTGCCTCGCCGGACTCGACACCGTGACGGCAGGTCAGATCTTCCTGGACGAGACCGAGATCACCGGCCTGAAGGACAAGAAGCTCACCCAGCTGCGCCGGGACCGGATCGGCTTCATCTTCCAGGCGTTCAACCTGCTGCCGACGCTGAACGCGATAGAGAACATCACCCTCCCGATGGACATCGCCGGCCGCAAGCCCGACCGGGCCTGGCTGGACCGGGTCGTGGAGACCGTCGGGCTCGCCGGCCGGCTCAAGCACCGCCCCACCCAGCTCTCCGGCGGCCAGCAGCAGCGGGTGGCCGTGGCGCGCGCCCTCGCCGCCCGCCCCGAGATCATCTTCGGTGACGAGCCCACCGGAAACCTCGACTCGCGCGCGGGCGCCGAGGTCCTGGGCTTCCTGCGCCGCTCCGTCGACGAGCTGGGCCAGACCATCGTGATGGTCACCCACGACCCGGTGGCGGCCTCGTACGCCGACCGCGTGCTGTACCTGGCCGACGGCCGGATCGTCGACGAGATGCACCAGCCGACCGCCGACCAGGTCTTGGACCGTATGAAGGACTTCGACGCGCGGGGGCGTACGTCATGACCGTCCTGAAGACGTCGATGCGCAACTTCCTCGCGCACAAGGGACGCATGGCCCTGTCGGCCGTGGCGGTCCTGCTGTCGGTGGCCTTCGTCTGCGGGACGCTGGTCTTCACCGACACGATGAACACCACCTTCGACAAGCTGTTCGCGGCCACCTCCTCCGACGTCACGGTCAGCGCGAAGGACGCCTCGGACACCGGCGAGACCACCGCCGGCAACGGCAGGCCGCCGGTCGTACCGGCCGGCGCGCTCGGCGAGGTCCGCACGGCCCAGGGCGTGAAGTCCGCGGAGGGGACCGTCTTCTCGACGTCCGTGACGGTCGTCGACGCCGACAAGGACAGCCTGTCGCCCACCAGCGGCGGCCCCACCATCGTCGGCAGCTGGAACGGCAACGACGCCCGCACCATGGAGATCACCGACGGTGCGGCGCCCACGACGGCCGACCAGATCATGGTCGACGCGGACACCGCCGACAAGCACGGCCTGGAGCTCGGCGACGAGATCGGCGTGATCAGCGCGGTCGGCACGCACACCGCGAAGATCTCCGGCATCGCCGCCTTCCAGGTCACCAACCCCGGCGCGGCGATGTTCTACCTGGACTTGGAGACCGCGCAGAAGACCCTGGTCGGCGCGTCGGACGTCTACACGAACATCAACGTCACGGCCGCGGCCGGGGTGAGCGACGCGCAGCTGAAGAAGAACGTCACGGCCGCCCTCGGCGGCGGCTACAAGGTGCAGACCGCCAAGGAGACCTCCGACGCCAACCAGCAGAACGTCGGCGACTTCCTGAACGTGATGAAGTACGCGATGCTCGGCTTCGCCGGGATCGCCTTCCTCGTCGGCATCTTCCTGATCATCAACACCTTCTCGATGCTCGTCGCGCAGCGCACCCGCGAGATCGGCCTGATGCGGGCCATCGGCTCCAGCCGCCGGCAGGTCAACCGCTCGGTGCTCGCCGAGGCACTGCTGCTCGGAGTCGCCGGCTCGGTCCTCGGTGTCGGCGCGGGCGTCGGCATCGCCGTCGGCCTGATGAAGCTCATGGGCATGACCGGCATGAACCTGTCGACCGACGACCTGACGGTGGCCTGGACGACCCCGGTGATCGGCATGGTCCTCGGCGTGGTCGTCACCGTCCTCGCCGCCTACCTGCCCGCCCGCCGCGCCGGCAAGGTCTCCCCGATGGCCGCCCTGCGCGACGCGGGCGCCCCGGCCGACGCCAAGGCCGGCGTCGTACGCGCCGTCCTCGGAGTGCTGCTCACCGGCGCCGGCGTCTACGGCCTGTACCTGGCCACCGCCGCCGACGAGGCGGGCGAGGGCTCCCTCTGGCTCGGGCTGGGCGTGGTGCTGACCCTGATCGGCTTCGTGGTGATCGGCCCGCTGCTCGCCGGTGGCGTGGTCCGCGTCCTGGGGGCCGTCCTGCTGCGCGCCTTCGGCCCCGTCGGCCGGATGGCGGAACGCAACGCCCTGCGCAACCCGCGCCGCACCGGCGCCACCGGCGCCGCCCTGATGATCGGTCTCGCACTGGTCGCCTGCCTGTCGGTGGTCGGCTCCTCCATGGTCGCCTCGGCCACCGACCAGCTCGACAAGTCCGTCGGCACCGACTTCATCGTGCAGAGCGACAGCGGCCAGCTGATCACCCCGCAGGCGGTCCGGGCCGTGAAGTCCACGCCGGGCCTGGAGCGGGTCACCGAGTACAAGCTCCTCGACGCCGACCTGACCACCCCCGACGGCACGACCTCCAAGGGCGAGACGATCAACGCCGCGGACCCGTCCTACGCACAGGACGTGCGCACCGAGACGGTGGCCGGCGACCTCGCCGACGCCTACCGGGCCGACTCGATGTCCGTCTTCGAGGGCTTCGCCGAGGAACACGGCCTGAAGGTCGGCTCCCCCGTGAAGGTCGACTTCAAGGACGGGACGACGGCGACGCTGACGGTCCGCGCGATCACCAGCGACGAGGTCGTCATCGACAAGGGCGCCATGTACGCCTCCGTCGCGACGGTCGCCGAGTACGTGCCCGCCGACCGGATGCCGCTCGACGCGCTGGTCTTCGCCACGGCGGAGGAAGGGCGCCAGGACGCGGCGTACGCGTCCCTGAAGTCCGCGCTGCACGACTACCCGCAGTACATCGTCCGCGACCAGACCGACTACAAGGAGGCGCTGAAGGACCAGATCGGCCAGATGCTGAACCTGATCTACGGCCTGCTGGCCCTGGCGATCATCGTGGCCGTCCTCGGCGTGGTGAACACCCTGGCCCTGTCGGTGGTGGAACGCACCCGGGAGATCGGCCTGATGCGGGCGATCGGCCTGTCGAGGCGGCAGCTGCGCAGGATGATCCGCATGGAGTCGGTCGTCATCGCCCTCTTCGGTGCCCTCCTCGGCCTCGGCCTGGGCATGGGCTGGGGCGCCACCGCCCAGCAGCTCCTCGCCCTGGAGGGCCTGACCGTCCTCGACATCCCCTGGCCGACGATCATCGGCGTGTTCGTCGCCTCGGCCTTCGTGGGCCTCTTCGCGGCCCTGATCCCCGCCTTCCGGGCAGGCCGCATGAACGTCCTGAACGCGATCGCGACGGACTAGCCCCCCGCCGCGACGGGAGAGCCGGCGCCGAAGAGCCACGGGGGCTTTTCGGCGCCGGCTCCACGCGTCTAGGCGCCGCCCCGCCCTTCCGGGGTATCGCCCCCGCCCTTCCGGGGTATCGCCCCCGCCCTTCCGGGGCGCCGCCCCCGCCCTTCCGGGGCGTCACCCCAGCTCCCTCCGGGGCGTCACCCCAGCTCCCTCCGGGGCGTCACCCCAGCTCCCTCCGGGACTTCACCCCATTCCCCTCCGGGGCGTCACCCCAGCCTCTCCGGGGCATCGCCCCCGCCCGTCCCGGGCGTAGACCCAGCCCGTCCGGCGTTTGAGGACGAGGCCCGTTCAGGGCCGATCGGGGGTTTCAGGGGGCGGAGCCCCCTGAGGACGGACGGGACGGGAAGGGGCGGCGGGGGCGAGGAAAATCCGCCCCCGCCACCGCCCCGAGTCGTCCACAGCCCCCGTGTCATCCACAGCCCCCAGCACACCGCCCCGCCCCGTCGTACTCTGGACACCCCCGGCCCGTGACACGCGTCGGGCCCTTCGCGTTGCCCACCCCGGACCGGCGCACCCGGCGCCCGGTCCCTCGGACGGAAAGCCCTCCATGAGCCTGCACGGTCTGCTCGACGCCGTAGTCAAGGACACCGCCCTCGCGGAAGCGATCCCGGCCGCCGCCGACGGCAACCGCATGCACGTCGACCTGGTCGGCCCCCCGGCGGCCCGCCCCTTCGCGATCGCCGCCCTGGCCCGCGAGACCGGCCGCCCCGTCCTGGCGGTGACGGCGACCGGCCGCGAGGCCGAGGACCTGGCCGCGGCGCTGCGCTCACTGCTGCCCCCGGACGGCGTCGTGGAGTACCCCTCCTGGGAGACCCTCCCGCACGAGCGCCTCAGCCCCCGCAGCGACACCGTCGGCCGCCGCCTCGCCGTTCTGCGCCGCCTGTCCCACCCCAGCGCCGACGACCCCGAGACCGGCCCGGTCTCCGTCGTCGTGGCCCCCGTCCGCTCGGTGCTCCAGCCCCAGGTCAAAGGCCTCGGCGACCTGGAGCCCGTCGCGCTCAGGAGCGGCGGGACCGCCGACCTGAACGAGGTCGTCGAAGCCCTCGCCGCCGCCGCGTACGCGCGCGTGGAGCTGGTCGAGAAGCGCGGCGAGTTCGCCGTGCGCGGCGGCATCCTGGACGTGTTCCCGCCCACCGAGGAACACCCCCTGCGCATCGAGTTCTGGGGCGACGACGTCGAGGAGATCCGCTACTTCAAGGTCGCCGACCAGCGGTCGCTCGAAGTCGCCCCCCACGGCCTGTGGGCCCCGCCCTGCCGGGAACTGCTCCTCACCGACGACGTCCGCACGCGCGCGCGTGCCCTCGCCGAACAGCACCCCGAGCTGGGCGAGCTGCTCGGCAGGATCGCCGAGGGGATCGCGGTCGAGGGCATGGAGTCCCTGGCCCCGGTCCTGGTCGACGACATGGAGCTGCTGCTCGACGTGCTGCCCAAGGGCGCCATGGCCGTCGTGTGCGACCCGGAGCGGGTCCGCACGCGTGCCGCCGATCTCGTCGCCACCTCGCAGGAGTTCCTCCAGGCGTCCTGGGCCGCCACCGCGGGCGGCGGCGAGGCGCCCATCGACGTCGGCGCGGCCTCCCTGTGGTCCATCGCGGACGTGCGCGACCGCGCGCGCGAGCTGGACATGATGTGGTGGTCGGTGTCGCCGTTCGCCGCCGACCTGGAACTGGAGGCGGACACCCTCCAGCTCGGCATGCACGCCCCGGAGACCTACCGCGGCGACACGGCGAAGGCGCTCGCCGACACCAAGGGCTGGCTGGCCGACGGCTGGCGCGTCGTCTTCGTCACCGAGGGCCACGGCCCGGCGGCCCGCACCGTCGAGGTGCTCGGCGGCGAGGGCGTCGCGGCCCGCCTGGACACCGACCTCACCGAGCTGTCCCCGTCCCTCGTCCACGTCTCCTGCGGCTGCATCGACTACGGCTTCGTCGACCCGGTGCTCCGGCTCGCCGTCCTGACGGAGACCGACCTGTCGGGCCAGAAGGCGGCCGGCAAGGACGGCGCGCGCATGCCCGCGCGCCGTAGGAAGACCATCGACCCGCTCACCCTGGAGGCGGGCGACCACATCGTCCACGAGCAGCACGGCGTGGGCCGTTACATCGAGATGGTGCAGCGCACCGTGCAGGGCGCCACCCGCGAGTACCTGGTCGTGGAGTACGCGCCCGCCAAGCGCGGCCAGCCCGGCGACCGCCTCTACATCCCCACCGACCAGCTGGAACAGATCACCAAGTACGTCGGCGGCGAGGCACCCACCCTGCACCGCCTGGGCGGCGCCGACTGGACGAAGACCAAGGCGCGCGCGAAGAAGGCCGTCAAGGAGATCGCGGCCGACCTCATCAAGCTGTACAGCGCGCGGATGGCGGCTCCCGGGCACGCCTTCGGCACGGACACGCCCTGGCAGCGCGAGCTGGAGGACGCCTTCCCCTATGCGGAGACGCCCGACCAGCTCACCACCATCGCCGAGGTCAAGGACGACATGGAGAAGTCGGTCCCGATGGACCGGCTGATCTGCGGCGACGTCGGCTACGGCAAGACGGAGATCGCGGTCCGCGCCGCCTTCAAGGCCGTCCAGGACGGCAAGCAGGTGGCGGTGCTGGTGCCCACCACGCTGCTGGTGCAGCAGCACTTCGGCACGTTCAGCGACCGGTACGCGCAGTTCCCGGTGAACGTGCGGGCCCTGTCCCGCTTCCAGACCGACACGGAGGCGAAGGCGGTCCTGGAGGGGCTGCGCGAGGGTTCCGTGGACATCGTCATCGGCACCCACCGCCTGTTCTCCTCGGAGACCAAGTTCAAGGACCTGGGCCTGGTCATCGTCGACGAGGAGCAGCGCTTCGGCGTCGAGCACAAGGAGCAGCTGAAGAAGCTGCGGGCCAACGTCGACGTCCTGACGATGTCCGCCACGCCCATCCCGCGCACCCTGGAGATGGCGGTGACGGGCATCCGCGAGATGTCGACGATCACCACACCCCCGGAGGAGCGCCACCCGGTGCTCACCTTCGTCGGCCCGTACGAGGAGAAGCAGATCGGCGCCGCCATCCGCCGCGAACTGCTGCGCGAGGGCCAGGTCTTCTACATCCACAACCGGGTCGAGTCCATCGACCGCGCGGCCGCCCGTCTGCGCGAGTTCGTCCCCGAGGCGCGCATCGCCACCGCGCACGGCCAGATGTCGGAGGCGGCGCTGGAGAAGGTCGTCGTCGACTTCTGGGAGAAGCGGTTCGACGTGCTCGTCTCGACGACGATCGTCGAGTCCGGCATCGACATCTCCAACGCCAACACGTTGATCGTCGAGCGCGGCGACACCTTCGGCCTGTCCCAGCTGCACCAGCTGCGCGGCCGGGTCGGCCGGGGCCGGGAGCGCGGCTACGCGTACTTCCTCTACCCGCCGGAGAAGCCCCTGACGGAGACCGCCCACGAGCGTCTGGCCACCATCGCCCAGCACACCGAGATGGGCGCGGGCATGTACGTGGCGATGAAGGACCTGGAGATCCGCGGCGCGGGCAACCTGCTGGGCGGCGAGCAGTCCGGCCACATCGCGGGCGTCGGCTTCGACCTGTACGTCCGCATGGTCGGCGAGGCCGTCGCGGACTACCGGCGGCAGCTGGAGACCGGCGGCGTCGAGGAGGAGCCGCCGCTCGAGGTCAAGATCGAGCTGCCCGTCGACGCGCACGTCCCGCACGACTACGCGCCCGGCGAGCGCCTGCGCCTCCAGGCCTACCGTGCCATCGCCTCCGCCACCACGGAGGAGGACATCAAGGCCGTACGCGAGGAACTCGTCGACCGCTACGGCAAGCTGCCCGAGCCGGTGGAGAACCTGCTGCTGGTGGCCGGCCTGCGGATGCTGGCGCGGGCGTGCGAGGCCGGGGAGATCGTCCTCCAGGGCACCAACATCCGCTTCGCGCCCGTGGAGCTGCGGGAGTCGCAGGAGCTGCGGCTGAAGCGGCTCTACCCCGGCAGCGTCATCAAGTCCGCCGCCCACCAGGTCCTCGTGCCCCGCCCGAAGACCGCGAAGGTCGGCGGCAAGCCGTTGGTCGGGCGGGAACTGCTCGGGTGGGTCGGGGAGTTCCTGACGACGGTGCTGGGGTCGTAGGGGGGCCGGCTGTCCCGGGCGGCGCAGCCGGGCGTGGGGGAACCGGCGACCGAACGACAGGTCCTAGCCCTGCCGGAACAGCAGGCCCGACAGCGTTCGGAAGACCTCCTCGGGGTCCCGGCCGCCGATCGCCCCGTCGAGGTTGCTGCTCTGGAGCAGGGTCGCGAAGCCGTGGGCCAGTGACCAGGCGGCGACACCGGCGAGGCGGGCGTCGTCGCCCTGTTCCTCGGGGCGGACCCCGGCCACGGCCGTGCGCAGGGCGTCGGTGGCCAGGGCGCGCGCCGTGGTGAGCTCCAGGTCGTCGGTGCGCAGGAGGCCGGGGGCGAACATCACCTGGAAGTGCGCGGGGTGCTCGCGGGCGAAGCGGACGTAGCGCACGCCCGCGTCCTTCAGGTCGGTGGCCTCGTTGACGGTGGCCGCCAGCAGACCGAACCCCTCGGCGGCGATCGCCGTCAGCAGTCCGGTGCGGTCCTTGAAGTGGTGGGCCGGCGCCGCGTGCGAGACGCCTGCACGCCGGGCGAGGTCGCGCAGGCTCAGACCGGAGGGGCCGTCGGCGGCGATCACGTCGAGCGCGGCGGTGAGGACGGCACGGCGCAGGTCGCCGTGGTGATACGGGCGGTCGTTCATGGACAGCAGCGTACGCCGCATCTAGGCATTGACAAGTTCGCGGCGGCCCGGCAATCTTGGCAGTGTCAAGTTGTGGCGGAAGTCGAGCGGGACGACGGGGAGTTGTCATGTCCGAAAGCATGATGAGCCGGGTGGATTCCCGGGCGGCGGGGGAGCCGGAGGCGGGTCGCGAGGTGACCGGGGAGCCGGTGGTTCGGGCGCCGGCGGTTCGAGCGGATCAGGTGCGCCGCCTCTGGCACCTGCTGGAGCCTCTGCATGCGGTGCTGTACTTCGCGCCGGAAGTCCTCGGGGAGGCCGAGGCGCTCGGCTACTCCGCCGAGAACCGGTGGGCGAGCTACTTCCCGCTGCGCGCCGCGCCGATGGGGCCGGTCGGCAGCAGGGCGGTGGCCTCCGCCTTCTACAGCTTCCAGCCGGGCATGGTCGCCCGCTACACCGACGACGCCTGGCGGACCGCCTCTCCGGAAGCGGTCCTGGCGGCGCGGCTGCGCGGGATCGACCGGACCTACCGCGGCCTCTTCGGCGAGCGCCTCGCCGACCCCGGGCTGACGGAGGCCTCCGCCCTGGCCCGGCGTGCCGCCGAAGCGGCCGACCTGGCGGGACGCCCCCTCGCCGCCGCCAACGCCGCGCTGGTGTGGCCCGCCGAGCCCCACCTCCAGCTGTGGCAGGCGGCGACGATCCTGCGCGAACACCGTGGCGACGGCCATCTGGCCGCTCTGCTGACCGCGGAACTCGACCCCGTCGAGGCGCTGGTGTCGTTCGCCGCGACAGGCGCCGTGTCCGTGGAGCGGTTCGCCGGCCGCGGCTGGACGGCGGAGGAATGGACGGCGGCCCGGGAGCGCCTGCGGGCGCGGGGACTGGTCGACGCCGACGGAGTCGCCACCGAGGCGGGCCGGGACCTGCGCCGACGCGTCGAGCAGGACACCGACCGGCTCGCCCTCACGCCGTGGCAGGCCCTCGGAGCGCAGGACACCGAGCGGCTCGCCGTGCTCCTCGGTGACTACTGGGTCGCGGTCCTCGCCTCGGGACTGCTCCCCTCGGAGTCGACGCTGGGGATAGGGCAAGGCGTGACCGGCACGCTGTGACCGACGCCGGGGGCTGTCCTGAGGGCGAGGGCCCGGTGGGGCAGCGGCGCCGAGGGGGGCGAGGGGCGAAGGAAAAGGCCGGCGCGCCGGGCCGGCCCGCCGACCTCGGCCCACCGGTCCGGCGAGCCTAGGGCTGCTGTTCGGGTCGGTCGGGCCGGTCCTCGTCCATGCCGAGCCGTCGGTGCGCCTGCTGCTGTGCCGAGTCGATCTGGGACTCGTACTTGTTGCCCGTCTTCTCGTTGGCCTGCCGCTCCGCGGCGTCGGACATGTCCTTGGCCTTGTTCCGCCCTTGGTTCTTGAACCTGTCGAAGATGCCCATGCGGAGTTCCTTCCAGAGTTGACCCACTACCGACGATATGCGCGGTTTAGGCCATATGCCTACTGGAGCCCGGATGGTCTGTACCTCCCGGGCGCCCTCCCGTCCGTCCTCGCGCGCCCCCTCGCCTACGGTGTACGCGATCCCGGCCGGGGAAGCCGCCCGGTACGGGGTGCCGACGGTCGGGCAAGGGGAGGGGCGCGGGTGAGGCGTCTGAGGGGTGGGGCGGCGATCGCCGTCGTGACGGTGTGTTCGGTGGCCGGCTGCACCGACGCGACCACGGGTACCGGAACCGCCGGGCCGGGACCGACCGCGCGCGGGGGAGCGGCCCTGGCCGCCGCCGAGTCGCTGACGGTGAAGGGACGGGGTCCGAAGACGGGCTACGACCGCGACGAGTTCGGCAGCCCCTGGGCGGACACGGACTCCAACGACTGCGGCACCCGCGACGACATACTCAAACGCGACCTGGAGGAGGTGCGCTTCACCGGAGGCACCTGCAAGGTGTCCTACGGCGTCCTGGAGTCGGACCCGTACTCCGGCCAGGAGGTGACCTACCGGCGCGGCAGCAGCCAGGTCGACATCGACCACGTCGTCGCCCTCTCCGACGCCTGGCAGAAGGGCGCCCGGTCCTGGGACGCGAGCAAACGCATCGCCCTCGCCAACGACCCCCTCAACCTCCTCGCCGTCGACGCGAGCACCAACCGTTCCAAGGGGGACGGCGACACGGCGACGTGGCTGCCGCCCAACAAGGCGTACCGGTGCACGTACGTCGCGGCGCAGGTCGCCGTGAAGAAGAAGTACGAACTGTGGGTCACCGCGGCGGAGAAGGCCGCGATGGAGAAGGTCCTCTCCGGGTGCCCCGACCAGAAACTCCCCACGGGAGGCAACCCGACGAAGGCACCGGAACGCTTTCACGCGGACTGAGCCGGTCCAACGGACAGGACCGGACAGGACCGGACGGGACCGGCTGAACGGGCCGAGCACGTGCCAACGCCCGCGCCAAGGGCTTCACCGCCGCCTCGCCAAAGGAGCGGTGCCGCCGGACGCGACTGCCCTTCGACGGCCGGGGCGACGTCGAGGTCCCGGGCGCGCTCGTGCCGGTGCGGCTGTGAACTTGAGGGCGACTACGCGGTGTACGCGGAGCCCGACGTGTGGACGCGCCCCCCGCCCTGAGCGCCGCCCCGTCTAGCGCCCGTAGGGGTAGCCCTGCTGGTACGGATGCCCCTGCGGTGCCGGTGCCGCCGCGTACGCCATCGCCGGCCCCGCCAGCTTCTTGTCGAACACGGCGAACAGCAGCATCCACGCCGCGTTCAGCATCGTCACGATCATGGCGAGGCCCACGTACTCGCCCCCGTCCGTGCTGTCGTCCGTCGCCAGCCACGGCAGGGTCACGCACTCGTAGAGCGCGAACGAGGCGAAGGCGAACCAGTCCGAGGTCCGGCCGCGCCGGATCGCCACGTACAGGAACGGCACCCACACCAGGATGCCCAGCGAGCCCCACGCCAGGACCACCCAGGCGAGCCGCTGGAACCAGCCGCCCTCCAGCCTCTTCTCCGGACCCATCGCCGCCCCCATCGTCATGTCCGCCCCCCAAGTTGCCAGAGGGCAAGCGTAGGGCACGCCACCGCACGGCAGCCGGCGTCCGCCGCAGCCCGCCGGCCACCCCTGCGCGGGGGCGCGCGGAGCGGGGACGGGCGCGGCGGTGCCGTAAGCGGCGGTGAATCGTTGGTCGAATGGGTTGGCCACAGCCGCGCCACTGCCTACCATCGATCACCGCAAGACTTTGTGCACCGTCGCACAATCTCCTCGGGAGGCTTCCTTGCACAGCCGCCGTCGTCGCACCGCGCTCCTGCTGTCCGCCGCGATCGTCGCGGTCGGCCCCCTCCTCACCGCCTGCGGCAACGACGCGCACCCCGGCGCGGCGGCCGTGGTCGGAGGCCAGCGGATCACCGTCTCCCAACTGGAGAACCGGGTCGACGAGGTGCGCGCGGCCCAGCGCGCCGCGGTCACCGACGACGCGCAGTACGCGCAGGCCGTCGCCCAGACCGGCAGCCTCACCCGCGACACCCTGCACGGCATGGTCCTCGACCGGGTCCTGCACCGCGCCGCCGAGGACGCCGGTGTCACCGTCAGCCGCAAGGAGGTCCAGGCGATGCGAGCCGGCCTCGAACAGCAGGCGGGCGGCGCGCAGGGCCTGGAGATGACCTGGCTCCAGCAGTACGGCATCCCGCCGCAGCGCCTCGACGACAACCTCCGCCTCCAGCTCGAGGCCCAGAAACTCGCCGCGGCGCTCGGCACCGACACCAGCCAGCCCGCCTTCTGGAGCGCCCTGTCCAAGGCGTCCCAGGACCTCGGCGTCGACCTCAACCCGCGCTACGGCGACTGGGACGCGCGCAAGGTCAGCCGCGTCGACGCGAAGACGCCGTGGGTGCGGGAGGTCACCGCGGCCGGGAACCAGCAGACGACGTGACCCGGGAGGGGCGACCGGCCCGCACCCGCGGCGCTTCGGTCGCCCGGCCCGGCTACCGCGCACCTGCCCGCGCTCAGCCCTTTCCAGCCCCACCTCCCTCCAGCCCCTCCAGCCCCACCCCCTCCCTGTGGACAACCGCCCGGCCCCCTGTGGACAACCGGCCGCCCTGTCGGCGGCGTGGGTTACGTTCGGGGTGTGAACCCAACCAGCAGCTCCGCAGAGGCCGTGCAGGACGACGCCCCCGGCCGGGTCGTCCTGCTGACCACCAGCCACCGCGTCGCCCCCGGCCTGCTCTCCTGGCCCGCCTGGCAGGCGCTGCGCACGGCCGACCGCGTGCTGTGCGCGGACACCGCACATCCCCAGCTGCCGTACCTGCATGAGGCGGGCATACGGATCGAGGAGGTCTCCCCGACCGCCGAGGACCTGGTCACCGCCTCCACCGGCGGCCGCACGGTCGTCGTCGTGGCGGCCGGCGAGGGCGAACCGGCCCTGACGGACGGCCTGGCCCGGCTGGCGGGCTCCGGACGCGTCGCGATGCCGGAGCTGGAGCTGCTCCCCGCCTCCTACGACCTCCCCGGCGCCCGCCTCCTCGACCTCGTCCAGGTCATGGACCGCATCCGTGCCGAATGCCCCTGGTCCTCCCAGCAGACCCACAAGGGACTGGCGAAGTACGGCATCGAGGAGGCGTACGAACTCGTCGAGGCCATCGAGGACGGCGACCGCGACGAACTCCGCGAGGAACTGGGCGACGTCCTCCTCCAGGTCGTCTTCCACGCCCGCATCGCCGAGGAGGACGAGGAGTCCCCTTTCTCCGTCGACGACGTGGCGGGCACGATCGTCACCAAACTCGTCCACCGCCACCCGCACGTCTTCGGTGACGCCACTGCGACCACCCCCGAGGAGGTCAAGGAGCACTGGCTGCGCACCAAGGCGGTGGAGAAGCGCCGGGACTCGGTCACCGACGGCGTCCCCCTCCACCAGCCGGCCCTCGCCCTGGCGGCCAAGCTGGCATCCCGGGTGCGGTCGGCGGCCCTGGACGTGCCGGTGCCGCCCGCCGGGGGGATCGGCTACGAACTGCTCGCCCTGGCGGCGCGTGCCGAGGCGCAGGGAGTGGATCCGGAGGCGGCGCTCAGAGCGGCGGCGCGAACCTACCGGGACGCGATCCGTGCGGTCGAGGGCGTGGAGGATTAGTACGGTGGCGGGGTCTTGATTCCGTTGTGGGGCGGCACGGGGGGTCCGTATGGAGCCGGAGCAGGAGGAGGGGGCCGCCGGACGGGCGGCCGGTCCCGCGGGTGACCACGTCGACTTCCGCCACGCCACCTTCCACGCCCCCGTGATCGGGACCCAGTACACCTACGCGCCCCCGTCGCCCGCCCCCGTCGCCCCCGCCGACACCTGGCCCCGGCTGCGTGCCGTCCGCCGTCTCACCCTCGGCATACGCCCGGCCCGTCGCTTCGGCGAGGAGCCGCCGCTGCCGCCGTACGTGCGCCGTGACGTGGACGACGCGCTCGACCGGATCGTCAGGGACCGGCTGCGCACCGGCGGACTGGCCGTGGTCACCGGGGAGGCGCTCTCGGGCAAGTCGAGGACCGCCTGGGCGGCACTGCGCCGCGCCGGCGGCGCCGGGGCGCGCGTCCACATCGCCCAGCCGGGCGCGGACCTGCGCGGACTGCCCGCCGCCCTGCGCGGCCGCGACCGCTCCTGCCACCACGTCCTCTGGCTGGACGACCTCGAAGGCCACCTCGGCGCCGAGGGACTGACGGCGGGCCTGCTGGCGGAGTGCGTGCACGAGAGCGTCCTCGTCCTGGCGACGATGCGCGACGACGCGTACGACGCCCACCGCTTCGGGGACGGGCCGACCGCCCGTGTGCTGAGCGGGGCGCCCACGGCCGGGCTGTCGTGCCGGTGGAGCGCGGCCGAACTGACGCGCCTGGCCGGGGCCGCCGACCCGCGCCTGGCGGACGCACGGCGGTACCGGGGCGCCCTCGGCGTCACCCGGTTCCTCGCGGTGGGCCCGGAGCTGTGGGAGGAGTGGCGGCGGGCCGGACGGCCGGGGGCACAGCCGGGCGGACACCTGCTGGTGCGCCTCGCCGTCGACCTGGCCCGCTGCGGGCTCACGGCGGCCGTGCCCCTGGCGGAGTTCGAGCGACGGACGGCACGGTCCTTCCCCGCGTCCGACCTGGACTGGGCGGCCAGGCCCCGGCTCGGCGTCGTCGGCCTGCTGGTCCGGGGGGAGCAGGCCGGGACCTGGCGGGCGAGCGGCCCCCTGGTCGCGGACGCCCTGCGCTCCTCCGAGCTGCCGCCCCCGGGACCCGACCTGTGGTCGTTCGCCGCCGAGACGGCCCAGGAGCACGGCCCGGACGACTTCGACGCGGTGGTCCGGGCGGGCCGGGCCGCGCTGCGCGAGTGGGCGGAGGCGGACGACGAGTACGCGGTGTGGTCCCTCGCCGACCTCGCGGCCCTGGCCGGGGACGACACCGACGCCCGGTTCTGGTACCGGAGACTCGCGGAGCTCGTCCCGAGGCTGGCCCAGCCCTTCGCCGAGTACCTCCTGGGACGGGGCGAGGACGACGAAGCCGTCCACTACCTCATGAAGGCGGCCGGGGCCGGTCACGAGCGTGCCGTGCACGACCTCGGCCCGCTCCTCCTCGCCCGGGCCGAACACTGGCTCGCCCGCTCCGCCGAAGCCGGTTCGACGTCCGCCGCCGCGCAGCTCACCGCCCTCCGCGCAGCCCTCGACGGGGACCGGGCTACCGTCGAGGAGTGACCGACCAGCCCCGCCGCGACACCGACACCCCACCCCGCAGCGACCCCGACACCCCACCGGCCCCCGAGCTCTTCACCTGGGAGTTCGCCACCGACCCCTACCCCGCCTACGCCTGGCTGCGCGAGCACGCCCCCGTGCACCGCACCACGCTCCCCAGCGGAGTGGAGGCCTGGCTGGTCACCCGGTACGCGGACGCCAAGCAGGCCCTCGCCGACCAGCGGCTGTCGAAGAACCCCGCACACCACGACGAGCCCGAGCACGCCAAGGGCAGGACCGGCATCCCCGGCGAGCGCAAGGCCGAGCTGATGACGCATCTGCTGAACATCGACCCGCCGGACCACACCCGGCTGCGGCGCCTGGTCAGCAAGGCGTTCACCCCCCGCCGCGTCGCCGAGTTCGCGCCCCGCGTCCAGGAGCTGACCGACCGGCTCATCGACCGGTTCGCCGCCCGGGGGACCGCCGACCTCATCCACGACTTCGCCTTCCCCCTCCCCATCTACGCCATCTGCGACCTGCTGGGCGTCCCCAGGGAGGACCAGGACGACTTCCGCGACTGGGCCGGGATGATGATCCGGCACGGCGGCGGACCGCGCGGCGGTGTCGCACGGTCGGTGAAGAAGATGCGCGGCTACCTGTCCGAGCTCATCCACCGCAAGCGCGAGGCCCTCCCCGCCGAACCGACCCCCGGCGAGGACCTCATCTCCGGCCTCATCCGCGCCTCCGACCACGGTGAGCACCTCACCGAGAACGAGGCCGCCGCCATGGCCTTCATCCTGCTGTTCGCCGGTTTCGAGACCACCGTCAACCTCATCGGCAACGGCACCTACGCGCTGCTCACCCACCCCGGCCAGCGCCGACGGCTCCAGAACTCCCTGGCCGCCGGCGACCCCGGCCTGCTGGAGACCGGCATCGAGGAACTCCTGCGCTTCGACGGCCCCGTGGAGCTCGCCACCTGGCGCTTCGCCACCCACCCGCTCACCATCGGCGGCCAGGACATCGCACCCGGCGACCCCGTCCTCGTCGTCCTCGCGGCCGCCGACCGCGACCCGGAGCGCTTCACCGACCCCGACACGCTGGACCTCTCCCGCCGCGACAACCAGCACCTCGGCTACGGCCACGGCATCCACTACTGCCTGGGCGCCCCGCTCGCCCGGCTGGAGGGCCGGACCGCGCTCGCCACCCTCCTCACCCGGCTGCCCGACCTGCGCCTCGCGGCGGACCCGGCCGACCTGAGGTGGCGCGGCGGTCTCATCATGCGCGGACTGCGCACCCTCCCCGTGGAGTTCACGCCCCCGCACCCCGGTGAGCGACGCACGCACCCCGGTGAGCGACGTACGCACCCCGGTGAGCGACGTACGCACCCCGGCGAGTGACGCACGCGCCTCGGCGAGTGACGCACGCCCCCTGACCACCACCCACACCCCGCAGCCGTCCGCTGACCGACCGTCATGTGAGGGAGTCGCGAAGCGGAAGTGTCGGCTTCTCGACTCTGTGATCTTCACGTGATCCGCGCGGCATTAACTTGTGACAAGTGATCGTGTGCCGATACGTTCACTCGTCAGCGCGGCGCCTCGGCACCACCCGTCGCGCGGGTCAATGCTGTCTCGAGAAAGGCCCCCCGCATGCTCACCGGGAACGGTCGTCATCGTCGCCCCCGCCAGGCCCCGGCCCTCCTCGTCGCGGCCGGTGTGACCGGCTCGGCCATCGCCATCCCGCTGCTCGGCGCCACCGGCGCGAGCGCCGCGGACAACACGGTGTGGGACACGGTGGCGGAGTGCGAGACCGGGGGCTCCTGGAGCGCCGACGAGGGCGGCGGTGAGTACGGCGGCCTGTCCCTGACCCAGGAGAACTGGGAGGCGTACGGCGGGCTCGACTACGCCCCGCGCCCGGACCTGGCCAGCCGCAACCAGCAGATATCCGTCGCCCAGAAGGTCCTCGCGGACCAGGGTGTCGGCGCGTGGGGCACGTGCGGGCTGACGTCCGGTCTGAGCGCGGACTCCGGCTCGGCGGACCTGGACACCGGCGTGGCCGAGGATTCGTCCGACTCCTCCGTGACGTCCGGCTTGTCCGACCTGTCCAAGGGGTCGTCCGACTCGTCGGATTCCTCCGGCTCCTCCTCCAAGTCCTCCGACTCCTCCGACTCCTCCGACTCCTCCGACTCCTCCGGCTCCTCGGCGGATTCCGGCGAGGGCGCCACCGACGCGGCCACCGGATCCGCCACGGATTCCCCGGAAGCGTCCGCATCGTCCCCTTCTTCCTCTTCCTCCTCCGCGTCGGACACGTCCGCCACGTCCGACACGTCCACCGGGTCCGGTGCGAGCGGCTCCGCGGCGGGCGGCGGCTCGTCCAGCGCGGCCCCGGAGGCGGACGCCTCGGGCAACCCGACCCAGGACGTGGGCGCTTGGAGCTTGGTCGACACCGGTTCGGCCGACGCGGTGTCCAGCGGCACCACGTCCGACGGCACCGCGTCCGACGGCTCGGGCCGCCACCGCGGCGGTACCGCCGACGAGAGCGCGGCCGACGGCACCACCACCGCCTCCTCCGGCCGGCACGCCGCCGACACCCTCAGCGGAACGGCGGCGACCTACACCGTCCAGGCGGGCGACTCCCTCGTCACCATCGCCGACTCCCTTGGCCTCGAAGGCGGATGGCGTGCGCTCTATGCCGAGAACAAGGACGTCATCGGCGCCGACCCGAGCAACATCGTGCCCGGTCAGACGCTTGCGACAGGGGCCGAATAGGGCGTAAAAGCCGTGAAAACGGGGGGAGTTCGCGTCACGCTTCGCGTCGAATGTCCGGTTCGGCGAAAGTGTGGGATGAGTCTCAGAAGCCCTGATCGTCTTTGAAATTCCCCCGATCGCCTGCCTACGGTCATGACCGCTCGGCAATCCGAGCCCCGGCCGTCGCAACGCCGAATCCTGCCAGCGGCCACCCGGGAACAGTCGTCGCGTCAAGCGCCGCAGGCAGGAGCGGGGGACCCAAGGTAAGTGCCGCACCGGGTGGTTGACGGACGCGGCTAGGGGTGAAGCCACGCCTCCCGGAGAGGAGTGGCCGGGCAACTCAACCGGCCCGAACCCGACAGCTCACCTCGCAGGCGTCGGTGAGGGGATCGATCCATGCTGTTTTCCGGCAAGGGCAAGCACCGTCGTCCGTCCAAGGCCACCCGCGCCATCGCCGTCGCGGGTGTCACCGGCGCCGCCGTCGCCGTCCCGCTGATGGCGGCCGGCAACGCCTCCGCCGCCACCGCCTCCGAGTGGGACGCGGTCGCCCAGTGCGAGTCCGGCGGCAACTGGTCCATCAATACCGGCAACGGCTACTACGGCGGCCTCCAGTTCTCCGCCTCCACCTGGGCCGCGAACGGCGGCACGCAGTACGCCGCCACCGCCGACAAGGCCACCAAGTCCCAGCAGATCCAGGTCGCCGAGAAGGTCCTCGCGAGCCAGGGCAAGGGCGCCTGGCCGGTCTGCGGCAAGGGCCTGTCCGGCGCCGCCTACACCGGCTCCTCCTCGTCCGACTCCTCGGCCGGCTCCTCCAGCGGTTCTTCCGGCGGCTCTTCCGCGGGCTCCTCCGCCGGTTCCACCTCCAGCGGCTCCGGCTCCTCGGACTCCGGCACCACCAGCCGTTCGACCGAGCAGCAGAGCGCCTCCCGCTCCGCCGAGCGCCCGGCCGCCCAGAGCCAGGAGACGGTCACCACCCCGACCGGTCAGAAGGTCGAGAAGGGCGACGGCGAGTACAAGGTGGTCACCGGCGACACCCTCAGCTCCATCGCCCAGGAGCAGGACGTCGCGGGCGGCTGGGAGAAGCTGTTCCAGCTCAACAAGGACATCGTCGACGACGCCGACCTCATCTACCCGGGCCAGCAGCTACACCTGAAGTGACACCTGGCTCCCAGGGCGGCCACAGCTCCCGCACAGGCGTGGTCCGCACACTGAAGACCTCGTGAGGGTCCCCCCCGTCCCCGCGAGCGCCCCGCCCCGGCGCGCGTTCCCCCGTACGCGCCGGGGCGGGGCATTTCTTTGCCCGCCCGCCATCCGCCTGTTGGTCACCCTCTTTGTTCCGGGCGGGAACAATGTGTACCGTCAGCCTGTCCACGGGGCGGTCGGTCGGCTGTCGGCGGCCCCGGGACGGTTAGGCTCTAGTCGCAAGGCCACATCAAGGGATCAACAAGGGCCGCCCGCGGCCCACGTGCCCCGCACAACCAGCGTCACATCCCACTAAGGAGATGCTCGTGCCGTCCATCGACGTCGTCGTAGCCCGGGAAATCCTGGACTCCCGAGGCAACCCCACGGTCGAGGTCGAGGTCGGCCTCGACGACGGCAGCACGGGTCGTGCCGCCGTCCCGTCCGGCGCCTCCACCGGCGCCTTCGAGGCCATCGAGCTCCGCGACGGCGACCCGAACCGCTACCAGGGCAAGGGCGTCGAGAAGGCCGTCCTCGCCGTCATCGAGCAGATCGGCCCGGAACTGGTCGGCTACGACGCCACCGAGCAGCGCCTGATCGACCAGGCGATGTTCGACCTGGACGCCACCGACAACAAGGGCTCCCTCGGCGCCAACGCCATCCTCGGCGTCTCCCTCGCCGTCGCCCACGCCGCCTCCGAGGCCAGCGACCTGCCCCTCTTCCGCTACCTGGGCGGCCCGAACGCGCACCTGCTGCCGGTGCCGATGATGAACATCCTGAACGGCGGCTCGCACGCCGACTCCAACGTGGACATCCAGGAGTTCATGATCGCCCCCATCGGCGCGGAGTCCTTCTCCGAGGCCCTGCGCTGGGGCACCGAGGTCTACCACACCCTGAAGAAGGTCCTGAAGAGCAAGGGCCTGTCCACCGGCCTCGGCGACGAGGGCGGCTTCGCCCCGAACCTCGGCTCCAACCGCGAGGCCCTCGACCTCATCCTCGAGGCGATCAAGGAGGCCGGCTACACCCCCGGCGAGCAGATCGCCCTGGCGCTCGACGTCGCCGCGTCCGAGTTCTACAAGGACGGCTCCTACACCTTCGAGGGCAAGGAGCGCACGGCCGCCGAGATGACCGAGTACTACGCCGAGCTCGTCGAGGCGTACCCGCTCGTCTCCATCGAGGACCCGCTGTTCGAGGACGACTGGGAGGGCTGGAAGACCATCACCGCCAAGCTCGGTGACAAGGTCCAGCTCGTCGGCGACGACCTGTTCGTCACCAACCCCGAGCGCCTCGCCCGCGGTATCGAGGAGGGTGCCGCCAACGCGCTGCTCGTGAAGGTGAACCAGATCGGTTCGCTCACCGAGACCCTCGACGCCGTCGAGCTGGCCCAGCGCAACGGCTTCAAGTGCATGATGTCCCACCGCTCCGGCGAGACCGAGGACGTCACCATCGCCGACCTGGCCGTCGCCACCAACTGCGGCCAGATCAAGACCGGCGCCCCGGCCCGCTCCGAGCGCGTCGCCAAGTACAACCAGCTGCTGCGCATCGAGGAGATCCTCGACGACGCCGCGGTGTACGCCGGCCGCAGCGCCTTCCCGCGCTTCCGCGAGGTCTCCAAGGGCTGACCCGCCCCCGGGTGAGGCTCAGCCAGTCGTACGTACGTCCCCGTACTCGGTCCCGTACCGTGTCCGGGGACGTACGTACGTGTGAGACGGGAGGCGGCAACAGGTGGCCGTGAAGGACCGGGACCGTTTCTCGACCGCGACCAGGATCCGGCAGCTCGGTGAGCAGACGGCGGCCCGCGTCTACCGTTCCCAGACCAAACGGCAGGCCCGCCGCTCGCGCCTCACCGGCCGGGCGGCGCTGCTCGCGCTCGTGCTGTGCTCGATGATCGTCGCCCTGGCCTACCCCATGCGGCAGTACGTCTCGCAGCGCGCCGACATCGCCGATCTGGAGCGCGAGAAGGAACAGGCCAGGCAACGGGTGGAAGAACTGCGCGACCTCAAGGCACGCTGGCAGGACGACGCGTACGCCGAGCAGCAGATCCGGGAGCGGCTGCACTACGTCATGCCGGGGGAGACCGGCTTCATCGTCATCGACCCGGCCGCCGCCCGGCAGACCCGCGCCGACCTGGGGGCCGCCGACCGCCCCTGGTACACGAACGTCTGGGACGGCGTCGACCGGTCCGACGCCTCCCACCGGTGACGACCCCGTGAGCCCTTGTGAGACCGGTGAGGTCCGTGAGCCTTGTGAGACCCGTGAACCGTGAGGCCCCGTGAGACCCTGCGGAGCGCGAGCCGCGAGCCGCGAGCCGCGAGCCACGAGACCGCGGGACCCGACCCACGAGACCGCGGGACCCGACCCACGAGACCGCGGGACTCGACCCACCGGACCGCGCCGGGCTCGACCCGTGAGACCGGCGGAGCTCGACCCGTGAGACCGGGAGACCGCGGAGCCCGACCCGTGAGATCCCAGAGCCGAATCCCAGAGCCGATAGAAAGACAGGCATGAAAACGCCCCCGCCGCCCACTCCGCGCACCGAGCCCACCGACGCGGACGTCGAGGCCTTCCAGCAGCAGCTCGGGCGCCCGCCCCGCGGCCTGCGCGCGATCGCGCACCGCTGCCCCTGCGGCCAGCCGGACGTCGTGGAGACGGCCCCCCGCCTCCCCGACGGCACCCCCTTCCCGACGCTGTACTACCTGACGTGCCCCAAGGCCTCCTCCGCCATCGGCACCCTGGAGGCCGACGGCGTCATGAAGGAGATGACGGCCCGCCTGGAGACCGGCCCGGAGCTGGCCGCCGCCTACCGCGCCGCCCACGAGGACTACATCCGGCGCCGGGACGAGATCGAGGAGCTGAAGGGCTTCCCCAGCGCGGGCGGCATGCCGGACCGGGTCAAGTGCCTGCACGTCCTGGTCGCCCACTCCCTGGCGGCCGGCCCCGGGGTCAACCCCCTGGGCGACGAGGCGCTGGAGATGCTGCCGGAGTGGTGGCGCAAGGGGCCGTGCGTGGTGCCGTCGGGGCCGCCCTCCGGGGACGGGTGGCAGGTGGAGGCCGACGACTCCGGCTGGTTCGCCTTCAAGCCCGTCGAGCCCGTCGAGCCCGTCGAGTCCGTCGAGTCCGAGGAGGACGAGAAGTGACCCGGGTCGCCGCCGTCGACTGCGGTACGAACTCCATCCGCCTCCTCGTCGCCGACGCGGACCCGTCGACCGGTGAACTGGTCGAGCTGGACCGCCGGATGACGATCGTCCGCCTGGGCCAGGGCGTCGACCGCACCGGGCGGCTCGCGCCCGAGGCGCTGGAGCGGACCTTCGCGGCCTGCCGGGAGTACGCGGCCGTCATCAAGCGGTACGGCGCCGAGCGGCTGCGCTTCGTCGCCACCTCCGCCTCCCGGGACGCCGAGAACCGGGACGACTTCGTCCGCGGGGTGCTGGACATCCTGGGCGTGGAACCGGAGGTCATCTCCGGCGACCAGGAGGCGGAGTTCTCCTTCACCGGCGCCACCAAGGAGCTGTCGGGCCGGGACGACCTCACCCGCCCCTACCTGGTCGTGGACATCGGGGGCGGCTCCACGGAGTTCGTCGTCGGCGACGACCACGTCCGCGCGGCCCGCTCGGTCGACGTCGGCTGCGTCCGGATGACCGAGCGCCACCTGGTGCACGAGGGCGCGGTGAGCGACCCGCCCACGGCGGAGCAGATCGCGGCGATGCGCGCCGACATCGAGCACGCCCTGGACGTCGCGGAGCGGACCGTGCCGCTGCGCGAGGCGCACACGCTGGTCGGCCTCGCGGGCTCGGTCACCACGGTCTCGGCGATCGCGCAGGAACTGCCGGAGTACGACTCCGCGGCCATCCACCACTCCCGCGTCTCCCGGGAGCGGGTCCGCGAGATCGCCGAGTGGCTGCTGCGCTCCACCCACGCCGAGCGCGCCGCGGTGCCCTCGATGCACCCGGGCCGGGTGGACGTGATCGCCGCGGGCGCCCTCGTGCTGCTCTCGATCATGGAGCGGACGGGCGCCGAGGAGGTCGTCGTGAGCGAGCACGACATCCTCGACGGCATCGCGTGGTCGGTGGCCTGACCCCCCGCCCGGCCTCTTCGCCGACCCCCGCGACGGCCCTTCCCGGCACTCTCCTGAGCAGTACGGACAGCGTATGAGCATGCCGGAAGGGTCGTCCGGGGCCCTTCGGCGACACCCCGTCGGAAAACTTCGTGAAGTTCTTCACAAGGAATTCGGCCCCGTCGGAGGACGCGCGCGCCCCGGTTGACCCTTCTGGGGCCCCGACACCCGTGTGAACGTGTTCAAAAGAGGCGCGCGCGGACGTTTCGCGGAGCCGGGGGCGGAGGTGTTTCGAAGGCCTCACGAGGGTCCTCGCGGCCCGGAGAGGCAGCTCACGCGGCATTGACAACGCCCCGCCCTACACGCGGGTTCCCCTTTCGCGCCATGACCTGGGTCACGCGGATCGCGGAGGATAGCACACCCTATGTTGTTGCTTGTGAAGGGGCGCACGAGCGACCCCCCTGAGGCGGGTGGATACTCGATGGCATGAGCACCACGGAGCGTCCCAGGATCCTCGTAGTAGGCGGTGGGTACGTAGGCCTGTACGCAGCTCGGCGCATCCAGAAGAAGATGCGCTACGGCGAGGCGACCGTCACGGTCGTCGACCCCCGGTCGTACATGACCTACCAGCCCTTCCTCCCCGAAACCGCCGCCGGCAACATCTCCCCGCGCCACGTCGTCGTCCCGCTGCGACGCGTGCTGCCCAAGGCGGAGGTCCTCACCGGCCGGGTCACCACCATCGACCAGGACCGCAAGGTCGCCACGATCGCCCCGCTGGTCGGCGAGGCGTACGAGCTGCCCTTCGACTACCTGGTCGTCGCGCTCGGCGCGGTCTCCCGCACCTTCCCGATCCCCGGCCTCGCCGAGCAGGGCATCGGCATGAAGGGCATCGAGGAGGCCATCGGTCTGCGCAACCACGTCCTCGAGCAGCTCGACAAGGCCGACTCCACCACCGACGAGGAGATCCGCCGCAAGGCGCTCACCTTCGTCTTCATCGGTGGCGGCTTCGCGGGCGCGGAGACCATCGGCGAGGTCGAGGACCTGGCCCGCGACGCGGCCAAGTACTACAAGAACGTGTCCCGCGAGGACATGCGCTTCATCCTCGTCGACGCCGCCGACAAGATCCTCCCCGAGGTCGGCCCCAAGCTGGGCCAGTACGGCAAGCAGCACCTGGAGAGCCGCGGCGTGGAGATCTACCTCTCCACCTCCATGGACTCCTGCGTCGACGGCCACGTCGTGCTGAAGAACGGGCTCGAGGTCGACTCGAACACGATCGTCTGGACGGCGGGCGTCAAGCCGAACCCGGCCCTCGCCCGCTACGGCCTGCCCCTCGGCCCGCGCGGCCACATCGACTGCGCCCCGACCCTCCAGGTCCAGGGCACGGACTACATCTGGGCCGCCGGCGACAACGCGCAGGTCCCCGACGTCGCCGCCCGCAAGGCCGGGGTGGAGAACGCCTGGTGCCCGCCGAACGCGCAGCACGCGCTGCGTCAGGCCAAGGTCCTCGGCGACAACGTGATCTCCGGCATGCGGGGCTTCCCGCAGAAGGAGTACGCGCACGCCAACAAGGGCGCGGTGGCCGGCCTCGGCCTCCACAAGGGCGTCGCGATGATCGTCATGGGCAAGATGAAGATCAAGCTCAAGGGCCGGCTGGCGTGGTACATGCACCGCGGCTACCACGGTCTGGCGATGCCGACGTGGAACCGCAAGATCCGCGTCTTCGCCGACTGGACGCTCGGCATGTTCCTCAAGCGTGAGGTCGTCGCCCTGGGAGCCCTGGAGTCCCCGCGCGAGGAGTTCTACGAGGCCGCCAAGCCGGCCCCGGTCGCCGCCAAGCCGGTCTCCGGCAAGACGGAGGAGAAGGCGAAGGCCTCCTGACCTCCGCTCACCGAACGCCCCGAAGGGGCCGCCCGCCATCCGTGGTGCGGGCGGCCCCTTCGGCGTTCCCCCGGATGGTTTGCCCAGTCATGACACGCGTGGGGGACTGCGACGGGCCTCCTCAGGTGTTTACGTGGTGTCAGGACTTTCCGGGATCACTCCCACGGAGGTGTGCACCATGGCTGACGCCGCGCCGCGGCTCCATGCCCTCGTCGAACAGTTGCTGGGCGCCCCCTTCCCGGTCCGCGTCCGCACCTGGGACGGTTCGCAGGCGGGCCCGCCCGACGCGCCGACCCTGGTCGTACGCAACCGGCGGGCCCTGCGCCGCCTCCTGTTCAAACCCGGCGAACTGGGCCTGGCCCGCGCCTGGGTGGCCGGCGACCTGGACATCGAGGGCGACCTCTACACCGCCCTCGGCCGTCTCTCCGGCCTCATCTGGGAACGCGGCGACGACGCCCGTACCCTCACCGAGGCGCTGCGCGACCCCCGCTTCCGCTCCGCGGTCCGCGGCCTGCTGAAGCTCGCCGGCCCGCCGCTGCCTCCCGCCCCGCCCCGCGAGGAGGTCCGCCGCGCCCGCCATCTGCACACCCGCCGCACCGACAGACGCGCCATCAGCCACCACTACGACGTCGGCAACGACTTCTACGAGCTCGTCCTGGGCCCGTCCATGGTGTACTCCTGCGCCTACTGGGAGTCCCCCGACAGCACCCTCGAGGCCGCCCAGCGCGACAAGCTCGAACTGGTCTGCCGCAAGCTCGCCCTGGCCCCGGGGCAGCGCCTGCTGGACGTCGGCTGCGGCTGGGGCTCGATGGCCGTTCACGCGGCCCGCGAGCACGGCGTGAGCGTCGTCGGCATCACGCTCTCCCAGGAGCAGGCGACGTTCGCCCGCAAGCGGGTCGCGGACGCCGGCCTCACCGACCGGGTCGAGATCCGCGTCCAGGACTACCGCGACGTCACCGACGGGCCGTACGACGCGATCTCGTCCATCGGCATGGCCGAGCACGTCGGCGCAGAACGCTACCTGGAGTACGCGAACGCCCTGTACGCCCTGCTCCGGCCGGGCGGCCGGCTGCTCAACCACCAGATCGCCCGCCGCCCCCAGCGCGACGAGTCCGACTACCACGTGGACGAGTTCATCGACGCGTACGTCTTCCCGGACGGCGAACTCGCCCCCGTGGGCACCACGGTCACCCAGCTGGAGCGCGCGGGCTTCGAGGTCCGCGACGTGGAGTCGATCCGCGAGCACTACGCCCTCACCCTGCGCCGGTGGGTCGGCCGTCTGGAGGCCGACTGGTCGCGGGCGGTGCGGCTCACCTCGCCCGGCCGCGCCCGGGTCTGGCGCCTGTACATGGCGGCCTCCGCCCTCGCCTTCGAACGCAACCGCATCGGCGTCAACCAGGTCCTGGCCGTCCGCACCCCGGACGCCGGCACCTCCGGACTGCCGCTGCGCGCCCGTACCTGGAACTGAACCGGCCCCGACGACGAAGGGCCCCGGCACGCCACCGCGTACCGGGGCCCCGACAGGGTCCGGATCACTCGGACTTGATCGCCGCCAGCATGTTCAGCCGGGCCGCCCGCCGCGCCGGCCACAGCGCCGCGAGCACGCCCACCCCGGCGGCCAGCACCAGGAACAGCGCCATCCGCCCCCACGGCACGACGAGTTCGTACGTCGCCATCCTCGTGCCGAGCAGTTCGCCGGCCGCCCAGCCGAAGAACACGCCGAGCCCGATGCCGAGCACCCCGCCGAAGAGGGAGATGACCAGCGACTCCAGGCGCACCATCCGCTTGACCGCCCTGCGGTCCAGGCCGATGGCCCGCAGCATGCCGATCTCCTGGGAGCGCTCGAACACCGACATCGCCAGGGTGTTGATGACCCCGAGCACCGCGACGATCACCGCCATCGCGAGCAGGCCGTAGAGCATGTTCAGCATCAGCGTGAACATCTGCGCGATCTGGTCGGAGAGGTCCTGCTTGCTCTGGACCCTGATGGCCGGGTTGGAGCCGAGGGCCTTCTCCAGCTCGTCCTGCGTCGCGTCCGACACACCGCCGGACGTCTTGACCATGACCTGCATGTCGGCCGGGTCGTCCTGGTGCGGGGCGAGGGCCGTGTTGTCGAGCATGATGCCCCGGATCATCTGGTTGCCCTGGTAGACCCCGGCGACGGTCAGCCGCTGTTTCTGCCCGTCCTCGTACGTCACCGTGAACGCGGAGCCGGCCTTCCAGCCGTGCGACGCGGCGGTGTCGCCGTCCACGACGACCCGCGCGCCGCCGACCTCGAAGGAACCGTCGTCGACCGTGAGGTCGGTCAGCTCGCCGATGGCGGAGCCGGTGACGCCGGTGACGTACTCGGTCTTGCCGTCGATGCGCGCGGGTGCGTTGCGCAGCGGGCTGGAGGCGGTCACCCCGGCGGTGGAGCTCAGCTTCTTCTCGACGTCGGGGGAGAGGGCGTTGCCGTTGGCCATCGACACCACGTAGTCGGCCTCGATCGCCGCCGAGGCCATCTTGTCGATGGACGTCTGGAGGCTGCCCGCCATCACCGTCATGCCGGTGATCAGGGTCAGGCCGATCATCAGCGCGGAGGCCGTGGCCGCCGTACGGCGCGGGTTGCGCACCGAGTTCTGCCGGGCGAGCTTGCCGGACACCCCGAAGACGCGCAGGGCGGGCGCGGCGGCCGCGATCAGCGGGCGGGACAGCAGCGGGGTCAGCACGAACACGCCGATGATGAGCAGGACCGCGCCGAGCCCCATGGGGGCCTGGCCGTCGGAGCCGTCCATCGTCGTGGCGACCAGGACGACCGCGACACCGGCGGCCGAGAACAGGGCGCCGAGGGTGTTGCGCAGGACCATCGACTTGGTGGACGCCGTGGCGTGCAGGCTGCTCATCGCGGCGACCGGCGGGATCTTCGCGGCCCGGCGGCCCGGCAGCCAGGCCGCCAGCATGGTGATGACGACGCCGACGAGGAGGGCGGCCGCGACCGTGCCGGGCGAGACCACGAGCGGCCCGTCCGGGATCGTCGCTCCCAGGGTGCCCACCAGGGAGCGCAGCCCGGCGCCGATGCCGATGCCCGCGACCAGACCGGCCACTCCGGCGACCGCGCCGACCGCGAACGCCTCGATCAGCACCGACCGGGTGACCTGCCGGCGGGAGGCGCCGACCGCCCGCAGCAGCGCCAGCTCCTTGGTGCGCTGGGCGACCAGCATGGTGAAGGTGTTGGCGATGATGAAGGTGCCGACGAACAGCGCGATGCCGGCGAAGACCAGCAGGACCTGCTTCAGCCCGCTCATCGAGGAGGCGATCGTCTCCGCCTGGTCGTCGGCGAGCCGCCTGCCGGTGGTGGTCTCGACGAGGTCCTCGGCCAGGGCCTTGTCCAGCGCGGCCTTCAGGGCGGCCTGCGAGGTGCCGGCGGCGGCCTTCACGTCGATCTCGTCGTACGTGCCGGTCTTGCCGAACAGCTGCTGGGCGGTGGCGGTGTCGAACAGGGCGAGGCTGCCGCCGGCGGTGACGTTGCCGTCGTCGGTGGTGAAGATGCCGGTGATCTTCGGGGTCAGTACGGGACCGTCCACCGACAGGCGCACGGTGTCGCCGACCTCGTAGCCGGCCCGCCGGGCGGTCTCGGAGTCGATGGCGACCTCGTTCGCGCCGTGCGGGGCGCTGCCCTCCTGCAGCGGGTACCGGGGGTCCTCGGTCCCCCAGTAGTTGCCGCCCTGGGACTGGAAGCCGCCGCCGACGAGCTTGCCGTCCTTGTCGGCGAGGGCGGTGAAGCCGGTGACGACGCCCACGGCGGACGCGGCGCCCGGCACCTCGGCGCTCCGCCCGCGCAGGTCCTCGGTCAGCTCGGGCGCCCGGCCGATCCGGTCGCCGGTGTCCTTGGGGGTCTTCGCGGTCACGGCGACGTCGACCTGGTCGAAGCCCTTGGCGGAGCTGTTCTGGAGGGCGTTGGAGAGGGTGTTGGTGAAGACCAGGGTCCCCGACACGAAGGCCACGCCGAGCATCACGGCGAGCACGGTCATCAGGAGCCGGGCCTTGTGCGCGAGGACGTTGCGCAAGGCAGTGCGGAACATGGGTTCTTTTCTTCTCGGTCCGGTCTTCTCAGTCCGGTGTGCGGATCCGGTGTTCCTGGCGGGGGATCAGCTGGTGCGGCCCTTGGCGTCGAACTGCTTCATGCGGTCCAGCACCGCCTCCGCGGTCGGCCCGTTCAGCTCGTCGACGATCCGGCCGTCCGCGAGGAACACCACCCGGTCCGCGTAGGCGGCGGCCACCGGGTCGTGGGTCACCATCACCACCGTCTGTCCCAGTTCCCGTACGGAGTTGCGCAGGAAGCCCAGCACCTCGGCGCCCGAGCGGGAGTCGAGGTTGCCGGTCGGCTCGTCGCCGAAGATGATGTCCGGCCGGGACGCCAGCGCGCGGGCGACGGCGACGCGCTGCTGCTGGCCGCCGGAGAGCTGCGAGGGCCGGTGGCCGAGCCGGCCGGCCAGCCCGACCATCCCGATCACGGTGTCCAGCCACTCCTTGTCCGCCTTGCGGCCGGCGATGTCCATCGGGAGGGTGATGTTCTCCAGGGCGGTCAGCGTGGGCAGCAGGTTGAACGCCTGGAAGATGAAGCCGATCTTGTCGCGGCGCAACTTGGTGAGCTGCTTGTCCTTCAGGGAGCCCAGCTCGGTGTCGCCGATCCGCACGGAGCCGGAGGAGAAGGTGTCCAGACCGGCGACGCAGTGCATCAGCGTCGACTTGCCGGAGCCGGACGGGCCCATGATCGCGGTGAACTCGGCCTGCCGGAAGTCGACGGAGACCCGGTCGAGGGCGACCACCTGGGTCTCGCCCTGTCCGTAGATCTTGGACAGGTCCGTGGCACGTGCGGCCACGGCGGTGGTCCGGTCGGCGAGGGAGGTGGTGGGCACGGGGTGACTCCTGTCGGGGGGACGTCGTTGCACTGGGGGACGTGAACCATCGTCCCGGCGGTCCGCCGCCGTGTAGTCAGCCGTTGTTCCGGTTCCGAGGACAGACTGGGGTCGGACCGCGGAGCGCCCGTGTCATACCAGGGGATGAGACCCGTCCCTGAGACGCCGTCCGGTGGTGAAAACGTCGAGAACCGGTGGAGCACCCTCGTTCGGGCGGTGAAATTCCGTCATTCCGCATGCGCGGCCGCACGTCGCACGCGAGCCTGCTGGCACGTGCGGACGGCCCGTTCCCTGGGCTGATGCACCCTCAGACGTCAATAAAATAAGACAACATCGGTCCGCTCCTCCGCTGTTGGAGGGACGCGTCCCGATAGGCTCGGGACTTCGATGCGGGGCCCATGGCCTGCCCGGATGGTGGAATGCAGACACGGCGAGCTTAAACCTCGCTGCCCCTCGCGGGCGTACCGGTTCGAGTCCGGTTCCGGGCACCAACCGCTGCACCAGCGCTGAGCTGGTGAAAGGGCCGGTTTGGTCCGTCGCTCATTAGTGTCGTGGGAGCACCGTGGGAGCACGGTGCCAATACGTTTCCCGGCATGGCGTACGTAACCCCCAGAAAGAACAAAGACGGCACGGTCACGAGCTACCAGGTGAAGTGGCGTCGGCGGCGGCAGAACTGCCGACCAGCAGGTCGAGCGCTTCGATCCGACCGAGGAAGGCAAAGAGTCCGCGGAAGTCTTCTGCCAGGCCGTCAACGACAACGGCCAGCAGTGGCCACCCGGGTGGGTCAAGGGCGAGGTGAGGCTCAACCTCGGGAGTGGACACCGGGCTTCATGCGACAAGTGACAGCGTATGTGACGAGATCAGTTGTCGTTCGAACTCGTCTGGTGTGAGGTAGCCGAGGGCGGAGTGGCGGCGGCGCCGGTTGTAGTAGGCGAGCCAGCGGAACAGCTCCAGGCGTGTCTGAGCCTTCGAGGTGAGGCGTCGCCCGTGGAGCAACTCGCGTTTCATGCTTTGGAAGAACGACTCGGCCAGGGCGTTGTCGTAGCTCGATCCGATACGTCCCGTGCTGTGGCGGATGCCGTGCCGGCGGCAGACCTCGGCGAAGGCCCGGCTGACGTACTGGGTGCCCCTGTCCGTGTGAAAGACGACTCCGTCGACCCGGCCGCCGCGGGCGGCGACTGCCATCTCGAGTGCGTCGGTGACGAGCTGGGTGCGCATGTGGTCGGCGATGGACCAGCCGATCACGCGACGCGAGCAGATGTCGATTACCGTCGCCAGGAACATCCACGTCGAGCCGACAGCGATATAGGTGATGTCGCCGCACCACGTGGTGTTCAGCGCCGTGGCCGTGAAGTCACGCATCACCAGGTCCGGTGCGGGCGGGGCCGTCTTGTCCGCGATCGTGGTCCGCTTCTTCCGGCGCAGATGACGGCCGACAATGTGGTTGACATGAGGAGCCATCCTGCCGGGACTGCCGGACGATCCGCGACAGCCTGACCGACACATCGCGCGCCCTGTGGACTTTCGCCCGAATCATGGCGAGCCCGCCCAGTGCCCTGGCGGCGCCGCTGGCGTTCGGGCGGCCGGTCGCCGGCACCACGCGCCGCCCGTAGGACCCTGGTCCGGGCTGGTGTCAGACCCTCGCCGTACGGTGGAGTTGTCCATATGGCTGGCGTGCCACTCGGACGCATGTTGAGCGCCCCGCCCCGGCGTGGAAAACCGGGACGGGGCGCACCCATGTCCGGGGTCAGGCGGCGGTCGTCCAGCAGCCGCAGGGACAGGAGTCCGCCCACTGCTCCAGCAGCGCCGCCCATTGCTCGGAGCGCTCGCGGCTGGCCGGCTGGTCCATCAGTTGTCGGATGGCGTCGTTGAGGTGGTCCCGGGCAGGGCAGCAGGCACTGCCCGGAGGCCGGGGAGAGCTGGGCATACCTCCACGGTACGGGCGGGGGCTGACACCGCCCGCACGGTGATCACGGGCCGGTGGCCTGGTGCACGTCGCGGATCATGCAGTCGTACAGCGGGGAGTCTTCCCAAGGGAGGGTTGTTCCGACGCGGCGGTATCCCCACGCCTGGTAGGCCTGGCGGGCGGGGGCGGCCTCAGGCTCAGGCCGGACGGTGAGTGTCACCCGCTCGGCGGTCACGCCGTCCAGAAGCAGGTCATGCAGGGAGGCGGCGACGCCGCGGCGGCGCCACGCCTTACGCACGGCCAGTTCGATGATCACGAAAGTGCGCCGGCCGTCTTCGCGGGTGGTTTCGGGCGGTAGCTGTACGTCCTGCAGGCTGGTCCACCAGCGGGTGTCTGGTGCCAGGTAGTAGCCGTAAGTGAAGCCGACGACGTCCTGGCCGTGCCGTGCGAGGACCAGGCGCATGCCGTGCCGCTTGGCCTGAACGGCGTAGTGCTCGATGAAATCGGCCACGTCCCGGGGGCCCTCCAGGTACGGCGGTTCCGCGTACACCTCCTCATACGCTGGGAGGAATGCGTTCAGGAGACCGGCAGCCTCGGCGCCCTCGTACCGGGTGTAGGTGACCTCCGTCATGCTGCGTTCCTCTCCTGCACGTACTCCGTCAGTTCCTTGGCGGCCTGCTGTGCGGAGACTGCGTCAACGTTGCTGAGAAGGACGGTCACCTCGGACAACCGGCGCAGCACCCTGCCGGACTCCACCTCTTCCAGGTGGCCGAGGCTTTCAGTGGCCTGAGAAGCGGCCTCGTCTGCTTGTCCGCAGGCGACCAGGCTACGGGCCAGAGTGAGCCGGTACAGCGCCCGGTTGCGGCCGTAGGTGCGGTCCTGGTTGTCGAGCGCCGCCCGCAGGAAGGCGACCGCGCGTTGGTGGTGGCCGGATTCGGTGTAGGCCAGTCCCTGGGCATAGTCCAGTTCGGCGTGGCCATGGAAGGCGGCCCAGTCCGGGCAGGGACGCCCACGGTCGGCTCGCTCCATCAGGCGCATGGAGTCAGCGAGGCGCCGACGGGCTCCGGCATCGTCCCGCATCAGGGACAAGGCCCGTGCCTCCCGGGATGCAATGAGGGATTGCAGGACGGGGGAGCCGTAGCGGGTGGCCCGCTCCTGGGCGGCCCGGGCCAGGTCATAGTTGTCGCGTGGCCGGCCGGTGTAGCTGGCCTGCATGCTCTGACCTGCCCCACCGGCGAGGCCCCGCGCCTCCTTCCGTCCAACGTCACCTCTCTCGATTCGAGGAGGAGGGGGAATGTCCCTTCAACACTTGCTCCCGCCTGACGGCGTCAAGGAGCTGACCACCCAGTGGCCGGACGAGCCGCGGGTGTACGACCGGGGCCGCACCGACGTGGACACCGTCACCGCTGACTGGCTGTGGCAACACGTCCGCCTGGGGTGCCTGCCGCCTGTGGAGGTGCGCGCCCGTGCCGCTGGGCCCACCGCTTTATACGGCGCGAAGCCCCTTGCTGTATGCACGCTCCCGCATAAATCTGACGCGTTCGGTGTCACAAGGAAGCACGACCAGCGCGAGCCCGCCGGACGAGCCCCGGAAGTGCGCTCCCGGCTGCGCTCCCACGGGAGCACCAACTGGCCTCTGGGCCGGGGTAGTCGGGTCTGGTCCGGGCTGGTCCGGTCTCGTCTAGGACTGCTGACCTGGGGAAACGGGAACGGTACAGGTCAGGGGCGGTGTCCTCTACCGGTTCGAGTCCGGTTCCGGGCACCTCCCACGCCTCCCTCCTCGCCTCCGAGGCACCCCCTGCTCCGCTGCCGCGCCTCCCTGTGCGCCGCACCCCGCCGGGGCCCCGGCACCGTTTCGAAGGGAACGCTTCGCTGCGCACCACCGCCGGCGTCATCCGCACCGACGGCCCGCGCGTCCGCTTCCGCCACCGGGGGGCCGGGGCCTGGAGCGCATCGCCTCCTCCCGCGCCGCCGGGACCGACCTGGCCGTGGCGTCCACGGGCTTCCCGATCGGCTGACGCGGGCGGGTGATCTCCAGAGGGTTCCGGGCGTGTACCGGGTTGGTCATGAATGGATCCGCCCGGTGCCGGGAATCAGCGATCCACGTAGCGTGTTGCGCAGCACGACGAGGGAAAGATCCTCCCCAAGCACTAGGGTCAATCCTTTGCCTACCTATTACTCTTGATGCCAAGGCCGCGCTGTGTGGCCATGGAGGAGTGAAATGAGGAGCAGAAACCCGGTCTTCTCGCGACGGGGGTTCAGCCGCGACAACGGCTACGCGGGCTTCAACGCCGCGCCGCAGGCCGGGGGACCCGCTGTCGGCACGCAGCAGGGCAACCCTTACGCCCAGCCGGCCGGCAACCCTTACGCGCAGAACCCTTACGCCCAGCAGGACGTGCAGTACGGCGCTCCGCAGGCCCCGGTCACCACCACCGGTGCGATGACCATGGACGACGTCGTCGCGCGCACCGCGACGACGCTCGGCACCGTGGTCGTGACCGCCGTCCTGTCGTGGCTGCTGCTGCCCGTCGACGAGGCCAACCTCAACAAGTCGTACGGCATCGCGGTCGGCGCCGGTCTGGTCGCGATGGTGCTGGCGCTCGTCCAGTCCTTCAAGCGCCGCCCGTCGCCCGCGCTGATCCTGTCGTACGCCGCCCTCGAGGGCGTCTTCCTCGGGGTCATTTCCAGCGCGGTGTCCACGTACATCGCGGACGGGGTCGTCGCCCAGGCCGTCCTCGGCACCATGGCGGTCTTCGCCGGTGTGCTCGTGGCGTACAAGGCGGGCTGGATCCGAGTCAACCGCCGCTTCTACGGCTTCGTCATGGCGGCCGCGCTCGGCTTCGTCCTGCTGATGGCCGTGAACCTGCTGTTCACCGTCTTCGGCGGCGGCGACGGCCTCGGCTTCCGCAGCGGCGCCCTCGGCGTCGTCTTCGGGGTCATCGGCATCATCCTCGGTGCCTGCTTCCTCGCCCTGGACTTCAAGCAGGTCGAGGACGGCGTGGCCTACGGCGCGCCCCGCGAGGAGGCCTGGCTCGCGGCCTTCGGCCTCACGCTGACGCTGGTGTGGATCTACATGGAGTTCCTGCGACTCCTGTCCATCCTGAACAGCAGCGACTGACGCGACCGGCTCGACGCCGGCCCAAGGGCCCCGGGTCACCCCGGGGCCCTTCGTCGTGTGTCCGGGTCCGTGTCCCTGTCCGTGTCCCCGTCCGGAACGGGATGTGGTGGCCGCGCTACCGCAACTTGCGCGCGGCCCTCCTCAGGTCGTACTCGTGGATGATCGCCTTGGCGTGGCCGTACGCGAGGTCGTACTCGTGGCGCAGCCAGCTGACCTTCTCCTCGAAGCGGAGAGCGGGGCCTTCGTCGACGGTGCGCAGCCAGTCGGAGACCTCACGACCGGTGCAGTGGGGGATACGAGCCAGCAGGTTGCGATGGGTCTCCGCGGAGAAGACTTGGGACATCGGCGCCTCCGAAGCAATGGGCTGTAAGCCGGTCCTTCAGGTCACCGTGCCTGAGCGTTCGCCCGTTGGCAACAGTGCGGGTACGGCGCGTACGCTCACCGCGTGGTGGATACGACGTCTCTGTCCCGTGCGGTGGACCACTTCGCCGACCGTCTGCGGGCGGCGCCCCAGAGCCGGCTCCAGCGAGGGGCCGCCGCCGAGGCACTGGAACTGGCCCGGGAGCTGGCCCGGTGGGCGCAGCGCATCGAGGAGCCCGGCACCGAGCCCCGGCAGATGCCCGACGCCGGGATGTTCGCGGCCGCCGACCAGATCACCGTCGCCGGGCACGACCTGGAGGTCGTTCTGCGGAGCGCGGACGAGGTCGCCGAGGCGGTCGCCCTCGTCGAGGAGGCGCAGAAGCGCGCGGGCGTCTGACGCCCGGCCCCTACAGACTCGCGATGACCCGGTCGGCCAGGATGTAGACGTTCTCCTCGCCGCAGGCGAAGGTCAGCGTGTAGGCGCCCGAGATGCCCGATCCGCCCAGCAGGTACGGGGTCTCGCCGGCGGTCAGGGCCGCGGCCAGGCGTTCTGCGGTCTCGCGGTGGCCCGGGGTCATGCACAAGGTGGTGCCGTCGGCGAAGACGTAGACGTCCAGGGTGCCCAGCGGGCCCGGGCGGACGTCGGTCAGTTCGGTGCGGGAGGCGGCGAGCTCCTCCAGGGCGGTCACCGTGCGTTCGTGGTCGTCGACGACCGGGGACTGGACGGGGACGAAGTCCGGGTGCGAGGGGTGGCGTCGGCGGGCCGCGGCCAGTTCGGCGGACTCCCCGGCGAACTCGTCGGTGTCCGCGGTCGGCTCGGTCACCGGCTCCAGCGGTTCCAGGCCCGCGAAGTCGGCCTGGCGCGGCAGGAACAGCTCGCTGTCCGACAGGCCCAGCAGGGAGGGCGTGTCGGCGGCGTCACGGGACTCCTGGGCCGCCCAGAAGGCGCGCGCCTCGGCCAGCTCCCGCTCCCGCTCCTCGGCGAGCGCCTCGGCCACCGCGGCACGTATCTCGTCGGTGTCGGCCGTGGTGCGGGCGGCCGGGACGAACGCGGGCGTCCCGACGGCGTGGGTCCCGGTGAGCTCGGCACGCAGACCGGCGATCTGACGGCGCAGCTGCACGAGGGTGCGCAGGACGGCGACGCCCACGGCACCGGTGGCGGCCGTGGTGACCAGCAGGGCGATCGGCATGGCGCTCACTGACGTACTCCCGGTTCAAGGTCGACCCCCGACTTCCTACATCAGCTTGAAGGGCGGACTATCGAGCTGTCAGTGCGTAACGTCACGAAACGGACAGATTTTTCGGGTCGGGGTGTGTCGGCGGATCGGCTCTGACCTGGGCGAATCCTCACCGTGAGGGAGATAGGTCACATCCTGGGGGAGATTGGATCACGAAACGGCCCGGGGTCCGGGAGAATCCCGGACCCCGGGCCAGCGGCTCACGGCGCGTGCCCCGGCGGCTACCCGGAGGTCACCGGCCGCGCCCGCCGGGCGGATCAGCTGAGGCGCTCGATCACCATCGCCATGCCCTGGCCGCCGCCGACGCACATCGTCTCCAGGCCGAACTGCTTGTCGTGGAACTGGAGGGAGTTGATGAGCGTGCCGGTGATGCGGGCGCCGGTCATGCCGAAGGGGTGCCCGACGGCGATGGCACCGCCGTTGACGTTCAGCTTGTCGAGGTCGATGCCGAGGTCGCGGTAGGAGGGGATCACCTGCGCGGCGAACGCCTCGTTGATCTCGACCAGGTCGATGTCGTCGACGGTGAGGCCGGCGCGCCGCAGGGCCTGCTTGCTCGCCTCGACCGGGCCGAGGCCCATGATCTCGGGGGAGAGGCCGGAGACGCCGGTCGACACGATGCGGGCCAGCGGGGTCAGGCCGAGCTCGCGGGCCTTGGTGTCGCTCATGATGACGAGCGCGGCGGCGCCGTCGTTGAGCGGGCAGCAGTTGCCGGCGGTGACCAGGCCGTCGGGCCGGAAGACCGGCTTGAGGCCCGCCACGCCCTCCATGGTGACGCCGGCGCGCGGGCCGTCGTCCTTGCTGACGACCGTGCCGTCGGGCGTCGTGACCGGGGTGATCTCGCGCTCCCAGAAGCCGTTCTTGAGGGCTTCCTCGGCGAGGTTCTGGGAGCGGACGCCGAACTCGTCCATGTCCTGGCGGGTGACGCCCTTGAGGCGGGCGAGGTTCTCGGCCGTCTGGCCCATCGCGATGTACGCGTCCGGGACGAGTCCGTCCTCGCGCGGGTCGTGCCAGGTGGTGCCCTCCTGCCGGGCGACGGCGGCCGTGCGGGCCTCGGCCTCGGCGAAGAGCGGGTTGTGCGTGTCGGGGAGGCCGTCGGAGCTGCCCTTGCCGAAGCGGGAGACCGTCTCCACGCCGGCCGAGATGAAGACGTCGCCCTCGCCGGCCTTGATGGCGTGCAGGGCCATGCGGCTGGTCTGGAGGGACGAGGAGCAGTAGCGGGTGACGGTACAGCCGGGCAGGTGGTCCATGCCCATCTGGACGGCGACGATCCTGCCGAGGTTGTGGCCCTGCTCGCCGCCGGGGAGGCCGCAGCCGAGCATCAGGTCGTCGATGTCCCTCGGGTCCAGCTCGGGGACCTTGGCGAGGGCGGCCTGGATGATCGTGGCGGTCAGGTCGTCCGGGCGCAGGTCCTTGAGGGAGCCCTTGCCGGCGCGGCCGATGGGGGAGCGGGCGGTCGAGACGATGACGGCTTCGGGCATCACGGCTCCAGGGGCGTCGAGGGTACGGAGAACTTCCGGCAACGGCTGTCTGGGAAGTTACCTGTACGTATGGTCAGGGTCACGGGCGCGGCGGTGTGACTCTGACCGCACTTTCTAAGCGCTTGCTTGGGTCACCGGGAGGGCGCCCGGCGGGAACCCGCCCGGCGCGCGTCCTCAGCACCCCGACCGGCCGCCGGGCGACGCCGTGACCGTCTCCGGCTCGGCCACCCGGCGCCGCCTGCGCCTCTTCAGCAGCGCCCACGGGCCCCGCGGCCCGGTCGGCATCGCCGCCGTGACCTCCGTACCGGCCTCGGACGCGGCCTCCGCCGCCGCCCGCGCCACCGGCAGGAACCCCTCGCGGCGGGAGGCGTCCGGCCGCTCCTCCTCGGCCGGCCACAGGCCCAGCGCCGCGCACACGGTCGGCAGCACCGCCATCGCCGCCGTGGCGTACCCCTCCGCCGAGGGGTGGTAGTGGTCGGGCCCGAACAGCTCGCGCGGGTTCGCCTCGAACTCCGGCCCCAGCAGATCGCCCAGCGACACCGTGCGGCCGCCCTGCTCGACGACGCCGATCGTCTGGGCGGCCGCCAGCTGGCGGGAGGCGCGTCTGGCCAGCCAGCGCAGGGGCTGGCCGACCGGCTCGATCGTGCCCAGGTCGGGGCAGGTGCCGACGACGACCTCCGCGCCGGCCGTGCGCAGCCGCCGTACCGCCGCCGCGAGGTGGCGCACCGAACGGGTCGGGGGCATGCGGCGGGTGACGTCGTTCGCGCCGATCATGATCACGCATACGTCGGGCACCCGGCCGGTGTTGCCGAGGACCAGCCCGACCTGCCGGTCGAGGTCGTCGGACTGGGCGCCGGGCAGTGCCACGTTCCGCAGCTTCACCGGGCGCTCCGCCACCGCCGCCAGACCGGAGGCCAGCAGGGCCCCCGGGGTCTGCCCCGACCGGTGGACGCCCTGCCCCGCCGCCGTGGAGTCGCCGAGCAGGGTCAGCCGCAGGGCCTCCACGCCCGGGGCGGTGAAATTCCGGCCGTACAGGCCGTCCGCCTGCGGGACGCGGGGAGGGGAGCCGTTGCCGTTGACGTGGCGCCGGGCCAGCTGCGCCTCCGCCAGCAGCAGTCCGGCCACCGCCGCGCCGGCCAGTCCGATCCCGCCGCCGCCGTAGGCCGCGCCGGCCGCGATGCGCCGGGCCACTCTTGCCCTGGACATGCTCGTCATGCCTCGACGCCACCTCCTCGAGTCCGTACACCCACTCCTTGCCCCGTACTGACCGTCGTCCAATCTTCACGGCGAGTGAACGTACGTCCTGTCCGTGGTCCGCGCCGTACGCTGGCGGCACCACCAAGACCACTGTTTTTGCAAGCGACCGGAGACAACGGTGCGATTCCACGACTCGATGATCAGCCTCGTCGGCAACACCCCGTTGGTGAAGCTCAACAGCGTGACCAAGGGCATCCAGGCGACCGTTCTGGCCAAGGTGGAGTACTTCAACCCGGGCGGTTCCGTGAAGGACCGCATCGCCCTGCGCATGATCGAGGCCGCCGAGAAGAGCGGGGAGCTCCGGCCGGGCGGCACGATCGTGGAGCCGACCAGCGGCAACACCGGCGTCGGGCTCGCCATCGTGGCCCAGCAGAAGGGGTACAAGTGCATCTTCGTGTGCCCCGACAAGGTGAGCACCGACAAGATCAACGTGCTGCGGGCGTACGGCGCCGAGGTCGTCGTCTGCCCGACCGCCGTGGACCCGGAGCACCCGGACTCCTACTACAACGTCTCCGACCGGCTGGTGCGCGAGACGCCCGGCGCGTGGAAGCCCGACCAGTACTCCAACCCCCACAACCCGCTCTCGCACTACCACTCCACCGGCCCCGAGCTGTGGGAGCAGACCGAGGGCCGGATCACCCACTTCGTGGCGGGCGTGGGCACCGGCGGCACCATCTCCGGCACCGGCCGCTATCTGAAGGAGGCCAGCGACGGCCGGGTGCAGGTCGTCGGCGCCGACCCCGAGGGGTCCGTCTACTCCGGCGGATCGGGGCGGCCGTACCTCGTCGAGGGCGTCGGTGAGGACTTCTGGCCCACCGCCTACGACCGGACCGTCGCCGACGAGATCGTGGCCGTGTCCGACAAGGACTCCTTCCAGATGACCCGGCGCCTGGCCAAGGAGGAGGGGCTGCTGGTCGGCGGCTCCTGCGGGATGGCCGTCGTCGCCGCGCTGCGGGTCGCCGAGCGGCTCGGCCCGGACGACGTCGTGGTCGTGCTGCTGCCCGACAGCGGCCGCGGCTACCTCAGCAAGATCTTCAACGACGAGTGGATGGCCGACTACGGCTTCCTGGAGGACGAGGGCCCCAGCGCCCGTGTCGCCGACGTCCTCAGCGACAAGGCCGCCGGCGCCATGCCGTCCCTCGTCCACATGCACCCCGAGGAAACCGTCGGCCAGGCCATCGAGGTCCTGCGCGAGTACGGCGTCTCCCAGATGCCGGTGGTGAAGCCGGGCGCCGGCCACCCGGACGTCATGGCCGCCGAGGTCGTCGGCTCGGTCGTCGAGCGTGAGCTGCTCGACGCCCTCTTCAGCAAGAAGGCCTCGCTGGAGGACCCGCTGGAGAAGCACATGTCCGCCCCGCTGCCGCAGGTCGGCTCCGGCGAACCGGTCGGCGACCTGATGTCCGTCCTGGGCGCGGCGGACGCGGCGATCGTCCTCGTCGAGGGCAAGCCCAGCGGGGTGGTCAGCCGCCAGGACCTGCTGGCGTTCCTGGCCAAGGGCGGGAAGTAGCTTCCATGCGTCGCGGGGGCCGACTCCGGGCAAACCTGCGGTGAACCGGGCCCTTCGGCGGTGAACTTCCGTTTGTCTACCGAAGAGGTGGACTTCGCGGAAGTGGTACGCGCGCGTCACGTCCGCGCAGCACACGCTTAACACGGGTCCGGCACATTAGTGGGTGTCGGCAGGGCGGGAGCGGCTCCCCGCCCCGGCCGGCACCGAAACGGCGTCACGGACCTCCGGAGCGGCTCCCGGACCTCCACAGACGCCAGGACGCGCAAGCCCGGCTCCGGCCGGCCCGCGTCCCTCGCGGGGACCGCCGTCGTCCCGCCCCCCGGTGACGGGGGTGCGGCGGTCCCCGCGCACAGCTTTTTTCCCCCACCTGTCGCGCGTCCGTCCGGGCGCGCCCCGGCCTGTGCCTCAGGCCTTCCAGTCACCGTCCCCGGTGGGCCGGCGGCGCAGCCCGCCGAACAGGCCGGGCTGGGTGCGGGCGGCCTGGACCACGTTGACGCCGACGATGCCGGCCCAGGAGACCAGCAGCCCCGGCAGGTCCGCCGCGCCCACGCCGATCGCGGACAGCGGGACGGCCAGCACCAGCGAGACGATGCCGAAGCCGAAGCGCTCGCCCCAGGAGTCCGTCGCCCCGGGCGAGCGGCCGTCGCGTGCCGCGACCATCTGCTGCTCCGCGAACTGCCGGCGCACCCGGCGTTCGACCGCGCCGTCGATACGCTGGTCGACCTTCTCCAGGAAGGAGTCCACCAGCGCGGACTCGTACTCCTCGCCCAGTTCCCTGCGGGCTTGCAGGGTGGCGTTGAGTTCCTTCTTCAGCTCGGCGTCCCGCGCGTCCATGGTGGTCTCCCGTCCCGTCATACCGTCCACGCTAGGGACGGAGCGCGGCAGGGGCACTGGGGGTAGCCCCCGTGTTCGGCCGGCCGGGGGCGGAGGGGTGCGCGGGGCGGCTACCGCGGTGGGCGACGGCGGGGGGTGACGGTGGTGGGTGACGGTGGCGGGCGACTGCGGTGGGTGACGGTGGTGGGCGACCGTGGTGGGCGGCGGCGGGGGCCGGAGCGGGGGTCTGCGCGGCGGCGGGGGCGGCATGCCAGGGGGCGGCTTGCCTCGCTGTATAGCGTCATGCACAGTTCTTGCTGACTGAATAGGCGCGGCCGGACGGGCGCGGGGCGGAGGGGGAGCGAGGCGTGAGCGTGGACAAGGACGCGGCGACCGGCGGGACGGACACCCCGGCCGCACGGCTCCAGGCGCTCTTCGAGGGGCACCGGCTCACCCCGACCCAGCGGCGCATCGCGCACAGCATGGTGCGGCGCGCCGCCGACGTGCCGTTCCTCTCCAGCGTCGAACTGGCCGAGCTGGCCGGGGTCAGCCAGCCCTCCGTCACCCGGTTCGCCGTCGCGCTCGGCTTCGACGGCTACCCGGCCCTGCGCAAGCACCTGCGCGAGGTCGCGCCCGCCGAGCAGACGGCGGACGCGGGTGCGTACAACGAGTACCAGCAGGCCGTCGAGGCCGAGATCGAGAACCTCCGGCACCTGGCGGACCTCCTCGCCGACCCCCGTCCCGTGCGGCGGGCGGGACAGCTGCTGGCGGCCTCGCGGCCGCTCCCCGTGCTCGGCCTGCGGGCCGCCGCCTCCCAGGCGTACGGCTTCGCGTACTTCGCCGCCAAGGTCCACCCCGACGTGCGGCTGCTGCACGAGGGCGGGTCGATGGTGCACGACCGGGTCGACGCCGCCGTACGCGCCGGAGCCTCCGCCCTGCTCTGCTTCGCGCTGCCCCGCCACCCCCGCGAGGTCCTCGACACCCTCTCCTACGCCAAGGAGGCCGGGCTGACCGTGGTGACGGTCGCCGACTCGGCGTTCGCGCCGGTCGCCAAGGTCTCCGACCTGCTGCTGCCCGCCGCCGTCGGCACGGGGCTCGCCTTCGACACCGCGTGCGCGCCGATGCTGCTCGGGCGCGTACTGCTGGAGGCGATGTGCGACGACCTGCCGGACGCCCAGGCACGGCTGGAGGAGTTCGACAGCAGGGCGGCGGCACGGGGGCTGTTCGTGGAGTGACGGCCGCCGCAGGCCGCCGCAGGCCGTGGCGGCCGCGCGGGAACGCGTGATCTCACGGAAGCGGAGGCGCGCTCTCAGGAAAGGTGACGCGTTCTCAGACTGGTCTCACGTTCGCTCGCTACTCTCCTCGACCAGAGATTTCAGGTGTGTTTGTCGAGGCGACGAGGAGGCGGAACGTGGCACGTGGAGGTCAGGGACTGGCTCGGGTGGCCGTCGTCGTGCGGGCCGGAGCCGCGCCGATGTGGTGGCTCGGCGTGTTCGCGGCGGGCATCGGCCTGCTGGTTCCGGGCGTGACGGGCCGGCGGATCGGGGTGATGGCGGGCGCCGTGCTGTTCGTCGTCGCGGTGGTGGCCGTGGCACTGCCGCGCCGCAAGCGGTACACCGCCCTCGCCCGGGGGGCCGCCCGCGCGGGCCGGCACGACGTGTTGCAGGACCGTGGGGTGACCGTGCGGGTCTGGCGGCGCGGTCACCGCTGGTGGCTGCTGCTGGCGTTCGCCGCCGCGCTGGGCAGCGCGTTCGCCGTGCCGGCCGCGGCCGGCATGCTGCTCGCCGGATGCGGTACGGGGCTGCGGCTGAAGGCGGCCTGGCTGGGCCGGCTGGAGCGGGCCGAGGACGCGCTGCTGTGGGTACGGGTCGACTGGCTCGCCGGGAACGGCGGCCGTCCGGTCGGCAAGCAGGTCAAGGGCTACCGCAGTACGGGTATCGCGGCGGGCGACGCGGCCCCGGGCGGGGCGCGCCGCCGCACCGCGGCACTCGTGTAGGCCCCCTCGGGCGGACGGGCTCTTCGGACCCGGGGGGACGGGACGGGCCCCGGCGGCTCAGACCTCCAGGTCCTCCTCGATCTTCTTCAGCTGGTGGCGGGCCATCGCCAGATTGGCCCGCTTGGCGTCCAGCACCAGATAGAGGAAGAGCCCGTTGCCGCCGCGGCCGCTGATCAGGCGGATCAGGTGGTACTGGTCGGAGAGCGTGATCAGGATGTCCTCGATCTGCGCCTTGAGCCCGAGGTGCTCCATGGTGCGCATCTTGGCGCGCACCACGTCGGTGTTGCCCGCCGCGGCGACGTTGAGGTCGAAGCTCTTGCCGCCGCCCATCGTGCCCAGCGCCATGCCGCTGGTGTAGTCGACGAGCGCGACGCCGGTGGCGCCCTCGATGGAGGCGAGTGCTTCCTTGAGCGCGGTTTCGGTGTTGGCCATGGCTGGTTCCTCTCAACTTTCGGTGGTGGGGGCGTTGGCGGTGGTGGTGCGTGCCGTGCGCGCGCTCCTCGGACGCGCGGCGGCCGTGTCGGTGATGTCGGTGATGTCGGTGGTGTCGGTGGTGTCACCGGTGTCTGTGGCGCCGCTGGGTCTCCGTGTGCGGGGGGCGGGCTTGGCCGGGGCGGCCGGGGCGGCCGGGGGTGGCGCCGCGGCGTCGACGAGCTCCCCGATGCGGGCTCCCGACCGACGTCCCTCCAGGTGCAGCCGGCCGACGTTGACGCGGTCCTGGGCGAGCACTGTCAGTACGGCGCCCTCCCCGGCCGCGTACGTCGCGACGTAGCCGTGCGCCCCGCGGACGAGCAGCTCGCGGAAGGCGCCCCGGCCGGTCGCGTCCGCCATGCGCACGGCGACGGCGAGGGCGGTGGAGGTGAGCGCGGCCACACCCTCCGGCTCCACGCCGGTGGTGTCGTGGGCGAGGACGAGGCCGTCCACGCCCGCCGCGAGCGCTCCGGTCAGCTGGGGCACCCGGGCCCGCAGCCGCCGCAGCTCGGCGCGTATCTCCGGCTCGGCGGCCATCAGCGCCCTCCTCTCGGCACGCGGTCGCTGCCGTTCAAAGGGCCTCCAGCGCATCCCTGAGCCTCTTCAGCAAGGTGATGTCGGCGTCGTCGACACGGGGCAGGTCCAGGCCGGGCGGGGCCATGGGGGCGGGTGGTGGGAACCGGGCGGTCACCAGTCCGGCGGCCGCCAGCCGGCGGGCGTCCACCAGCGTGGCGAACGCCTGCCGGCCCAGCGCCCGGGCGATGTCCGACGCGGTGCGCACCCCGTCCACCAGCGCCAGCACCGCCCGTTGCCGGGCGGTGAGCCCCGGTGCGGCGACGGGCTCGGTCCGCAGCAGCGGCGCGGTGTCCGGCAGCGGGTCGGGCCACAGCCGGTGCAGCAGCTCACGGCGGCGCAGCGTCTCCCGCTCCAGGGCGTCGACCGCGACCGGCCGCAGCACCCCGAACCAGTGCCCGGTGCCGTAGTGGAACCGGCCCGGCGCGCTGCTGGGGGCGAGGGCGAAGTACGCCGCGTCGTACAGCGCCCCCAGGTGGCACACCTCCAGCGCGCCCTGCCCGATGCGCCCGGCGTCGAGCAGCAGCCGGGCGGCGCCGCTGCGCTCGTCGGCCCGCTCCACCGCCTCCCGCCAGACAGCGGCGTCGAGCGTGCCGTGGGCCGGCAGGAGCACGTCGAGGCCCGGGGCGTAGGGGCTCTCGGCGTGCGCCACACGACCCTCGACGAGGTGGAGGGCGCCACGCTCGCGTTCCAGGACACCGGTGGCCCGTTCGGCGGCGAGCCGCGTCAGCATCGGCGACACCCCGCCGCCCGCGTGGTCCCGGGCCGCCGCTCTGTCCCGCAGCGGCAGCCGGGGAGGCGGAGTCGTCCCCACGACGGTCACCCCAGCACCAGCCGTCCGGCCATCTCGCCCAGCCGTATGCGGGCCAGCGCGAGATTGCCGTCCGGCCGGGCCAGCCACACGTGCAGGAACACGCTGCTGTCGAAGGACGTCGGTACGAACCGCAGGACGTGGTAGCTGTCCCGGTTGCTGATGATCAGGTCTTCGACCGGGGGGTCTGCGGCCCCGGCCGCGTCCTCGTCGTCGGGCGTGAACGCCCGTTGTTCGGCCGTGAGCCGCGCCACCTCCGCGGCCTCGGCGGCGGCGGCCTCGTGGTCTCCGCCCGGGAACTCCCCGACCGTGCCCAGGGCCAGTCCGCTGGTCCAGTCGACCAGTGCGGCTCCCCGGGCCCCGGGCAGCCGCATGGCCTCCAGTAGGCACTCGTCGATTCCGGGCACCGTGGCTCCCCTCCCGCCTGCGGTTCGGCTGAGTGAGGGAGACGCTACGCAACGTAGGCACGAGGGGGTGAGGGAATTGGCATTTTCCAGCGGAACATGCGCCGCGTGACTAGGGTGGGTCGGCTGCCCCCCGTTTTCTGTCCCTGTCGTCCCTCCTGTTTCACCACCGCGCGCGGGAGCGCGGCAAGGGAGTGGAGGGGCGGGAGGCATGGCGAGGGGTGATGCCGTGTGCCCCCTCACGGTGCGCCCCCCGGTCCGGAACCCCCCAGTCCGGAACCCCCGCTCCGGAACCCCCGCTCCGGAACCCCCCAGTCCGGAACCCCCGCTCCGGAACCCGTGAACGTCGAGCCCATGGCGGTGCGTCTGCCGCCTCTCCTGCCACGCCTTCGTGTTGACTAGGTCTATTCATGAAGCCAGGATGTGAATAACGACAGCAACATTCGTCGGGACCGTCCCCGCCACGAGGAGGCAGACCATGTCAGGACCCCGCCCCGTACGAGCGCCGCGCGGCACGGAACTGAGCGCCCTGGGGTGGCAGCAGGAGGCCGCCCTGCGGATGCTCCAGAACAACCTCGACCCCGAGGTCGCCGAACACCCCGACAAGCTCGTCGTCTACGGCGGGACCGGCAAGGCGGCGCGCGACTGGCGCTCCTTCGACGCGATGGTCCGCACCCTGCGCACCCTGAAGCAGGACGAGACCATGCTCGTCCAGTCCGGCCGCCCCGTCGGCGTCCTGCAGACCCACGAGTGGGCCCCCCGCGTCCTGATCGCCAACTCCAACCTCGTCGGCGACTGGGCCACCTGGGAGGAGTTCCGCCGGCTGGAACAGCTGGGACTGACCATGTACGGCCAGATGACGGCCGGTTCCTGGATCTACATCGGCACCCAGGGCATCCTGCAGGGCACCTACGAGACGTTCGCCGCCGTCGCCGCCAAGAAGTTCGGCGGCACCCTCGCCGGCACGATCACCCTCACCGCCGGCCTCGGCGGCATGGGCGGCGCCCAGCCGCTCGCCGTGACCATGAACGACGGCGTGGCGATCTGCGTCGACTGCGACCCGCGCGCCATCGAACGCCGCATCGAACACCGGTACCTCGACGTGCGGGCCGACTCGCCCGAGCACGCGCTGCGCCTGGCCGTCGAGGCCCGTGACGCGCGCCGCCCGCTCTCCATCGGCGTCCTCGGCAACGCCGCCGACCTCGTCCCGCGGTTCCTCGCCGCGGGGGCGCCCATCGACATCGTCACCGACCAGACCTCGGCCCACGACCCGCTGGCCTACCTGCCCACCGGCGTCGACTTCGACGACATGGCCGGGTACGCGGCCAAGGACCCGGCGGGCTTCACCGCCCGCGCCCGTGAGTCCATGGCCCGGCACGTCGAGGCGATGGTCGGCTTCCTCGACGCCGGCGCCGAGGTCTTCGACTACGGCAACTCCCTCCGCGGCGAGGCCCGACTGGCCGGGTACGACCGGGCCTTCGCCTTCCCCGGCTTCGTCCCCGCCTACATCCGCCCCCTCTTCTGCGAGGGCAAGGGCCCCTTTCGCTGGGCGGCGCTGTCCGGCGACCCGGCCGACATCGCGAAGACCGACCGGGCGATCCTCGACCTCTTCCCGGAGAACGAGTCCCTGGCCCGCTGGATCGGACTGGCGGGGGAGAGGGTCCACTTCCAGGGCCTGCCCGCCCGTATCTGCTGGCTCGGCTACGGCGAGCGCGACAAGGCCGGCGAGCGGTTCAACGACATGGTGGCGAGCGGGGAGCTGGCCGCCCCGCTGGCCATCGGACGCGACCACCTCGACTGCGGCTCCGTCGCCTCCCCCTACCGCGAGACCGAGGCCATGCTCGACGGTTCCGACGCCATCGCCGACTGGCCGCTGCTCAACGCCATGGTCAACGTGGCCTCGGGCGCGTCGTGGGTCTCCCTGCACCACGGCGGCGGCGTCGGCATGGGCCGCTCGCTGCACGCCGGACAGGTCACGGTGGCCGACGGCACCAAGCTGGGCGGCGAGAAGATCCGGCGGGTGCTGACCAACGACCCCGGCATGGGCGTCATCCGGCACGTCGACGCCGGCTACGACATCGCGGAGTCGGTCGCCGACGAGCGGGGCGTACGCGTTCCCATGCGCGAGGGCGGCGAAGGCGGAGAGGGCCGCGGGGGCCGTGCGGGCGGAGAGGGCGGTCCGGACGGTGAGGGCCGCGGGGGCCGTGCGGGCGGAGAGGGCGGTCCGGACGGTGAGGGCCGCGGGGGCCGTGAGGGGCACCAGCGCCGTGAGGGTGGTGACGCGTGAGCCGGCCCGAGAGCGGGCACGGCGGCGACCGCGCGCTGGGTGCCGGGCCGTCGCCGTCGGCTGCCGGTCCGGCCGAGCCCACCCGCCCCGCCGCCCGGCTCCGCCCCGCCGCCCGGCTCCGCCCCGCCGCCCGGCCCCGCCCGGCCGGCGGCACCCCCGCCGCCCCGCGGAACGATCCCCCGCGGCCCGGGGCGGCCGGCGGGTCGTTCCACCGGATGTGGCGTGAGCTGCTGCCCATCGGCCGGCACCCCGAGTCCCGCGGCTACCGGCGCTTCGCCTGGAGCGGTGCCGACGCCGAGTGCCGGGCCTGGTTCACCCGGCAGGCCGAGGCCCGCGGGCTGACCCATGAGGTCGACCGCAACGGCAACCAGTGGGCCTGGCTCGGGGACCCCGCCGCCGGCGACGCCGTCGTCACCGGGTCCCACCTCGACTCCGTGCCCGACGGAGGCGCCTTCGACGGGCCCCTCGGAGTGGTGTCCTCCTTCGCCGCCCTCGACGAACTGCGCGCGCGCGGGGCGACGTTCACCCGGCCCCTCGCCGTCGTCAACTTCGGCGACGAGGAAGGCGCCCGCTTCGGCCTCGCCTGCGTGGGCTCCCGGCTCACCGCCGGCCGGCTCACCGTCGCACAGGCCCACCGGCTGACCGACGCCGACGGCGTCACCCTCCCGCGGGCCATGGAGGCCGCCGGGTACGACCCCGACGCCATCGGACCCGACCCGGAGCGGCTGGCCCGGATCGGCGCCTTCGTCGAACTGCACGTCGAACAGGGGCGGGCCCTCGACCTCGGCGGCGACCAGGTGGGTGTCGCCAGCGCCATCTGGCCGCACGGGCGCTGGCGGTTCGACTTCCGGGGCGAGGCCAACCACGCCGGCACCACCCGGCTCGCGGACCGGCGGGACCCCATGCTGCCGTACGCGCAGACCGTGCTCGCCGCCCGGCGCGAGGCGCGCCTCGCCGACGCCGTCGCCACCTTCGGCAAGATCTCCGTCGAGCCGAACGGCGTCAACGCCGTCCCCTCCCTGGTGCGCGGCTGGCTCGACTCCCGCGCCGCCGACCAGGAGAGCCTCGACACCGTCGTCGGCGGCATCGAGAAGGCCGCCCGCGAGTACGCCGACGCCCACGGCGTCGACCTCGACGTCGTCCGCGAGTCCTTCACCCCCGTCGTCGAGTTCGACCACGCCCTGCGCGACGAACTCGCCCGCATCCTGGGCCACGACACCGGCCTGAAGGTCCCGGTGCTGGGCACCGGCGCCGGACACGACGCCGGGATCCTCTCCGGGAGCGTCCCGACCGCCATGCTGTTCGTGCGCAACCCCACGGGCGTCTCGCACTCCCCGGCCGAGTTCGCGGCCGAGGACGACTGCCTGGCCGGGGTGCGCGCGCTCGCCGACGTACTGGAAGGACTGGCCTGCACATGACTTCCCCGCAGTCGACACGGACGTACTGGCTGGAGCACGCCTGGCTCGGCACCCGCGTCGAGCCCGGAGTCGTGGTGGAGGCGGCGGCCGGCCGGATCACCGCCGTCCGCACCGGCACGCCCGCCCCGCCGCCCGGCGCGGAGGTGCTGCGCGGCCTCACCCTCCCCGGCCTGGCCAACGCCCACAGCCACGCCTTCCACCGCGCCCTGCGCTCCACCGTCCAGGTCGGCTCCGGCACCTTCTGGACCTGGCGCGAGGTCATGTACGCGGTCGCCGACCGGCTGACCCCGGAGACCTACCACGCGCTCGCCCGCGCGGTGTACGCCGAGATGGCGCTGGCCGGCATCACGGCGGTCGGCGAGTTCCACTACGTGCACCACGCCCCCGGCGGCATTCCCTACGCCGACCCGAACGCGATGGGCGAGGCCCTGGTCGAGGCCGCCGCCGAAGCCGGCATCCGCATCACCCTCCTCGACACCGCCTATCTGTCCTCCGGCTTCGGACAGTCGCCCGACACCCACCAGATCCGCTTCTCCGACGGCAGTGCGGACGCCTGGGCCGAACGCTGTTCACTTCTCAAGGAACGGGATCACGCGCGGATCGGAGCGGCCGTCCACTCCGTACGGGCCGTGCCCGCCGGGCAGTTGGCCACCGTGGCGCGATGGGCCGAGGAGCGCGGCGCGCCGCTGCACGTGCACCTGTCCGAGCAGACCGCCGAGAACGACGCCTGCCGCGAGGCCCACGGGTGCACACCGACCCAGCTCCTCGCCGAGCACGGTGTCCTCGGACCGCGCACCACCGGCGTCCACAACACCCACCTCACCGCCGCGGACATCGCCCTCATCGGCGGCACCGGCACCGGCACCTGTATGTGCCCGACCACCGAGCGGGACCTGGCCGACGGCATCGGACCGGCCGTCGCCCTGCAGAGGGAAGGCTCCCCGCTCTCCCTCGGCTCCGACAGCCACGCCGTCATCGACCTGTTCGAGGAGGCGCGCGCCATGGAGCTCAACGAGCGCCTGCGCAGCCGCACACGAGGCCACTGGACCGCGGCCGCCCTCCTGCGGGCGGCCTCGGCCGACGGTCACGCGGCCCTCGGCTGGCACGACACGGGCACCATCGAGCCCGGCGCGCGCGCCGACCTCACGACGATCGCGCTCGACTCGGTCAGGACGGCAGGGCCGCTTCCGCGGCTCGGGGCCGAGACGGCCGTATTCGCCGCGTCGGCAGCGGACGTGTCGCACACGGTCGTGGCGGGTCGGCACGTGGTCCGGGACGGGGTCCACTCCCTCGTGCCGGATGTGCCGAAAGCCCTCGCGGACGCCGTCGCAGCCCTGCGCGGATGACCGCGGGCCCCCCACCCGCACGGCCCGCCCCCGAACCCGACCCCACCGCCGACCAGGCCAGCAAGGACGCCATGAGCAACGCGACGACCGTCAGCCCCGCCCACTCCGCGAGCACCGCGAGCACGCTCATCACCAACATCGCCGCCCTGGTCACCAACGACCCCTCCCTCGGTGACGGATCCCCCCTCGGACTGATCCAGGACGCGGCCGTCGTCATCGAAGGCGACCGCATCGCGTGGACCGGTGACCGAAGCAAAGCACCCACCACTGACAATCGGGTCGACGCAGGCGGCCGGGCGGTCCTCCCCGGCTTCGTCGACTCCCACTCCCACCTCCTCTTCGCGGGCGACCGGACGCAGGAGTTCAACGCCCGGATGTCGGGGCGGCCGTACGGCGCGGGCGGCATCCGCACGACCGTCGCGGCCACCCGGGCGGCGAGCGACGAGGAACTCGAGGCCAACCTCACCCGTTACCTCCGCGAGGCGCTGCACCAGGGCACCACCACCTTCGAGACCAAGTCCGGCTACGGCCTGACGGTCGCCGACGAGGCCCGCGCCCTGCGCATCGCCGCCCGCCACACCGACGAGGTCACCTACCTCGGCGCCCACATCGTCCCGCCGGACCACGCCGGCGACCCCGCCGCCTACGTCGCCCTCGTCACCGGCGAGATGCTCGACGCCTGCGCCCCGTACGCCCGCTGGATCGACGTCTTCTGCGAGGAGGGCGCCTTCGACGGCGACCAGGCCCGCGCCGTCCTCACCGCCGGCAAGGCCAGGGGCCTGCACCCCCGCGTCCACGCCAACCAGCTCTCCTACGGCCCCGGCGTACAACTCGCGGTCGAACTGGACGCCGCCAGCGCCGACCACTGCACCCACCTCACCGACGCCGACGTCGACGCCCTCGCCGGCGGGAACACCGTCGCCACCCTCCTCCCCGGCGCGGAGTTCTCCACCCGCGCCGAGTGGCCCGACGCCCGCCGCCTCCTCGACGCGGGCGTCACCGTGGCCCTGTCCACCGACTGCAACCCGGGCTCGTCCTTCACGTCCTCCGTGCCGTTCTGCATCGCGCTCGCGGTGCGGGACATGCACATGACTCCCGACGAGGCCGTGTGGTCCGCCACGGCCGGCGGAGCGGCCGCCCTGCGCCGCACCGACATCGGCCGCCTCGCCCCGGGCGCCTACGCCGACCTGACCCTCCTGGACGCCCCGAGCCACGTCCACCTGGCCTACCGGCCGGGCGTGCCGCTGGTGTCGCAGGTGTGGCGGCGCGGCGTACGCGTGGTCTGAGCGCCCGCCTCCGGCACCGCACGCCCCCGGTCCGCCACCGCCCGCCCCCACCCGGTCCCCACCAGCACCAGCACCGCGCCCAGGAACCCGAGCGGACCGGGCCGGTCCCCCGCCAGCGCGATGCCCGCGGCCGCCGCCCACACCGGCTCCGTGCCCAGCAGCAGGCTGACCCGCGACGGGGAGGTGCGGCGGACCGCCCACATCTGCACGAAGAACGCGAACAGCGTGCAGCACACCGCCAGGTAGACCAGCCCCACCCAGTCCCCGGCGTCGAACGCTGCCGCGGCCGCCCACGGCGGGGCGCCCGTCCCCGGCACCGCCACCAGCACCGCGAACACGGCCACCGCACCGCCCAACTGAAGGGTCGTCAGCGACAGCGCGTCCGCACCCCGTACCGACTCCATCCGCGCCATGGCCAGCACATGCACCGTCCGCGCGACCGCGGCCCCCAGCATCAGCAGATCGCCCCCCGACGGGGCGGTGAACCCGGCTCCCTGCGTAAGCAGCGCCACGCCGAGCACCGACACCCCGGCCGCCGCCAGGAACGAGCCCGGCAGCCGCACCCCGCGCACCCGGCTCTCCGCGAGCGGCGTGAACACCATCGTCAGGCTGATGATCAGACCGGCGTTCGTCGCCGAGGTGTGCACCACGCCGTACGTCTCCAGCAGGAAGATCCCGGCGAGGATCAGCCCGAGCAGCCCCGCCCCGCGCACCTGCGCCCCGCTCAGCGCCCGCAGCCGCCGCCACCCGACGACGGCCAGCACCGGCAGCGCGACGGTGAACCGCAGCACCAGCACCGCGAGGACCGTGTCCGCCGTGGTGATCCCCTTGGCGGCGAGATAACTGGAGCCCCACACCACGGCGACCAGCAGCACGGGCAGGTCGGCGAGCCGGCCGGGACGGGAGGGGGTGGCGGGCATCGTGCTCCTCGCGGCGGTCGGCGGCGCGCCCACCGCGGGCCGGAGGGCCGGCTCAGCGTAAACGGCGACGGCGGTCCAGGTCAGCGCCCTGTCCAGGAAGAGGACCCGCGCGCTCAGGACGAGGACCTCGCGCGCTCAGGAGCCCCGCGCGCTCAGGAGGAGGACCCCGCGCGCTCAGGAGCCCGCGTGCTCAGGAGGAGGACCCCGCGCGCTCAGGAGCCCCGCGTGCTCAGGACGAGGACCCCACACGCTCAGGGTGAGGTCCCGCACATCGACCCGGCCCTCGTGCCGGGGGCACGCCCGCGCCCGGGCGGGCAGCCCCTGCTGCTCACCCGGGCGCGGACCGCACTGGACTCCGGTCTCCCGACTCGGGCGGGTCTCACTCCTCCAGCGTCAGGCCCTTGCGCAGCCGCACCAGCGTCCGCGACAGCAGTCGTGAGACGTGCATCTGGGAGATGCCGAGTTCGTCACCGATCTCCGACTGGGTCAGACCGGCGACGAAACGCAGGGAGAGGATCTTCCGGTCCCGGTGCGGGAGCCCGGCGATCAGCGGCTTCAGGGACTCGACGTACTCGATGCCCTCCAGCCCGTGGTCCTCGTAGCCGATGCGGTCGGCGAGGGTGCCCTCGGCGTCGTCGTCCTCGGGCTGGGCGTCCAGCGAGGAGGCGGTGTACGCGTTCGAGGCGGCCATGCCCTCGACGACCTCGTCGTTGGAGATGCCGAGACGTTCCGCCAGCTCGGCCACGGTGGGGGCGCGGTCGAGCTTCTGGGCCAGTTCATCCCCGGCCTTGGCCAGGTCGAGGCGGAGTTCCTGGAGTCGGCGCGGGACGCGCACGGACCACGAGGTGTCACGGAAGAAACGTTTGATCTCGCCGATGATGGTTGGCATCGCGAAGGTGGGGAACTCCACACCCCGGCTCAGCTCGAAACGGTCGATCGCCTTGATCAGGCCGATCGTCCCGACCTGGATGATGTCCTCCATCGGCTCGCTGCGGGAGCGGAAGCGGGAGGCCGCGAACTTGACCAGCGCGAGGTTCAGCTCGACGAGGGTGTTGCGGACGTACGAGTACTCGTACGTTCCCTCCTCCAGCGACTCCAGCCGCTCGAAGAGGGTCTTGGACAGGGCCCGCGCGTCGACGGGTCCGACCTCGTCGTACGGCGGGATCTCCGGGAGCCCGGCGAGCGCGTCGGCGGGGTCCGCGGTGGCGTCGCTGTCCTGTGCGACGGGATCCAGAAGTGCGATGGGATCCAGATGGTCCGGTGGGGGTGTCGACGTCGCCCTGTGGGTATGCGGTGCGTCGAGCCGGGATGACATGATGTCCTCCATCGTTCTCGGCATATGGCTGCCGAAGCCAGTGCGTGCACTACGGTGTGCGGCGCCTCCGAAGCCGGCGTGTCGGGTACGTGTTCCTCCTAGCCCTACCTGCTTTGCTCGATCGATCGCAAGTGCGTTTTGTTGAGTTATGTCCGTTTGTGGGTGATTGTTCGGCTGTTGGAGCGCGGATCGAAGGCGTAGTGTTCGAGGGCGTCAGCAAGCAGTCACGACCTCGGGAGAGACACGGCATGGACCGCGGGACGGTCGGCAGCGCACAGTCTGGCCGGCTTCTGGTGGAGGTGCGGGAAGAGGGCTCCAGCGCCGTCGTGACACCGGCGGGTGAGCTCGACCACCACACGGCCGACCTGTTGCGTGAGCCGCTCGAGGGCTGCCTCGAGAAGGGGCTGAGCCGACTGGTCGTGGACTGTTCCCGGCTGGAGTTCTGCGACTCCACCGGGCTCAACGTGCTGCTCGGCGCCCGCCTGAAGGCGGAGGCGGCCGGCGGCGCGGTGCACCTGGCGGGCATGCAGCCCGTGGTGGCCCGGGTCTTCGAGATCACCGGCGCGGACGCCGTCTTCACCGTGCACGACACGGTCGAGGCCGCCCTCGCCGACGGCGCCGGCTGACCCGGCGAGTGGCCCCCGGCTTCCCCGACGCCCCGCGTGGATGGCATGTTACGCGCGTCACACCCGCGTCGAAGGGCGTACGGGGGCGCGCGGGGCGGGCGCGCAAGGGGTGCGGGAGGGGCGGCCGTACGGACGGCCGGGCGGACGGGACGGCTCACCCGCGGGCGAACGAGGGGTGTTCCGCCGGTTCCGTCGGGCAGGAGACATCCTGAACATGTCGATGACACAGCGCGTGGTGCGGCCCGTACGCCACGTACGGCACGAGGAGCGCGAGGAGCTCCGCAAGCTCGAGGAGGGGCGGGATGAGCGGACCGACCGTGCGACGGCCGTCGACCGTGTGTACTGGATCCGGTGCCCGTGGGAGCTCGTGCGCTCCGGGAACCTCGAATCGTGTCCATCGTGTCCATCGTGTCCGTCGTGAACTGGTGAATCGGTGAGGTGAAGCGCTGATGAGCACCACCCGGCCCTGTTCGCCGGGCGACCGCGGCCCGGAGCCCAGCGGCGCTTCCGGGGCGTCGGAGGGTCGTCAGGTCCGCAGGCTGAGCTTGGACGGCGAGAGCGGTGTGGTCCCGCTCGCCCGCGACTTCGCCCGCCAGGCGCTGTACGCGTGGGGCTGGCTGCCCGCCGCGACCGCCGACCGGCGGGCCGCGGCCGAGGACGTGCTGCTCGTCGTCTCCGAACTGGTCACCAACGCCTGCCTGCACGCCGAGGGCCCCGATCAGCTCTTCCTGGGCTGCGACAACAAGGTCATCCGGGTGGAGGTCTCCGACCGCGGCACCGGCCAGCCGACCCCCCGCACCCCGCACCGCGCCGGACGCCCCGGCGGCCACGGCATGTTCATCGTCCAGCGGCTCTCCCTGGACTGGGGGGTCGTCCGGACGCCGGGTGTCTCGGGCAAGACGGTCTGGGCCGAACTCGGCGCTCCGGCGTAGCGGCACCGACCGAGCCACGCGGCCGGAGCCGTACGACCGGGTCGCCCTGCCCGAGCCGTACGACCGAGCCGCGGGCCGGTCCCAGCCCTGCCCCGGTGACGCCGTCCGAGCCGCCCTGCCCGAGCCGCGCTGCCCGAGCCGTACGACCGAGCCGCGGGCCGGTCCCAGCCCTGCCCCGGTGACGCCGTCCGAGCCGCCCTGCCCGAGTGATGCCGGCCGCGCCGCCCTGTCCGCCGTCCGAGCCGCCCGGTCCGAGTCGCGCGCACCGCTGAGCCGCACCCTCCGGCGTGCCCCCTCCTCCTTCCCCGCGCTCCCGACGCGTACTGGCGCACCGTCAGTGTCGGGGCGGCGGGCGGCACACGACGCAGACGACGGAAAAAGCCCGGAGGGCCGCCGCACCCTGTCGGTGCGACGGCCCTCCGTGAGGCCGTGGCCGGACGTCAGTGGACGTCGCCCATGAGCTCCTTGACCCTGTTGCGGTACATCCAGACCGCGACACCGGCGACCACGGCGAGCGTGGCCTGGAGGGCGACGATGCCCGTCTTGTTGAGGTCGACGCCGGCGATGGAGAGCAGACCGGTCGTGGCGTCACCGGCGGTGACGGCCAGGAACCACACACCCATCATCTGCGAGGCGTACTTGGCGGGCGCCATCTTCGTGGTGACCGACAGGCCGACCGGAGAGAGCGTCAGCTCGCCGACGGTCTGCACGAAGTAGATCGCCACCAGCCACAGCGCCGCCGCCTTGTGGCCGCCCTCCGCGATGGACAGCGGGGCCATGAAGAGGAAGAAGGACGCGCCGATCAGCACCAGGCCCGAGGCGAACTTCACGATCGTGCTCGGCTCCTTGCCGCGCCGGTTGAGCGCCAGCCAGATCCAGGCGAAGACCGGGGCCAGCGCCATGATCAGGACCGGGTTGACCGACTGGTACCAGGAGACCGGGAAGTCCCAGCCCAGCACGCTGTTCTCAGCCGAGGAGTCGGCGAAGATCGACAGGGTCGAGCCGCCCTGGTCGTAGATCATCCAGAAGACGGCCGCGGCGACGAAGAACCAGATGTACGCGGACATCTTCGACTGCTCGGCGCGGTCGAGATCCTTGTCCCGCTTGATGTTGACCAGCACCATCACCGGGATGATCACGCCGAGCAGGGTCAGCGGGACCAGGACCCAGTTCAGGGTGTAGTGGCCGGAGAACCCGACGATCGCGTAGAAGACGACGGCGACGGCGGCCCAGATCGCGGACTTGCGCAGCGTCGCGGCCTTCTCGTCGGCGGACAGCGGCTTCGGGACGACGCTGGAGCGCGCGTCCAGGTGGCGGCTGCCGATCAGGAACTGGACCAGGCCCAGGGCCATGCCGAGCGCGGCGAGCGCGAAGCCCAGGTGCCAGTTGACGTTCTCACCGATGGTGCCGATGATCAGCGGCGCGGCGAAGGCACCCAGGTTGATGCCCATGTAGAAGACGGTGAAGCCACCGTCGCGGCGCGGGTCGTCCGGGCCGTCGTACAAGTGGCCGACCATCGTGGAGATGTTGGCCTTCAGCAGACCCGAGCCGATGGCGACCAGACCGAGGCCCGCGTAGAACGTGCCCGACGAGGGCAGCGCCAGCGTGAGGTGGCCGAGCATGATGACCGCGCCGGCGACGGCGACGGTTTTGCGCGGTCCCCAGACCCGGTCGCCGAACCAGCCGCCCGGCATGGCGAGCAGGTACACCAGCGAGACGTACACCGAGTAGATCGCGGTCGCGGCGGCCGCGTTCAGGTGCAGCCCGCCCGGGGCGACGAGGTACAGCGGGAGCAGAGCCCTCATGCCGTAGTAGGAGAAACGCTCCCACATCTCGGTCATGAAGAGAGTGGCCAGTCCGCGGGGGTGGCCGAAGAAGGTCTTCCCGGAGCCGGGGGTGCCCGGACGGACCGAGTCCTTCGTCAGGCTGGACGCCATGGTCGTTCCTTGCTGGTCGGGACGCATGAGTGGAGCGTTACGCGCCCGGTGGGGGCGGCCGGCACCGGCGTTCGGCCCGCCCACCCCGCACGCCCACGGGGAGTCCGCTCCGGGTCTCGGAACGGCGGACGGCGACCACCGGGATCCACGCCCCCGCGCAGGGGGCCCGGCCACAGGTCGTTCCTTTCCAAGGCTGGTGAGAACCAGCCCGCACACAAAAGAGACCCCCGGCGTCAAGTCGTCGAGCGCCAAGGGTCCCCGCGGTGCTACAGGCGTCCTTTCACCATACGGCAGGACAGTGCCGGATATGGAAGGACTTGAGACACGGATCACAGGTGATCCAGGAACCAGAGGTCACTTTTCAAGGTCCATACCAGGATGACATCTCCGGACCTCAGGTCCGGACCATGATCCGTCGTGTCGTGCGGGGTGAATGTCCGTCATGTCCCTGGGTAAGAGGCCGGGTCGGCCGTCACACCTCTGGCCCCGTCCCGTGCGGACTACCATCGGCTCATGACCCGTGTACTGCTCGCCGAGGACGACGCGTCCATCTCGGAGCCGCTGGCCCGCGCACTGCGCCGGGAAGGGTACGAGGTCGAGGTGCGGGAGGACGGACCGTCCGCGCTCGACGCCGGCCTCCAGGGCGGTGTCGACCTCGTCGTGCTGGACCTCGGCCTGCCCGGTATGGACGGTCTGGAGGTGGCCCGCCGGCTGCGCGCCGACGGCCACGCCGTGCCGATCCTGATCCTCACCGCGCGCGCCGACGAGGTGGACACCGTCGTCGGCCTGGACGCGGGCGCCGACGACTACGTCACCAAGCCCTTCCGGCTGGCCGAACTGCTCGCGCGCGTCCGGGCCCTGCTGCGGCGCGGCTCCGCCGAGCCCCAGCAGCCGCCGGCCACCCACGGCGTGCGCATCGACGTCGAGTCGCACCGCGCCTGGATGGGCGAGGAGGAGCTCCAGCTCACCGCCAAGGAGTTCGACCTGCTGCGGGTCCTCGTCCGGGACGCCGGCCGGGTCGTCACCCGGGACCAGTTGATGCGCGAGGTCTGGGACACCACGTGGTGGTCGTCGACCAAGACGCTGGACATGCACATCTCCTGGCTGCGCAAGAAACTCGGCGACGACGCGGCCAACCCCCGCTACATCGCCACCGTGCGCGGAGTCGGGTTCCGCTTCGAGAAGAGCTGAACGGCCGTGCCCGGCGGGACCCGCGCCGACGCGCGACACGGCCGCCGGCGCCCGCACCCGCGATGCGGCACGGGTGCCGACACCCGTGCCGCATCGCGGGTGCGGGCACGTGACCGGCCGGTCGCACGGTTCCCCGCACCCCTGGGCGGGGTCGCCCACACCGTCCCGTAGCGTCACCGTCCGGAGATCCCAGTGCGTCGCCGTCTGATCCAGTCCACCCTCGCCGTGGTCCTCGTCGTGATCGCCGTCTTCGGCGTGTCGCTGGTCATCGTCGAGACGCGCACGATCAGCAACAGCGCGCAGGAGCGGGTCGAGCTGGAGGCGGCCCGGCTCGCCAGCATCGTGGACAGCCGGCTGCTGGGCGCCGGGACCGTCGACGCGGAGGTGCTCCGCGACCAGGTCACCCAGGACCGCTACGCCGTGATCCGCATCCCCGGGCAGCGGGCCATCGAGGTCGGCACCCGGCCCGAGGGCGACGTCATCCGCGGCAGGGCGCGGGGCGAGGAGGGCGAGACGGTCGTCATAGAGGAGCCGCGCTCCTCCGTGACGCGCGAGGTCGGCCGCACCCTGCTGATCATCGGGCTGGTGGCGCTGCTCGCGGTGATCGCCGCGGTGCTCCTCGCCATCCGCCAGGCCAACCGGCTGGCCTCCCCCCTCACCGACCTCGCCGAGACCGCCGAACGCCTCGGTTCCGGCGACCCGCGCCCCCGCCACAAGCGCTACGGCGTCCCCGAGCTGGACCGGGTCGCGGACGTCCTCGACGCCTCCGCCGAACGCATCGCCCGTATGCTCACCGCCGAGCGACGCCTCGCCGCGGACGCCTCCCACCAGCTGCGGACGCCCCTGACCGCGCTGTCCATGCGGCTGGAGGAGATCACCGTCACCGACGACCCGGACACGGTGAAGGAGGAGGCGACCATCGCGCTCACCCAGGTGGAACGCCTCACGGACGTGGTCGAGCGCCTGCTGACGAACTCGCGCGACCCCCGCACCGGCTCCGCCGTCACCTTCGACCTCGACGAGGTCATCCAGCAGCAGCTCGCCGAGTGGCGCCCCGCCTACCGCAGCGCGGGCCGGGCGATCGTCAGCTCCGGCAAGCGCCACCTCCAGGCGGTGGGCACCCCGGGCGCGGTCGCCCAGGTGCTGGCGGCGCTGATCGAGAACTCCCTCATGCACGGCGGCGGCACCGTCGCCCTGCGCACCCGCGTCACCGGCAACCAGGCCGTCATCGAGGTCACCGACGAGGGCCCCGGCGTCCCCGCCGACCTCGGCGCCCGTATCTTCGAGCGGGCCATCAGCGGCCGCAACTCCACCGGCATCGGCCTCGCCGTCGCCCGCGACCTCGCCGAGGCCGACGGCGGCCGCCTGGAGATGCTCCAGGCCCAGCCCCCGGTCTTCGGCCTGTTCCTGTCCCGGACGGCTCCGGAGAAGAAGACGTCCGCCGCGGACGAGCCGACGGTGCGCTGAGGCGCCGGTGAGGTGCGGTGCCGGTGAGGTGCGGTGCCGGTCACGCGGTGTGGTGCCGGTCACGTGGTGAGGTGCCGGTCAGGTGGTGAGGCGCTGGTCACGTGGTGAGGCGCTGGTCACGTGGTGAGGCGCTGGTCACGTGGTGAGGCGCTGGTCACGTGGTGAGGTGCCGGTCACGTGGTGCGGTGCCGCCCGCTCAGCTCACCTGCTGCGTCGGCTGCGGCTGCCGCGCCTCCGCCGCCAGCACCGACTCCGCCCCCGCCACGGCCTCCCGCACCGGAATCGCCCGGAACACCCACGTCCGGTACGACCAGAACCGGAACAGCGTGGCGACGCCGATGCCGAGAAACTTGAACACGTTGCTCTGGAGCCGGCCGTCCCACCCGAAGCCGTACGTGGCCAGGAACAGCAGCCCGTTCTCGATGACCAGTCCTGCCGCGCTGAACAGCAGGAACAGGGTCAGCTCACGCGTCCGCCCGCTCTTGTCGCGCTCGCGGTACGCGAAGTAGCGGAACCCGACGTAGTTGAAGACGATGGCGACGACGGTCGCGATGACGCTGGCCCGCACCACCGGCAGATCGGTGACGTGCCGCACGAAGTTGAACACGGCGAGGTTGACCAGGAGGCCCGCTCCGCCGACGGCGCCGAACCGGACGAGCTCGCGGGCTATTCTCCGCAGCCGCCCATCCCCCGTGGAACCATCCGAGGAACCTTGTGCCATGGCCGTACAGGCCCCCGTCCGGGTGTCGGTTTCGTCAACCCAGCCATGCTAACCACCCCCCTTGCAGGTTTCCTGTGGTGCGCCTCACGAGATCCGTGAGCGGACCGCCGGAGTGCCGCCGGAGTGCCGTGAGAGTGCCGGGGGAGCGGCGGCGGTGGACCTCCGGAGAGGCGCGGAATCCGGCCGTCTGGCGTGGCCGATACCCTAGGGGCGTGACATTCCCGGTAGTCGGCATGGTCGGCGGGGGTCAGCTCGCTCGGATGACACACGAGGCGGGCATCCCGTTGGGCATCAGGTTCAAGCTTCTCAGTGACACTCCCCAGGATTCCGCGGCCCAGGTGGTGAGCGATGTCGTCATAGGCGACTACCGCGACCTGGACACCCTGCGTGATTTCGCGCGGGGGTGCGATGTGATCACCTTCGATCACGAACACGTACCCACCGAGCACCTACGGGCCCTGGAGGCGGAGGGCATCCCCGTCCGCCCGGGCCCCGACGCGCTCGTGCACGCCCAGGACAAGGGCGTGATGCGCGCGAAGCTCACCGAGATCGGTGTGCCGTGCCCGCGCCACCGCCTCGTGAGCGACCCGCAGGACGTGGCGGCTTTCGCCGCGGAGGGCGAGGGATTCCCCGTCGTCCTCAAGACCGTCCGCGGCGGCTACGACGGCAAGGGCGTGTGGGTCGTCGACTCCGCCGAGGAGGCCGCCGACCCCTTCCGGGCCGGCGTGCCGGTCATCGCCGAGGAGAAGGTCGACTACCTGCGCGAACTCGCCGCCAACGTCGTCCGCTCCCCGCACGGCCAGGCCGTCGCCTACCCGGTGGTGGAGTCCCAGCAGGTCAACGGCGTCTGCGACACGGTCGTCGCCCCGGCGCCCGGCCTCGACGAGTCCCTCGCGCTCCAGGCCGAGGAGATGGCCCTGACCATCGCCAAGGAACTCGGCGTCGTCGGCCACCTCGCCGTGGAGCTGTTCCAGACCCGCGACGGCCGCATCCTCGTCAACGAGCTCGCGATGCGCCCGCACAACTCGGGCCACTGGTCCATGGACGGCGCGGTCACCAGCCAGTTCGCCAACCACGTCCGCGCGGTCCTCGACCTGCCGCTGGGCGACCCGCGCCCGCGCGCCCCGTGGACGGTCATGGTCAACGTCCTGGGCGGCGACTACCCGGACATGTACTCCGCGTACCTGCACTGCATGGCCCGCGACCCGCAGCTCAAGATCCACATGTACGGCAAGGACGTGAAGCCCGGCCGCAAGGTCGGCCACGTCAACACCTACGGCGACGACCTGGACGACGTGCTGGAGCGCGCCCGTCACGCTGCCGGCTACCTGAGAGGCACGATCACCGAATGAGCCCTGTCGTAGGCATCGTCATGGGATCGGACAGCGACTGGCCCGTCATGGAGGCCGCCGCCAAGGCCCTCGACGAGTTCGAGATCGGCTACGAGGTCGACGTCGTCTCCGCGCACCGCATGCCGCGCGAGATGGTGGCGTACGGCGAGCAGGCGGCCGACCGGGGGCTGAAGGTGATCATCGCGGGCGCCGGCGGCGCCGCCCACCTCCCCGGCATGCTCGCCTCCGTCACCCCGCTGCCGGTCATCGGCGTGCCCGTGCCGCTGAAGTACCTCGACGGCATGGACTCCCTGCTGTCGATCGTGCAGATGCCGGCCGGTGTGCCGGTCGCCACGGTCTCCGTCGCCGGCGCCCGCAACGCCGGCCTGCTCGCCGCCCGCATCCTGGCCGCCCACGACGAGGACCTCCTGGCCCGCATGCGCGACTTCCAGCAGGACCTCAACGACCAGGCCACCGAGAAGGGCAAGCGGCTGCGCGCCAAGGTCGAGGGCGCCGGCAACGGCTTCGGCTTCGGGAAGTGACGGCCGTGGCCAGGCTGGAGGAGGCCCGCGAGCTGCTGCGCGAGTTCCCGGTCGTCGACGGGCACAACGACCTGCCCTGGGCGCTGCGCGAGCAGGTCCGCTACGACCTCGACGCCCGGGACGTCGCCGTCGACCAGCGCGCCCACCTGCACACCGACATCCCCCGCCTGCGGGAGGGCGGGGTCGGCGCGCAGTACTGGTCGGTGTACGTGCGCGCGGACCAGCCCGACGCGGTCCCGGCGACACTGGAGCAGATCGACTGCGTACGGCGGCTCATCGACCGCCACCCCGGTGACCTGCGCGCCGCGCTCACCGCCGCCGACGTCGAGGCGGCCCGTGCGGAGGGCCGTATCGCCTCCCTCATGGGCGCCGAGGGCGGCCACTCCATCGCCAACTCCCTGGGCACCCTGCGCGGCCTGTACGCGCTCGGTGTGCGCTACCTGACGCTCACCCACAACGACAACGTCGACTGGGCGGACTCCGCGACCGACGAGCCGAGGGCCGGCGGGCTGACGGCGTTCGGCCGCGAGGTCGTGCGGGAGATGAACCGGCTCGGCATGCTCGTCGACCTCTCCCACGTGGCGGCGACGACGATGCGGGACGCGCTGGACGCGACCTCCGCGCCGGTGATCTTCTCCCACTCCTCCTCCCGGGCCGTCTGCGACCACCCGCGCAACATCCCCGACGACGTCCTGGAGCGGCTGCCCGCCAACGGCGGCGTCGCGATGGTGACGTTCGTGCCGAAGTTCGTGCTCCAGGCGGCCGTGGACTGGACGGCCGAGGCCGAGGCGAACATGCGCGCCCACGGCTTCCACCCGCTCGACACCACCGCGGAGGCGATGGCGGTCCACCGCGCCTTCCAGGAGCGCCGGCCGCGCCCGACCGCCACGGTCGCCACGGTCGCCGACCACCTGGACCACATGCGCGAGGCGGCCGGCGTCGACCACCTCGGCATCGGCGGCGACTACGACGGCACGGCCTTCACCCCCGAGGGTCTGAACGACGTCTCCGGCTACCCGAACCTCATCGCCGAACTCCTCGACCGCGGCTGGTCCAGGACCGACCTCGCCAAGCTGACCTGGCAGAACGCGGTGCGGGTCCTGGGCGCGGCGGAGGACGTGGCCCGTGGCCTCCAGTCGACGCGCGGCCCGTCGAACGCGACGATCGAGTCGCTGGACGGCTGACCCGGCCCGCGCGGGGCGGACCGGCCCGCACCGGCCCGCACGGGGCCGCTACCGACACGGGGCGGACCGGTCGGCGCGTCCGGCCGCCGCCCCGCTCACGGACGCCGGTGACGGGACCCGTACCCCCGACCCCGGGCACGCCGCCCGTACCACCGGCGGCCTCCGGTCACCGGCGTCCGGTCACCGGCCTGAGCTCACCTGCGCCCGCTCACGGACGCTCGATCCGGCACAGGCAGAACGGGTGCCCCGCCGGATCGGCGTACACCTGGAAGTCCTTCTTCTCCCGGTCCTCCAGGTCCAGGGGCCGTGCGCCCAGCGCCACCACCCGCTCGTGCACCGCGTCGAACTCCTCCCAGGTGGCACCGGCGTCGAGGTCGAGGTGGAACTGCTGGGCGTTGCGGTCGCCCCGCGGCCACTCGGGCGGGGTGAGGTCCGCCACCTGCTGGAAGGAGAGCCGGGGGCCTCCGGGTACCTCGAGGACGACCCAGTCGTCCCCCTCCTCGGCATCCGGCGTGCCGCCCAGCAGGGCCGCGTAGAAGCCGGCGAGCGCCTGCGGGTCGGGGCAGTCGAGCACGACGGAACGGACACGGACGACGGGTGCCATGGGCAGCCTCCTCGATGGCCGGCGGACGGACGAGGACACGGGTGCCCAGCCGTGCGCGCTCGGTAACCCACAGCCGTGAGCCACAACCGTGAGTCCACAGCCGTGAGCCACAACCGTGAGTTCACAAACGTGACTCCACAGCCATGAGCCACGACCGTGACCTACAGCCGTGCCCCAGAGGGAGTTCACACCGCGCGGACCACCCGGGTGCGGCAGAATGCACGCGTACGCCGGTTCGGCCGACTGAGCCTCGGCCGAACCGGCGTCGTCCGTCCGCCACCGCACGCCGAGCGGCCGGTCCCGTCGGGCGGCCGGTCCCGTCGGGCGGCCGGTCCCGTCGGGCGGCCGGTCCGTCGGGCGGCCGGTCCGTCGGGCGGTCGGTCCGTCAGGCGGTCGGGCGGCCCATCGCCCGGTACGTCCAGCCGGCCTTCCGCCACAGCTGCGGGTCGAGCGCGTTGCGCCCGTCCAGGAGCACCCGGGCGGCCGCGACCTCCCCGAGCACCGCCGGGTCGAGCTCACGGAACTCCCGCCACTCGGTCAGGTGCAGGACGACGTCGGCGCCCCGCACCGCCTCCAGGGCCGTGTCGGCGTAGCCGAGGGTGGGGAAGACCCGGCGGGCGTTCGCCATGCCCTTCGGGTCGTAGACGGTCACCTGGCCGCCCTGGAGGTGGATCTGGCCGGCGACGTTCAGCGCCGGCGAGTCGCGGACGTCGTCCGAGTCCGGCTTGAACGTCGCGCCCAGCACGGCGACCCGGCGGCCCAGGAAGGGACCGCCGCCCAGGGCCTGCCGGGCCAGCTCCACCATCTGCCCGCGCTGGCGCATGTTGATCGAGTCGATCTCGCGCAGGAAGGTCAGCGCCTGGTCGGCTCCCAGCTCGCCGGCACGCGCCATGAACGCCCGGATGTCCTTGGGCAGGCAGCCGCCGCCGAAGCCGATCCCCGCCCGCAGGAACTTCTTGCCGATCCGGTCGTCGTGCCCGATGGCCTCCGCCAGCTTGGCGACGTCGCCGTCGGCGGCCTCGCACACCTCCGCCATGGCGTTGATGAAGGAGATCTTGGTGGCGAGGAAGGAGTTCGCGGCGGTCTTCACCAGCTCGGCGGTCGGGAAGTCGGTGACGACGAACGGCGAGCCCTCGCCGATCGGCGTGGCGTACACCTCCCGCAGCACCTTCTCGGCCCGCTCGCTGCGCACACCGACGACGATCCGGTCCGGGTGCAGCGTGTCCGACACGGCGTAGCCCTCGCGCAGGAACTCCGGGTTCCACGCCAGCTCGGCGTCCGCACCCGCCGGGGCCAGCCCGGCGATGGTGCGGGCGAGCCGGTCGGCGGAGCCCACGGGCACGGTCGACTTGCCGACGACGAGGGCCGGCCCGTGCAGATGCGGGGCGAGGGAGGCGATCGCGGACTCGACGTACGACATGTCGCAGGCGTACTCACCGTGCTTCTGCGGCGTGTTGACGCAGACGAAGTGGACGTCGCCGAAGGCGCCGACCTCCGCCCAGTCCTGGGTGAAGCGCAGGCGTCCGGTGGACCCCTCGAAGCCCGGGACGTGCCGGCGCAGCAGTTCCTCGAGCCCCGGCTCGTACATCGGGGTCTCGCCCCGCTCCAGCATCTCGATCTTCTCGCGCACGACGTCGAGCGCGAGGACCTCGAAGCCCAGCTCGGCCATGGCCGCGGCGTGCGTGGCGCCGAGATAACCGGTGCCGATCACGGTGATCTTGAGGGCCATGGGGGCAGCTCCTGGGCTGGACGGGGATCAGGATGGCGCGCCCGAGCATAGTCGGGGCGTGAGGGAGCCTCTCACCGGGCAGTTCTCCCGTGCTCTCCCCCCTGTCGTCAAGCTCACGTGACACTCCTGTGAGCAGCCCCCTAAACTTTGAGTTACTTAACGGTAATTAGCGAGATCACCCCAGTGTTTTGGAGCGTGAGAGACCTTGGCCGGATCGGCTGACTTCGACCTGTACCGCCCGTCCGAGGAGCACGACATGCTCCGCGACGCCGTCCGCTCGCTGGCCGAGGCGAAGATCGCGCCGTACGCCGCCGCGGTGGACGAGGAGGCCCGCTTCCCGCAGGAGGCCCTCGACGCGCTCGTCGCGAACGACCTGCACGCCGTGCACGTACCCGAGTCGTACGGCGGCGCGGGCGCCGACGCGCTCGCCACGGTGATCGTGATCGAGGAGGTCGCCCGTGCCTGTGTGTCGTCCTCGCTCATCCCCGCGGTGAACAAGCTGGGCTCCCTGCCGGTGATCCTCTCCGGCTCCGAGGACCTGAAGAAGCGGTACCTGACCCCGCTCGCCAAGGGCGACGCCATGTTCTCCTACTGCCTCTCCGAGCCGGAGGCCGGTTCGGACGCGGCGGGCATGAGGACCAAGGCGGTCCGTGACGGCGACCACTGGGTCCTCGACGGCGTGAAGCGCTGGATCACCAACGCGGGCGTCTCCGAGTACTACACGGTCATGGCGGTGACGGACCCCGAGAAGCGCTCGAAGGGCATCTCCGCCTTCGTCGTCGAGAAGTCCGACCCGGGGGTGTCCTTCGGCGCCCCGGAGAAGAAGCTCGGCATCAAGGGCTCCCCGACCCGCGAGGTCTACTTCGACAACGTCCGCATCCCCGCCGACCGCATGATCGGCGAGGAGGGCACCGGCTTCGCCACGGCGATGAAGACCCTCGACCACACCCGCATCACCATCGCCGCCCAGGCCCTCGGCGTCGCCCAGGGCGCCTTCGACTACGCCAAGGGCTATGTCCAGGAGCGCAAGCAGTTCGGCCGGCCGATCGCCGACTTCCAGGGCATCCAGTTCATGCTCGCCGACATGGCCATGAAGATCGAGGCCGCCCGCCAGCTCACCTACGCCGCCGCGGCCAAGTCCGAGCGCGGAGACAGCGACCTCACCTTCCAGGGCGCCGCCGCCAAGTGCTTCGCCTCGGACGCGGCGATGGAGGTCACCACGGACGCCGTCCAGCTCCTCGGCGGCTACGGCTACACCCGCGACTACCCGGTCGAGCGCATGATGCGCGACGCCAAGATCACGCAGATTTATGAAGGCACGAACCAAGTCCAGCGGATCGTGATGGCCAGGAACCTGCCATAAGGGTCTCCAAGGCGCTGTCGCCCTCCGCCCCGCCTGTCTTCGGACCTGCGGGCGGAGGGCGAAGTGCGTATGCCGCCTGGCCCGGTCACTGTCGCAGCTCGAACCAGGTGACTTTCCCGTCCCTTGTGGGAGCGGTGTGACTGCCCCAGGCATGGGCGCACCGCCTGACGAGCAGTAGGCCGCGCCCGCCCTCCCCTTCGCTGTCTCCATCCGCCGGACACGGCAGTACGTCACTGCTGTCCCGCACGCTGACGTGAAGCGTACCGTCGTCCCAGCGCACGCCCACGGTCGCGGGCCCGCTGGCATAGCGGTACGCGTTGGCGCACAACTCGCTGGTCAGCAGTTCGGCGGTGTCGGCCAGGCCGGGCAGGAAGTGGCGGGTGAGGATCGAGCGGACGGTACTGCGTGCGACGCCGGAGCCGATGGCGTGGTGGGGGAGGGTGAGCTGGTACTCCCAGGGGCCGTCGGAGAGCGGGGCAGGAGGTTGTCTCATCGTTGCACTTCTCTCTTTGGAACGGTTGGAACACGCCCACTCACGCGGTGGCTCCGCCGGCCACCGCATGGAGTGCGGAGGCGGTGCCTTCCGGGGGCCGTGAGAGGTGTGGGGGAGCGCTCGGTGTACGACGTTAGCGATGCGGAAGGAGAAGGTGCAGCGTTCCCCCTTGGAATGACTCTTTCTGGCTAAGTGACCCGTTCCTCCGGTGAGAATGGCGGCGGAACTGCTAGGACGTTCCGTATGCCGCCACGGAAGAACCCGACCATTCGCCAGAAGCGCCTGGGCGCCGAGCTGCGGAAGCTGCGTGAAGGAGCGGGCCTCTCGATCGACACGGCCGCCCAAGTGCTGGAGTGCGGCAAGGCGAAGATCAGCCGGATCGAGACGGGCCTGAACGGCATCCGCGCCGCCGAGCTCAAGGCGCTGCTGCAGGCATACGGCGTGACGGACGACCGCCTTGGCCAAGCGCTGGCCGACATGGCGCGCGAAGGGCGACGGCGCAATTGGTGGAACCGTTACGGCGATGTCCTCAGCGGGGGATTCGCCGACTTGATCGAGATGGAGTCGAAGGCGGACGCCCTGCACTCCTGGGAGACCATCCTGGTCCCCGGCCTGTTGCAGACCCCGGAGTACATGCGGGTGCTCTTCAGGCGGGGCCGCCTTGGCGTACCTGATGACGAATTGGAGGAACACGTACGCGGACGGATGCTCCGCCAGAGAGTCCTGGGCGACGGCGAACGGGCACCGGAACTCCAGGTCGTCCTCTATGAAGCCGTGCTGCACGGCAGGTTTGGTGGACCGGAGGTGATGCGGGACCAGCTTGCCCATCTCATCTGTATGGCCCAGCGAGAGCGCGTGACGGTCCAGGTGCTGCCGTACACGACAGACTCACACCGAGGCGTGAACGGCCCCTTCGGTATCGTGGGTCTGCCGGACCCCGAGTCGGACGTAGTGCGAACCGAGACCGCTGTCTCCACCTTGTACGTGGAAGACGACGATCAAGTGGCGGCGTATAAACTCATGTTCGACCAGCTGAGGGCTGCGGCCCTTGGCCCCGGGCCGTCGCTGAACCTCATCCGGAGCCTGGCTCAGCGGCTCTGAGCGGGAGCGAGGTGCACGTGCAGGAACGCAAGTGGCAGAAGTCCAGCTTCTCCGGTGACGACGCCAACCGGGACTGCGTGGAAGTCGCCGCAGCTCTCGATGCACTGCTGCTGCGTGAGTCAGACGCGCCGGCCACCGCACTCCGCACTACACCGGCCTGCCTGCATGCCCTACTGCGGTCTCCGCTCTGTGAGCGATTGACGGAAACGGTTCTGTAGCTGCGGCATTGATCGGTTGGGGGAGCAGGTCACCAGTGCCAGTGAAAGGTACGAGGGGCGTTCGAGGTAGAAGCCAAGTGACACGTCAGCCCCTGATTCCAACTGTGCCGCAATGGAAATGGCCAGTGCCGCCAGATGGGAGGTGTCGCGGTCCCTGTCGTGGGTGAACCGGTGCGCGTACTCGGCCAACCGTTCTCCGAGCCACGACGCCGCTTCCTTCGCCTCGTCCCATGTGCCACAAACCAAAGAAGGCGGTTTGATCAGCCAGTACGCCGTTTCCAGCGGCGGCAGATCAGAGGTGGGGAACTCTGTGGCTACCTCGCGGTACCGCTGAATCAGTTCCGGCCTGCTTCCGGCAGGGGGCGGAGCAGGGTACGGGGGGCGTCGTAGTGCTTCCTGGTCGAAGCGCTCTTTGGGACCGGTCCATAGATAGCCGTGGTGATGCACCAGTTGTTCCCGTTCCGAGGTGTTCCAGCCGGACCGGGCCCAGGGACGGGTGTGTGCCCGGCCCGACTGGCGGGAGGGGGATGATCAGACGTTCAGGCCGAAGCGCGCCGGGTCGATACCGGCCGCGTCCAGCTCCTCCGTGGTGAACCGCAGCGGCTGCGCGTCCGGCCGCTTGCTGTCACCCAGGGCCCAGGCGTCGTCACCGATCCGCGCCAGGGTCACGCACCCTTCGGTGCAGGGGCCGCCGCATGCCTTCACGAACGAAGCCCCGTTGATGTCGAGCGCGTACAGATCACTTCCGTCCAGCATCACTGCACCTTCCTGCTCAACTGATCACGGCCATGACTGGCCGCCGCCGCCCGCAGAGGGCGGGAGTTCAGGGATTCCACCGCAGGGGCGGTGTCTCACTCAGCGCGAACGACCATGGCGAACGAGGTCCGGATGCGCCGGAAACCGGCGTGCCCGGACCGGCCCGTGTGGCTCATGCACTCCACGTCGACGGATGCCGAGTCATCGGCGGGAGTCGCATTCCAACCGCAGTGCAGACACTCGGCCTCGAACGTCACGTCTGTGTCGGGATGCTCGGTGATCCGGTGCATGACGTACCGCATGGCCGCTCTGACGCTCACAGCCCACCCCTACGGCTTCGCGCGTTTGTTGCGGCGACTCTGCTGCTCAGTCCCGCTGACGGGCTATTCCGCGGGGGCTTGTAGTCAGGACACCTCGGGCTCCCGCACTCACACCGAGGCCAGTGCAAAGCCGAACTCGGCGCCAAGTCCGCGCCTTCGGGGCCAGGGTCGCTCTTCTGCACCATGAGCACGCCGCCGACGCCGAACGCTCCGGAAAGACGGGAGAGGAACTGTCGGGCTTCACTGCTGCCCAGATGATCAGCCGCTTCGGTGTCCTGCGCCTTGCTCTCGCCCATCGCACCGCACCCTCCTGATCGATTCCAGGTCGATGTGCCGACGGTAGGAAGTGGCGAGTGTTGGGCTCTACAAACTTGCATGAGCTTGCACAGAAGTTGGCCTGGTCAATAGTGCTATTGACGCTGTCTCCGCAGTTCAAGGAAGCTGATGCAAGCCCGAGCAAGCGCCTGGACCAGGGAGCCAGCCATGGCCGTAGAGTTCATTGGAATCGACCCCGACACCGACCGGGATCACTGCCCCACCGTGTGGGCGGACGCGGACGCTCAGGAGATCTTGTTGCAGGGGTGGAAGCCGAGCACCGAGACTCAGGCGGAGTGCGAGGCGAGCAGCCCCGCGAACGGCTCGGTACCCGACAGCGAGGCCATCGTGAGGGTTCCGGCCCGGATGATCCCGATGATCAGGGAGGCGTGTGATGCCGTCGAGCGTGCCCAGCTTCGCTGAGCTGCTTGGCCAGTGCGAGCGGTCCGCCGTGCACCTGGAGCTGCGTGATTCGTACGCCCCGACGGACCGGTTCGAGGCATGGCAGCGGGGCGAGCGGATCGATTGGGAGGACCGCGCATCCTGGTGGCACCCCTACGACCAATCGATCGCGGACACCGTGGCTCGGGGAGTGGTGATCCGCCGGGCCCGGGTTGTCTCCGAGCCTGTATCGGACTACATCCGTTGGGAGCACTACGTCACCCGCGCCAACGTCACGGCGGGAGAGGAGGTGCGGTGGTTGCCACGGCGACGGGCTACCCGTATCGCCCTGCCGGGCAATGACTTCTGGCTCTTCGATGGCACCCTGCTCCGGGTGCATCACTTCTCAGGTGATGGAGTGGTGGTGGAAGACGAGATCACGGCGGACCCGGAAGCCGTGAAGCTGTGCTCCGCCGCCTTCGAAGCGGTCTGGGAGCGAGCGATCCCGCACGACCTGTACGAGATCTGACGAAAGCCAGCTCCATGTCCCCACATTCCTCCTCACGCGTTCAGGAGGCCCGTGAAGAACTGGCAGGCCGTCTGCGCGAGATCCGGAAGGACGCGGGGATCAGCGGGCGGGAGCTGGCCGTCAGGTGCGGTTGGTCGGAGTCGAAGTCATCCCGGATCGAGAACGCCAAGACACCGCCCTCTGAGGCGGATATCAGAGCGTGGTGCCGAGCCTGCGCGGCTGAGGACCAGGCTCCCGATCTGATCGCTGCCAACAGACAGTCCGCAGATGCTCATGTGCAGTGGAGGCGACTACAGCGGAGCGGTCTTCGTCGTCTGCAAGAGTCCACAGGTGATCTGTACCAACAAACAAGGATGTTCAGGGTCTACGTTTCCGACGTGATCCCCGGATTCCTCCAGACACCCGGGTACGCCGCTGCCCTGCTGTCGTCCATCGCCGACTTCCGGGGAACACCGGACGACGTGAACGATGCTGTGGCAGCCCGCATGAGGCGTAACGCGGTGCTGAACAACGGCGCACGCCGGTTCTCCTTCGTACTGGAGGAGTCGGTCTTGCGGTACAGGCTGTGCAGCGCAGAGACCATGGCGGCCCAGCTTGGCCACCTGCTCGGGGTTATGGATCTCCAGAACGTTGCCGTGGGGCTCATCCCGTTCTCAGTGCAACGGACCGTGTGGCCCATGCCAACGTTCACGATCTTCGACGACAGCAGGGTGCACGTGGACACCCTGGACGCTGCTGCCACCCTTACGCAGCCCAGTCAGGTCGAGTTGTACGCCCGAGCCTTTGACCGGCTCTCGCAGGTGGCCGCGAGGGGAGCAGCGGCACGTTCCCTGATAGCGGATGCGGTGGCCTCCCTCACGTGACAAGCGATGCCGGCGCGCCCCTCGCGAATGATCATGAGCACGAACCAAGTGCGGCGGATCGTCATGGCGCGGAACCTGCCGTAACGGTTTCCGGCCGGTGTCGGGCCCTTCGGGGCGCCTGACCTGCGGGTGGGCGGCCTCCGGCGGTGCGCCGGGGGCGGCCCGCGCCGTCCTCCGATGGCGCTCGGCGACGGGGAGGCGTACGACGGAAGGGCGCGCGGGGTCCGCCCGGGCCCCGGCCCGCCTCTCTCCCAGGAGGAGTCATGACCCAGCCCGGAACGACCCAGCCCGGAATGGCCCAGTCCGGAGCCATGACCGCCATGAGCAAGGAGATGCAGGACTGCGTCGAGGCGTGCATGTCCTGCCACGGCGTGTGCGAGGAGACCATGAGCGCCTGCCTGCAGATGGGCGGCCAGGCCCAGCTGCAGATCATGCGCGCGCTGATGGACTGCTCCGAGACGACCCGCATGTGCGCCGACATGATGATGCGCCGCTCGCCCATGGCGGCCGAGATGTGCGCGATGTGCGCCAAGGCGTGCGAGATGTGCGCCGAGGCGTGTATGGCGATGCCGGACGACGCCGGCATGGCGCGCTGCGCCGACGCCTGTCGCCGCTGTGCCGAGATGTGCCGCGCGATGGCGGGCGCCTCGATGTGACGCCGCCGGACGGCAGGTGAGGGCACCCCTCGGGGTGCCCTCGTCGTGCGTGCGTGCGTGCGGGTGGGCGGGCGCGGCCGGGCCGGGGCCGGGGAGCCGGACGGTTGCCGGCTCAGGCGAACAGCGGCTCCAGCGCCCGCTCCAGATCGGCCGGTCCGCGGAAGTGCACGGCGGTCATGCCCAGCGCCGCGGCCGCCTCGACGTTCTCCAGGGTGTCGTCCACGAACAGACACCGCTCGGGCCGTACGCCCGCCCGCTCGGCGCCGAGCGCGAGGATGCGCGGATCGGGCTTGGCGAGGCCGACCCGGGCGCTGCTGACGACGTGGTCGGCGAGTCCGGCCAGGCCGAGGGCGTCGAGGTCCTGCTCCAGGCCGAGCGTGGCGTTGGAGACGAGGACCACCGGCACCCGGGCCCGGGCGCGGTGCAGCAGGGTCACCACGGTCTCGTCGGCGTGGAAGGGCGACTCCAGCAGGGTGCTGCCGAGCGCCCAGCCCGTCTCCTCGTCCACCAGGCCGGCCAGGCCGCGGGCGATGGACTCCACCCACTCCTGCTCCGTGATCCGGCCCACCAGCAGTGGTGCGATGACCTCGGGGGCGAACGCCACCTTCTTCGTCGTGCCCTCCGCCAGCCCCGCGGCGCGTTCCAGCGCCTCCAGGTGGGTGGAGTCGAAGTGCCGCACCACGTTGTCGATGTCACACAGGACCGCGGCGAAGGGCGGTCTGGCTCCGGGGGCGTCAGTCACCCGACACCGTCACCTTCTCGTCGTTCTTCAGTTGCTCGACCAGCTGCTTCACCTTCGTCTCGTCCCAGACCAGGTTGCCGCCGGTGGAGCCGGAGATCGGCATGTTCATGGACTTGCCGTCGCCGCTGTTGACGCCCTTCATCGCGAAGAACATGGACGCCAGGTCGTACAGGCCCATGTCCTTGTCGACGATCAGGGAGTCGAGGCCCGCGCCCATGGTCGGGTAGAGCTTGAACGGGTTGAGCAGCGTGCCCGGCGTGGCCACCTGGTTGGCGAGGGCCGCGAGGAACTTCTGCTGGTTCTTCGTGCGGTCGAGGTCGGAGCCCGCGAGCGCGTACCGGGTGCGGACGAAGGCGAGGGCCTCCTCGCCGTTCAGGGTCTGCTTGCCCTTCTTGAAGTCCGCCCCGGACTTGGTGTCCTTGATGTCCTGCGGGATGTCCATCTCGACCCCGCCGACGGCGTCCACGATGTTCGCGAAGCCGGCGAAGCCGATCTCCACGTAGTGGTCGATGCGCAGGCCGGTGTTGAACTCGACGGTGCGCACGAGCAGTTCGGGCCCGTCCTCGGCGTAGGCCGCGTTCAGCTTCACGTGCCGGCCGGTGCCCTCGTAGGTCTTGCCGGACTCCGAGCCCACGAAGGTCGGGATCTCCACGTCCGAGTCGCGCGGCAGGGAGATGAGGGTGTCGCCGTTGGAGCCGGTGTGCAGGATCATCATCGAGTCCGTGCGCTTGCCGTCGGCGGAGCCGGTGTGCAGCTCCTTCTTCTCCTCCGCCGACATGCCCTCACGGCTGTCGGAGCCGACGATCAGGTAATTGGTGCCCTCGCCCTCGTCGGGCCGGTCGATGACCTTCGACAGGTCGACCTCGCGCTGGAGCTTGCCGTCGGCCCAGAAGTAGGTGCCGACGGTCGTCACGACCAGCACGGTCGCGACGGTGATCGAGGTCACCTTGATGCGGCGGCGCCAGTTCGGCGCCGGACGCGGGCCGCGGCCCCCGCCGAATCCGCCTCCACCGCCGCCGTCGGGTCCGCCGCCGCCGGGCGTGCCGTAGACCTGGCCCGTGTTGTAGCCGCTGTCGTACCCGGTGCCTTGGGCGTCGGTGAAGTCGCCGTGTCCCCGGCCGTCGACGTACGACGGCTGCTGGGGGATGCCGGGGCTCTGCGGCGGGGCGGGCCGGCCGCGGCGGACCTGCCGCATGACGCGCGGGCCCTCGGGCCGTGCGCTGGCGCTGCCGCTTCCGTACCGGGTGCCGCGGTTGTCGTCGGACGGTCCCTCGGGCCAATCGTTCATGCGCCCCAGTGTGCAGGGAACGGCTGTATGCCGTACAAGGGCCGTCGGAAAATCGGGGGCCCGCTGTTGCCAAGTCGACACAAAACCTCGGGATCCTCCCCTCGGCATAAGGTGGAGGTCATGACAGACCAGGTCACCGCAGTGGACCCGGGCACCTCGGACATCCCGGGCAAGCCCGTCTCCGCGTCCCGCACCACCCTCAGCCACATCATGACCCACAACGACACCAACCTCCTGGGCACGGTGCACGGCGGTGTGATCATGAAGCTCGTCGACGACGCGGCGGGCGCCGTGGCCGGCCGGCACTCCGGCGGGCCCGCCGTCACCGCGTCCATGGACGAGATGGCGTTCCTGGAGCCGGTCCGCGTCGGTGACCTCGTCCAGGTGAAGGCTCAGGTCAACTGGACCGGCCGGACCTCCATGGAGGTGGGCGTCCGGGTCCTGGCCGAGCGCTGGAACGAGTCCGCGCCGCCCACCCAGGTCGGTTCCGCCTATCTGGTCTTCGCCGCCGTCGACGCCGACGGCACACCGCGCCGGGTGCCCCCGGTCCTGCCGGAGACCGACCGGGACCGCCGCCGCCACCAGGAGGCCCAGATCCGCCGCACCCACCGCCTGGCCCGCCGCCGGGCGATCGTGGAACTCCGGGAGCGGCGGGCGGCGGAGGGCTTCGAGGACTGAGCGCCCTGCGGGCCGAGGCGGGCCGGGCGCCCCCGGTCAGGTCAGGAGCAGCCCACCTCGTCCCCCCGCACCACGCCGAACTCGCCCTGGCCCGGGTTCTCGGCGCGGACCCTGCGGACCTCCCGGAAGTCCGCACCGGCGGTGACCCGCAGCGTCGGTCCGAGACCGGGCACGGCGCGCATCTCACTGCCGGGCAGGGCCGCCGCGAGCGACCGGGCGGAGCGGTCCCAGCGGGGGTCGTAGGTGATGACCGTGCGGCGCGTGGCCCGGTTCGCGGCGGTGGTCGGGCGGCCGGTGGTGCGGAAGCCGGTGGCCGCGAGACCCGCGTCCATCTCCTTGGCCAGCCCCACGGTGGTGGTCCCGTTCTCGACGTGGACGCGGATCTGCTGCGGGGCCACCTCGACGCGTACGGCCGTGCTGCGCGCCCGGGGTGCCGTCGCGAGCGGCTTGTCGTCGCGCACGGCCCGGAAGAGGCGCTCGGCCTTCACCGGGTCCCACTTCACGGTCGATCCGATGCCCTTCACGACGTATCCCATCTGGGCCACGGGGACGGTCGTGAACTCCGACGACGACGGGGAGAAGGTGCGCATGGCGCGGCCGAGGTCGAGGAGTTCGTCGGCGCCGAAGCCGCGGTCCGCCCGCACCGAGCCCAGCACGGCCCGTGCCACGTCACGGAACCTCAGCGGGTTGAGCAGGATGCCCGAGGAGGTCGCGTGGTCGACCAGGGCCGCCAGGAAGCGCTGCTGGCGCTTCATCCGCCCGAAGTCGGAGTCGGCGTCGATGTGCCGGGAGCGGACGTACTGGAGGGCCTGGCCGCCCTTGAGGGCGTGCGTGCCGGGCGGCAGGTCCAGGCCGGTGAAGCTGTCCTTGAGCGGCCGGGCCGTGCAGATCTTCACCCCGCCGAGGACGTCCACCGTCCGCATGAAGCTGGTGAAGTCGACCTCCAGGTAGTGGTCGATCTTCACGCGGGTCATGTGCTCGACGGTCCGCACGGTCAGCTGCGGCCCGCCCTCCGCGTACGCCGCGTTGATCCTCAAGGGGTGCCCCTGGTGCGTCCGGCCGGTGGCGCGGTCGGTGTGCGGGGGCGTCTGGGCGAAGGAGTCGCGTGGCAGGCTGATCACGCTCGCCCGCTCCCGGTCCTCCGAGATGTGCACGATCATCAGCGTGTCGGTGCAGTGGCAGGGCGCGCCGCCCAGACGGTAGCGCCGGCGCTCCCGCTCGGTGATCCTGTCCCGTCCGTCGGTGCCGACCAGCAGCACGTTCATGCCGTGGCCGGCCCGCGGGCGGTTCTTCATGTCCTTGAAGGGGTCGACGCGGGCGATGTCCGCGTCGAGGCTGCTGACCACGGAGTGGCCGATGCCGGCGGAGGCCAGGATCACGACCGAGAGGGTCATCGTGGCCCGCATGGCCCAGCGGGGACGTTTCCTCCGAAGGGGGAGTGCGGGCGGAATCGGGAGTGCGGGCGGACGGCGCGCGGGCCGGGGGCCGGACGACCGGTGCGGGGTCGGGGACATGCGGGTCACCTCCGGGCGACGGCCGTACGAGGGGGAGCCGTGAGCACCGTAGGCCCATACGATCTGCGGTCCGGGGCAGCACACCCGGCGGGGCGCGAGCGTGTCCCCCGTTCGCGGTAACGTGAGCGTCCTATGAACGCCAAGTCCGACGTGCAGCTCCCCGCCGTGTCCGTCATCATGCCCGTCCTCAACGAGGAGCGGCATCTGCGCGGAGCCGTCCAAGCGATCCTCGCGCAGAGTTACGCCGGCGAGATGGAGGTCGTGATCGCCCTCGGTCCGTCCACGGACCGCACGGACGAGATCGCGGCCGAGCTCGTCGCCGACGACCCGCGCGTGCACACCGTCCCCAACCCGACGGGACGTACGCCCGCCGCGCTCAACGCCGCGATCAAGGCCTCGCGCCATCCGGTCGTCGTCCGTGTCGACGGGCACGGGATGCTCTCCCCGAACTACATCGCCACCGCCGTACGGCTCCTGGAGGAGACCGGCGCGCAGAACGTCGGCGGCATCATGCACGCCGAGGGCGAGAACGACTGGGAGCACGCCGTCGCCGCCGCCATGACCTCGAAGATCGGCGTCGGCAACGCCGCCTTCCACACCGGTGGCCGGGCGGCTCCCGCCGAGACCGTCTACCTGGGTGTCTTCCGGCGCGAGGCACTGGAGCGACAGGGCGGCTACAACGAGGAGTTCATCCGCGCCCAGGACTGGGAGCTGAACTTCCGCATCCGCGAGGCGGGCGGGCTGATCTGGTTCTCGCCCGAGCTGAAGGTGTCGTACCGGCCGCGGCCGAGCGTCAGGGCGCTCGCCAAGCAGTACAAGGACTACGGCCGCTGGCGGCACGTCGTCGCCCGCTACCACGAGGGCTCCATCAACCTGCGCTACCTCGCCCCGCCGACCGCCGTGTGCGCGATCGCGGCCGGGATCGTGGTGGGCGCGGCCGTCACCCCGCTCGGCTTCGTGATCCCCGGCGGCTACCTCGCGGCGATCGTCGCCGGGTCGGTGCCGGCCGGCAAGGGGCTGCCGCTGAAGGCGCGGCTCCAGATCCCCGTGGCCCTGGCCACCATGCACATGTCGTGGGGCTGGGGCTTCCTGACCAGCCCGAAGTCGCTGGCGAGGAAGGTCATCGCCTCCCGCCGCCCGGCGGTCCTCGACGCCGGGGCACGCTGAGGCGACGGGCCGCGCTGAGGCGTACCGCGGCCGCGGGGCGCGCTGGGACCGGGGCGTGCCGCGGGTGCGGGGCGCGCTGGGACCGGGGCGTGCCGCGGCTGTGGGGCGCGCTGGGACCGGGGCGTGCCGCGGCTGTGGGGCGCGCTGAGACCGCGAGGCGCACTGCGGCTGTGCGGGCGTACCGGGGCCGTGGGGCGTACCGGGGCCGTGGGGCGCCGGCGGCCGGCCCCCCACGGCCCCGGGCTAGTAGGTGTAGTCCGGGTCCACGTGCATGCACTGGCTGGTGTCGGAGGCGTTCATCGACTCGGCCGACTCGGGCGTCGTGTCGTCCTGCTCCGGCGCCTCGTACGCCGACCCCGACCGCCAGTCCGCGCCGACGTACAGCGTGATCCCGGTGACCTCGGTGGACTGCACCACCTGGCCCGTCGGGATGCCGAGGGCCTTCGCGACCCGCTCGGCGTCCCCCTGGAGGTCGGCGCTCGGGTAGCGGATCACCGTCGTCTCCTCGGAGGTGGCCGCCGAGGGGTCCGCCACCGCCTGCGTGAAGCCCTCGCCGGCCAGCAGCTGCGCCACCGCGGCCGCCCGCCCGCTCGCGGCGCCGAGGGTGTCGGTGTAGGTGCCGTTGTGGACCTGTACGGCGATCTCGCCGTCCGCGGCGGCCGGGTCCGTGTCCGTCGGCGACGGGCTCGCGGACGCGGTCGCCTTCGCGGTGTCCTTGCCGTCCAGGGCGATGTCCTCGCGCACCAGCCGGAACAGCTGCGTGGCGTCCTCGGTGGGCTCCACCCGGCTGCCGACGTAGCGGTTGGGCATCGTCGTCATGGTGATGCGCTCGGTGGGCACCTTCTGCAGCTCGGTCGCCAGGTCGTACATCTTCTTGATGCTGTCCAGGCCGTCGTCGACGGTGATCGCCTCCGTGGCCGCCTCGGCGAGTTTCCGCAGGGCGTTGGGGTTGGACAGCCGGGCCTCGGAGCGCAGCTGACGGACCATCGAGTTCATGTACATGTGCTGCGCCTTGGCGCGGGCCAGGTCGCTGCCGTCCTCGAAGCCGTAGCGGGTGCGCAGCCACTGCAGGGCCTGCTCGCCCTTGATGGCGTGCGTGCCCTCCGCCAGCTTCAGCCCGGAGCCCTTGCCGGTGCTGGTGTGCGAGTAGACGTTGGCGTCCACGCACACCGGCACCCCGCCGATCGCGTCCGCCATCGACACCACACCGGCGAAGTCGATCATCATGAAGTGGTCGATGTGGATGTCGGTGAGCTTCTCCCAGGTGGCCACCGTGCAGCCCGGGCCGCCGCGCCCGAGCGACTGGTTGGTCATCGTGCGCGTCAACGCCCCGTACACCTCCCCGTCGTCGGGGTCGGTGCACTTGGGTATGTCCACCAGGGTGTCGCGCGGCATGCTCACCACCGACATGTTGCTGCGGTCCGCCGACACGTGCAGCAGCATCTGCACGTCGGCGAGCGGGGTGCCGCCGTAGGTCTCCTTGGCGCCGCCGAGCTTCTGGTTCTCCGCGGTGTCACGGGCGTCCGAGCCGATCAGCAGGATGTTCAGCGCCTTCTGCCCGGCCGCGTTGGTCTGGGTCTGAGCCGCCCGGTCCTTGGCGTCGCCCAGGTTGAGGTCGTCGCTCTTGATGTTGGCGTTGAGGTGCTGGTAGTAGAGGTAACCGGCGCCCGCGCCGCCGAGTATGACCAGCGACAGCACCGTCGCCGACCAGCGCAGCACCCGCCGTCTGCGCCGGCCGCGTTCCGGGCCGCGGCCGGATCTGCGTCCGTCGTCGCTCCCGCCCGGGCCGCCGTCGCCCGCACCGGACCCGGTGCCGTCGCCGTGGTGTCCGTCGCCGCTGCCGTCACCGGCGCCGCCGCCGTGCCCGTCCTCGATCGAGTCCCGGTCCACCGCCGTCGGGGACATCGCGTCCTCGACTTCGGGAACCTTCCCCCGCACACTGCTCCGCGCCACTTCCCCTGCCCTCCCCGCCGTGCGCCTGACACGGGCCCGTCCCGCGTCACGTCAGACGCTCGACGGGCCCGCAGGGTTACCTACTTGGCGATTACTTGGCTACTTGGCGCACTCGACCTTGTCCGCCGTGGACTTCTGGACCGTGTCGGGCACCGTCGTCGAAGCCGTGAGCGAGACACCGGCGCCCTTGAAGTCCTTGCCCAGCGTCAGCGTCATCGTCGGCAGACCCTGGGAGTTGGTGACGCTCTCACCCGGCTTCAGCGCGGTCCCGGCCAGCCCCATGATGGCGGCGAGCTTGCGGGCCTGCGCCGCCTGGTCGGGCGCGTACTCGAGCGTCGTCTTGCTGAGGTCCTCGGGTGCGTTGCCCGCGTTCTCGGACTTCGTCACGCCCTCATCATTCTGCAGCCAGTTAAGAGTTTCCTGTGCGCTGCCGGCCGGGGCCCCGCCGTTCATCACGCGCACCCGCACCTCGGAGGCCTCGGACTGGGTGCCCTCGAGTCGGGCCGCCGCGGCCGCGGACGCCGCGTCCTTGGACGCCTTGGCCTTCTGCTTCACCTCGGTGAAGGAGATGTCCTCCCGGATCATCTGGAACACGGTGGGCGCGGTCGAGTCGTTGAGGACGACCGTGGACGCGACCGTCTCGGCCGGGTTGTCGACCACCGGGACGGTGGTGAAGGTCAGGTTCTTGACGTTGAGCTTGCCCAGCTCCAGACCCAGGTCCTTCAGCTTGCCGATGCTGTCGAGCTGGGAGTCGACGGTCAGCGCCTTGGTGCCCGCCTCCGCCAACTTGATCATCTTGCTGGGGCTGGTGAGCGTGTCGTTCGACTTCAGCTTGCGCATCAGCGAGCTGAGGAACTGCTGCTGGAGCTCGATGCGGCTCAGGTCGCCGCCGAAGCCCACCGAGTGCCGGGTGCGCAGGAACGCCAGTGCCTGTTCGCCCTGGATGGTGTGCGTGCCCTTGGACAGCTTCAGGTGCGAGTCCTCGTCGTCGATGTCCTTGGCCAGGCACACCTCGACCCCGCCGACCGCGGTCGTCAGCGTCTTGACGGCGTTGAAGTCGGCGACCATGAAGTTGTCCGGGGTGATCCCGGTCAGCTCCGTCACCGTGCGCATGGTGCAGCTGGGCGTCCGGCCGCTCTGGCCGAGGCTGGTGTTGAAGCGGACGTTCTCGGTCCCCGCGATGATCTTCGTGCTGCCGTCCTCCTGCGTGGTCTCGCAGTCCGGGACGTCCACGATGAGGTCGCGCGGGATGCTCAGCGCGGTCGCGTTCGTCCGGTCCTTGGAGACGTGCAGCAGGATCGTGGTGTCGGCGTGGCCGACGCTGCCGGAGTCGCCGTAGCCCTCGTTGCCCGAGCCGGTGCGCTTGTCGGTGCCGATCAGCAGCAGGTTGATCGCCTTGTCCTTGCTGAAGCCACCGGTGCTCGCGCCGTCGTCGGAGACGGAGGTGATGTTGTCGTTGAGGTGCTGGAGGTAGAGGTAGGCCGCGGCGGCCGTGCCCACCAGGACGAAGGCCATGGTCCCGCCGGTCCACAGCAGGATCTTCCGGCCCTTCGTCTTCTTCTTCGCCGGCCGGCGGCCGCGCCGTGCGGGCGCCTCCTCCGGGGTGCCGCGGCGCCGGCGCGGGCCGGGCACCTCCGGCGTCTGCGGGGTGTCCGGCTCCGGTTCCGGCGTCCGGCTGCGGACCGCGCCCGACCCGCCTTTGGACCCCGCGGCGCGCCGGTCGGCCCTGCGGGGTCCGGGGACCGCCGACTGCGGTGCGGAAGGGGTCAGTCGCAGTTCGTATTCGCCGGTGTCCGGATTGAGCACCCACTGGTCTGCGGGGTCGATGTTGTCCGCCCGCCCACGGCCTTGCGCGTCCACGGTTGTCCGAATCCTCCGTCGGGGCCACGCGGCGCCCCTTCCCCTCAGGAGGCGCTCGGGTCGTCTCGGTCACTCAGTCAATCGGTCACTCAGTGCACGACCCCAGGACGGACCTATCGGCCTGGTGCACCGGATCGCTCACACTATCCGCCCAGTTCAGCGTCGAACGACGACGGTGACAAATTCCACGTCCCTACAACCGGGCAATCCGTCCCATTTCCTTGAACTCGCCTTCGCCGGGACACTTGCGCTTGGGAAGCGCTTTACCCGCGGAAGACGTACGGGGACCGCGCGGGACCGCGTGCGACCGCGTACGACCGCGCGGGACTGCGTACGACCGTGTGCGACCGCGCGGGACCGCGTACGACCGCGCGGGACCGCGTACGACCGCGCGGGACCGCGTACGACCGCGCGGGACCGCGGCCGGGGCTCAGACGCAGCCGTCCTCGGCGGCCGTGTTCCCGCGGAAGACGGGCGGGGACGGGCTCGGGCTCGGCGAACGGGACGCGCCGTCGCCGGGCGGCTCCGCGGAGCCGGGCGCCGAGGAGCCGCCCCGCGAGACCCGCACCGGCGCGTCCGCCCGCAGCAGGCCGAAGAGCCGCTCCGCCTCGGGCTCCACCAGCTGGTCACGGTTGGCGTTGTAGACGTACGACTCCCGGGGAACGGTGAGGAACCGCACCCGGTCCGTGGGAACGTCGCGCAGGCCGCGCACGAGCCGGTACAGGCCGCGCAGACTCGCCAGCTCCGGGTCGGTGGTGAGGGCGGACGTCGCGGCGTCCAGCACGGGGTACAGCTTCGCCGGGTTCAGCAGGACGTCGTCGCTGCGCACCTTGTTGACGAGCGCTCCGAGGAACCGCTGCTGCCGGTCCATGCGGTCGGTGTCGCTGCCGTTGCCGAGCGACTTGCGGGCGCGCACGTACCCGAGGGCCTGCTCGCCGTCCAGGGTCACCCGCCCCGCGGGCAGCCGCAGCTTGGCGGCCTTGTCGCGGACGGGTTCCTTCAGGCACACCTCGACCCCGTCCACGGCGTCGACCATCTCCTTGAAGCCGCTGAAGTCGACGACCATGTGATGGTCGATCCGGATGCCGGTCAGCTTCTCCACCGTGCGGACCGTGCACGCCGAGCCGCCCGTCTGGAAGGCGTAGTTGAACATCGCGAACATCGGCTCGGTCCGGCTCCCGTCCGCGCGCCGGCAGGCCGGCACGTCCACCATCAGGTCGCGGGGCAGGGAGACGGCGGTGGCGCTGCGCCGCCCGGCGGCCAGATGCAGCAGGATCGTCGTGTCCGACCGCTCGGTGCCCGAGTCCCGCCCGTACGCGCGGTTGCCCGAACCCGAACGTGTGTCCGACCCGATCAGCAGGATGTTCCGGGCGTCCTTCACCAGCGCCGTCGGCCGCTCCTCCGCGTACCGCGCCAGCTCCGCCGCGGCGGCCTCGTCGGGCGTGATGTTCCCCTCGAGCTTGGCGTACACCGCCCACCCCGCCACCCCGGCCCCCACCACGAGCACGGCGGCCGCCCCCGCCCCGTACCGCACCCACCGCCGCCGGCGCCGCCGCACGGACCCCGCCCCCCGAGCGGAGGCCCCCGCCCCCGGCCCGAGGGGCCCGGAGGCGCCTGCGTCCCTGCTCACGCCGCCATCCACCCCTCCTGCCCGCGGTACGGACGCGCCGCCCGTCCTGCCAACGTCTCGTGGTGCTCCGACGCGCCGCCCGTCCTGCCAACGTCTCGTGGTGCTCCTACGACGATGGCGCGGGCGGGGTGGGGGCGCGGGCGGGGGTGGGCCGAACGGGTGCCCCGCGGTAGGGGCGACCGCGGCGACGGCCGGCCCCTGGGGCGCCCCCCGGGCCGACGCCTTTCCGGGGCGGCCTTCCTCGGGCCGACGCCTTTGCGGGGCGGCCTTCCTCGGGCCGACGCCTTTGCGGGGCGGCCTTCCTCGGGCCGACGCCTTTGCGGGGCGGCCTTCCTCGGGCCGACGCCCTTCCGGGGCGGCATGCCGGGGGACGACCGCCCCGGGGTGGCCGTCCACGGACCGGTCCCCGGACTCCGGGGAGCCCGGGGGGCGACGCCGTCACCCCCCGGCCCGCCGCCCCCCAGGGCGTCCGCCGACGCCCTACCGTGCCGTGGCCGACACCCGTTCGCTCTCGATCCGCCGGGCCACCGTCTCCTCGGTCGCCTGGTCCAGGTGACGGCAGAGGACGACGGAGCCGCCGCTGGCCAGGGGGGCGTACAGGCCGGCGCTGAGGCCCTCCCAGGTGTCGTAGGGAAGGGCGGACAGAAGGCGGGAGCCGGGGCCCGTCAGGCCGAGGCCCGCCGCGTCCGCGCGGGCGCGCTCCACGATCTCCGCGCCCGTGTACTCCGCGCCCGCCACGATCAGCGCGGGCTCCTCCGGGTCGACCGGCGCGTACGGGACGAAGCGGTCGCCGTGGCTCGGGACGTCCACCGCGTAGTCGGCGTACCCCTCCGGCGGCGACGGCACGAAGCGCCGGCCGAGGGGCGCGAGGGAGAGCGCGTACCGCTCACCCCGGCAGGCCAGCCCCGCCTCGAACAGGCCGGGCCCGGCCACGACATGGTCCGCGCGCGCGGGATCCCCGGCCACGTCCGCCACGGCCCCCACGGACGAACACGCCAGCAGCCACACCGCCGTCTGCCAGTGCGCGGGCAGCAACAGCGCGACGCGGTCACCCGGTTCGGCGGACAGGCCGTCCTGGAGGAGGTTCGCGGTCTTGGCCACCCAATTGGCGAAGGTGGCCACGGACAATTCGACCCGCTCGCCGGTGGCGTCGTCGTAGAAGGTCACCAGCGGGCGCGCGGGATCCGCGGCGAGCGCGGAACGCAGCAGGTCGGCAGGGGTGCGATCGGTGGCGTTCACCCGCGCAAGCGTACGCGCCGCCCGCGCCGGACACCCGCCGCCGGGCCACCGGTTCGGCGCAACGAAGGCGACGGACCGTCAGGTTCTCGATGTGCGGACGCGCTGGGGCGGTGCCCAGGATCAGTGCCATGCGTGGATTGCTTGCTTCCTCGATCGGCGTCACCTGCGCGGCGGCTCTCGCCCTCCCGCTGACGCCGCCCGCCCTCGCGGCGACGGTGCCAACCGCGCCGGCCGCGGAGTCGGCGACCGCCGCGGCCCGGGTCATGAGCCCCGCCGCCCCGCTCCCGGGCAGCACCCACTCGCTGCCCCTGACCCCCCTCGCCCGTGACCGGGCCCCCGGCGCGGAGCAGGGCCTGCCCCGCCGGGACGTGGCTCCCTTCTCCCTCCTGGGCGTCGTCTGGGACGACCCGGACGCGGAACTGCACGGCCGGGTCCAGGCCCGTACCCGCGCCACCGGCACCGGCACCTGGTCCCGCTGGCAGGACCTGGAGACCCACAACGCCGACCACAGCGCCGACCCGGAGACGGCCGAGCGCGCCTCCGGCCGCGTCCGCGGCGCCACCGCACCCCTGTGGGTCGGCGCCTCCGACGGCGTGGAGGTCCGCGTCACCCCCACGGCCGAGGTCCGTGACGAGGACACCGCCCGAGGCCCGCGTACGGCGAGCTCGGCCGCCCCGCTCCCCTCGGGCCTGCGCCTGGAACTGGTCGACCCCGGCCGGCCCGACCCCGCGACGGCCGCTCCCGGCCACGCGCCCGTCGGCCCGCCCCGCAGCCACCCCCTGACCGCCCCCGTCCCCGTCGGCGCGCCGGACTCGGCGGCCGCGACGACCACCGCGACGACCGCCGCCTCCGCGGCCAATCTGGACCTGGCCCCCCTCGGCGCCACCGTGATCCCCGCTCGCGACCGCGCCGGCACCGAACGCGAGCTCCTCACCCTGCGCGGCCCGGACCTGACGGGCAGCCAGCGGGCCAAGCCGTACATCGGCCCCCGTCCGGGCATCGTCACGCGCCGCGGCTGGGGCGCCGACGAGAACCTGCGGGAGAGCGGCTTCCGCTACACGACGAAGGTCAAGGCGGCCTTCGTGCACCACACCGCGTCGGGCAACAACTACACCTGCTCCCAGGCACCCTCCGTCATCCGTGGTATCTACCGCTACCACGTCAAGAGCATGGGCTGGCGGGACATCGGCTACAACTTCCTCGTCGACAAGTGCGGAAACATCTACGAGGGCCGCGCCGGGGGAGTGACCAAGGCCGTCCTGGGTGCCCACACCCTCGGTTTCAACAGCAACAGCATGGGCATCGCGGTGATCGGTACGTTCACCTCCACCAAGCCGGCCGCCTCCGCGGTGACGTCCGTCGCACGTCTGACGGCGTGGAAGTTGGGTCTGTTCGGGGCCAATCCGGTCGGAAAGACATATCTGAAGTCCGGCGGTGGCAATCTCTACGCAAAAGGTAAGAACGTACGACTGAACGTGATCTCCGGCCACCGGGACGGCTTCGCCACGGAATGCCCAGGAAAGCAGCTCTACGGCAAGCTCGGCTCGGCCCGCTCGACAGCCGCCCGCTACCAGGGCCGTTGACGCGGGCCCGGGCGCCCGGGGCCCGGGGAGGCCCCGGCGACCCCGGAGGACGCGGAGTCACGTCCAGCGGGGGGCACATTCCACGAGCCGTCGGGGGGACAGCGCATGGGATACCGCATGGGACACCGCATGCCACACCGCACGGCCATCGAAGTTGCCACGCAACGGTCTGCATACACTGGCCGGCCGAAAGACAGTTCGGCCGGTCCCGGCAGGAAGCAGAGACGAAGGTGACAGAAGCGATCCTCCTGGTCGGCGGCAAGGGCACCCGGCTGCGCCCGCTCACGGTGCACACGCCCAAGCCCATGGTCCGGGCGGCCGGCGTGCCGTTCCTGACGCACCAGCTGGCACGGGCCAGAGCGGCGGGCGTGGACCACATCGTCCTCGCCACCAGCTATCTGGCGGAGGTCTTCGAACCGCACTTCGGCGACGGTTCGGCGCTCGGCCTCCACATCGAGTACGTCACGGAGGACGAGCCCCTCGGCACCGGCGGCGCGATCCGCAACGTCGCCTCCCGCCTGCACTCGGGCCCCGACGACCCCGTCCTCGTCTTCAACGGCGACATCCTCACCGGCCTCGACATCCGCCGGCTGGTCGCCACCCACGAATCCACGTCCGCGGACGTCTCCCTCCACCTCACCAAGGTGACGGACCCCCGCGCCTACGGCCTGGTCCCCACCGACGGGACGGGCAGGGTGCTGGCCTTCCTGGAGAAGCCCCAGACCCCCGAGGAGATCGTCACCGACCAGATCAACGCGGGCGCGTACGTCTTCCGCCGCTCGGTCATCGACACGATCCCGCAGGGCCGCCCGGTCTCCGTCGAGCGGGAGACCTTCCCCGACCTCCTGTCGGCGGGAGCGCACCTCCAGGGCATGGTCGACTCCACGTACTGGCTGGACCTCGGTACGCCGGCCGCCTTCGTGCGGGGCTCCGCAGACCTCGTCCTCGGCCGGGCCCCCTCCCCGGCGGTCCCCGGCCGCTGCGGTGACCGCCTGATCCTGCCGACGGCCACGGTCGCCCCCGACGCGAAGCTGACGGGCGGCACGGTGGTCGGCGAGGGCGCGTTCGTCGCCGAGGGCGCGCGCGTCTTCGGCTCCACGATCCTGCCCGGCGCGGTGATCGAACCGGGCGCGGTCATCACCGACTCCCTCATCGGCACCCGCGCCCGCGTCGGCGAACGCTCCGTCCTCACCGGCACGGTCATCGGCGACGGCGCGGTCGTCGGCCCCGACAACGAACTCCGCGAGGGCGCCCGCATCTGGTGCGACGCCCGCATCCCGGCGGGCGCGGTGCGCTTCTCGTCGGACCAGTAGGCGGATCGTTCATCCGGGGCGGTTCTCCCAGCCGGCCGTGCTGCCCCAGCCCGTCCGGCGCTTGAGGACGAGGCCCGTCCAGGGCCGAACGGGGGTCCGGGGGCGGAGCCCCCGGGGACGATGGGGGTCCCCCCGCTCGAGCGAAGCCGAGAGTGGGGGAGGGAAGGGGCGGCGGGGGCGAAAACCCTCGACGCCCACCCCGTACGGCAGCCACCGCCCCCCCGTGCCGCAGCCACCGCCCTCCGGCACCTCACGCCCGCTCCCCACCCCGTACCGCAACCACCCCACCCCGTGCCGCAGCCACCGCCCCCCGGCACCTCACACCCGCCCCCCACCCCTCACCACCGCCCGATGTCCCCCACCGGCATCCGCGGCGCCCGCCGGGGCGGCACCCGCCCGCTCAGCAGGATCAGCCGAGCCGCCCGGTGCCGCTGCCCCGCGTACGGCTCCAGCAGCTCCAGCATCACCGAGTCGTCCGCCGACCGGTCCCCGGCCAGCGCCCACCCCACGATCCCCGGCAGATGCAGGTCCCCCACGGTCACCTCGTCCGGCGCGCCGTGACTGCGCTGCACCGTCTCCGCCGACGTCCACGGCCCGATCCCCGGTACGACCTCCAGCCGTGCCCGCGCGGCCGCCGGCTCCATGCCGACGGTCTCCTCCAGCCGCCCGGCGACCCGCACCGCCCGCAGGATCGTCGACGCCCTCTTGTCGTCGACCCCGGCGCGATGCCACTCCCACGACGGGATCAGCGCCCAGGCGCGGGGCGCCGGCATCACCCACAGCCGCCCGCCCGCCGGCCCCGGCGCCGGTTCCCCGAACGCGCGCACCAGCAGCCGCCACGCCCGGTACGCCTCGACGGCCGTGACCTTCTGCTCCAGGACCGACGGGATCAACGACTCCAGCACCAGCCCGGTCCGCGTCAGCCGCAGCCCCGGCCGCCGGTGCCGCGCCGTCGCCACCACCCGGTGCCGGGGCACGAAGGCGGCGGGATCGTCCGAGGCCCCGAGCAGCTCGGGAAGCTGCTCCAGCAGCCACTCCGCGCCGGGCCCCCAGGCCTCCCCGCGTACCGCGCCGTCCCCGGACGCCGTGACGACGCGCAGGGTTCCCGGCCCGGCGGGCGTCAGGCTGGCCCGCCACACCGACCCGTCGGGCAACGCCCGGAACGTCGGATCGCCGGGCCCGCGCCGGAGCGGCCCCAGCACCAGACCGAGGTCGAGCGGCCCCTCGGGCACCCAGGTCCGCACCCGCCCCGCCCCGGAACCCGCCTGCCGCGGCACCCCCGCGGGCACGACGACATGCCCACCGCGCACGGTCGTACGGGTGGGCCGGGGAGCGAATCGTCCTGACACGGGTGACGTCCTGGGGCAGCGGCGAAGGAGCGGAAGCGACCCTACGAGGGTAGGCGCACACGGCGGCGAGCACGCGCCTCAGAACAACGACACAACCCCCACCGAGTGCTTCACCGCACCTCGATGAACGCCCCCGCGTCCCGTTCCTCCCGGGCCTTCGGCTCCTCCGCCGGATGGCCGACCGCGACCGCGCCCATCGGATCCCACTCCCGCGGCAGCTCCAGCACCTCCCGCACCACGTCCCGGCAGAACATGGTCGACGACACCCACGCCGAGCCCAGCCGCTCCCCGGCCAGCGCGACCAGGAAATTCTGCACACCGGCCCCGGCGGCGACCACGAACATCTCCCGCTCGGCCGCGTCCCGCCGGGTGTCCCCGTACGTGTGCGACCCGTCCGTCACCAGGCAGGGGACCACCAGGTACGGCGCGTTCCGCAGGACGTCCCCGCGGCGCACCCGCCGGGCGACGGACTCCTCGCTCCTGCCGTCCCGCCGCAGATCCGCGATCCAGGCGTCCCGCATCGCGTCCAGCAGCCGGACCCGCGCCCCCTCCGACTCCAGCAGCACGAACCGCCACGGTGTGGTGTGGTGCGGCGCCGGCGCGGTGACCGCCGCGGCGACGGCCCGCCGTACCGCACCGGGGTCCACGGGCTCGTCCGTGAAGGAGCGCACCGTCCGCCGCCGGGTGACGGCCAGCCGGACCGCCTCGGACGTACCGAGCCGGAACATGTCGTCGCGCGCGCCGCGCACCATGGCCCGCGCGCCGTCCCCGTCGCCGTCGGCCACCACGTGCGGCAGCCCGCGCACGACGGCGACCGGCAGCCCGGCCGCCTTGCCCTTGACCAGGTCGCCCGCGGCGGCCAGCTCGTCGGCGGTCGCCACGACGGTGGCGCCGAGCGGATTGCCGTACGCGTCCGTGCCGCCGCGCAGGTCGTCCAGGACGCGGACGCCGGCGGCGCCGATCGCCACGTCCGTGAGCCCCGCGCGCCAGGGGCGTCCGAAGGTGTCGGTGACGACGACCCCCACGTCGACGCCGAGGGCGGCGCGCAGCCCGTCGCGGATCGCCCGCGCGGAGCCGTCCGGGTCCTCCGGCAGCAGCAGCACCGTCCCGGCGGGCGTGTTGGAGGCGTCCACGCCGGCGGCCGCCATCACCAGGCCCAGCCGGTTCTCGACGATCCGCAGGGTTCCGCGCCGGGCGACGACCCGGACGGTCTCGGCGTCGATGGCGGCCTCCCGGTCGTCCGCCCGGACGACGCGGCCCTCCGCCTTGGACACGATCTTCGAGGTGACCAGCAGCACGTCCCCGTCGGCGAGCCCCGGCTCGGCGGCGGCGATCAGCTTGGCGAGGTCGTCGCCGGCCCGCACCTCGGGCAGACCCGGCACGGCCCAGACCCGGTAGCCGTTCCCCTCCGCGCCGCTCACGCCCCCCGCACCTCCTCCGCCAGCGCCAGCGCCTCCCGGGCCATCTGCGCGGCGGCGTCCACGTCGGTCATCATCAGCGGTACGGCCCGGCAGCGGATACCGGCGGCCGCGACCCGCTCCACCGTGCCCGCGTCGACGGTGTCCACGAGCCAGCCGTCCAGGAGCCCCGAGCCGTAGTGCTCGGCGACCGCCGCGGCCGTGGACTCCACGCCGACCGCCGCGAGCACCTTGTCGGCCATGCCGCGCACGGGCGCGTCCCCGACGATGGGGGACAGGCCGACCACCGGCACCCCGGCGTCGGCGATCGCCTCCCGGATGCCGGGCACGGCGAGGATGGTGCCGACGGAGACGACCGGGTTCGACGGCGGGAACAGGACGACGTCCGCCTGCGCGATCGCCTCCAGGACGCCCGGCGCCGGCTTCGACTGCTCGGCGCCGACCGGCACGATCGCCTCGGCCGGCACCGACGCCCGCATCCGGACCCAGTACTCCTGGAAGTGGACCGCCTTGCGCTCGCCGTCGACCCGGACCGCGACGTGCGTCTCGACCCGGTCGTCCGTCATGGGGATCAGCCGCACCCCCGGCTTCCACCGGTCGCACAGCGCCTCGGTGACCGCGCTCAGCGGGTATCCGGCGCCGATCATCTGCGTCCGCACGATGTGGGTGGCGAAGTCCCGGTCGCCCAGCCCGAACCACTCGGGCCCGACGCCGTACGCCGCGAGCTCCTCCTTCAGGTGGAAGGTCTCCTCGGCCCGCCCCCAGCCCTGCTCCTCGTTGATGCCGCCGCCCAGCGTGTACATCACCGTGTCGAGGTCGGGGCAGACCTTCAGCCCGAAGAGGTGGATGTCGTCCCCGGTGTTGCCGATGACCGTGACGTCGGCGTCCGGCACGGCCCGCTTCAGACCACGCAGGAACCGGGCACCGCCGATGCCGCCTGCCAGAACCACAATGCGCATGGAAACAGTGTGTCAGCCGGCCCGCCGGCCCGTTGAGGGGCGGGGCGGGTGACGGGCGGCACGGCGTACGGGCGGGTGCGTGCCCGCGCGGGTGCGCCGGTACGCCCGCGTAGCGACGCACCCGCGTGCCGGACGCTGGTCCGCGCCGGACGGGTCCGTGCCAGGACGGTCCGGACGGGTCCGTGCCAGGACGGTCCGTGTCGGACGGGTCTGCGCCAGGACGGTCCATGCCGGATGGGTAGGACGGTCCGTGCCGGGAGGGCTCGCCTGGGGAGGGCCCGCCTCGGCAGGACCCGCGTCAGGCGGTCACGGCACGCGCCCCGGCGCGCCCCCCGGCGCGTCCGTCGCAGTGCGGGGCGGTGTGCATGGGCATCTCGGTCAGGCCCGGGAAGTAGACGTGCAGGCTGACCGCGGGCTCCAGCGCGTCGTTGACGACCTCGTGCACGTAGCCCGGCGCGAACACCCGCTGCGCCCCCGTCGCCAGCACCCGCTCGCCGCTGTCGGTGCGCTCGGTCAGCGTGCCGCCCAGGACGGTGAGCACCCCGGAGGAGCGGCCGTGGTCGTGCCGCCCGCTGCCCTGGCCGGGCACCCAGGACAGCAGCCACACCTCGTAGCCGGGGCCGGTGCTCAGCCGGTGGTACCAGCGGGCGGTCGCGTCGTAGCGGACGAGGTGCTCCCACCGGGAGCGGTCGGCGGCGAGGGAGCGGGCCAGGCCGACGAACTCGGCGACGGTGGACGGGTGCTCGCGCGGAGCCTGGAGGAGGTGCGGGACCTCGAGGATGTCGCCGGCGATCTGGAGGTCGCTGTCGCTGTTCATGGGTGCGGTGGTTCCTCGGCGGGAGACGAGACGAGCGGGGGTGTCGCGTACCGTCCGCCCGGGTCACGGGCGGGAGGGATGCCCGGGTCCGGGCGCGGGAACGGGCGGCCGGGCCTCGGTGGGCCCGGTGTCAGCCGGAGCGCGTGGGGCTCAACAGCTGGAACAGCAACAGCTACAGCGAGCGCGGGCAGCACCGTGGGACCCGGCGGTGCGGGTCGAGGTGAGTGCCAAGTTCGCGAGCATGCCCACAAGCACACCGGTTTACACCTGCGGTGTCAACTCGAGGATCGGCATGTGGGACCGGTTCATCTCTTCCGGTCCATCTGTGAGGCGAAAGGTTTGTGCATGCCCTCACCGGGACACATGGCGTCCAAGCCGGGCGCGTGGGCCTCGCCGGAATCCCGGGACCGACTGTGATCCGGTTCGCTTCCGCTCGCGCGTCGGAACGGGATCGAACCTGTGAGCGTCCTTTCTCGTACGGGTGTGTGCGAGACCGCGGGCCCTCACGGGGGCCTCTCCGCGCGTCGAGGTTTATGCCGATTTGAACACTTACCGCACGGCCTTGGTTCCGCAGAGTGAATAAGGGGCCCAATAGCAGATCCCGGCTTGACTCGCCCGGAGCAGCACACTTGTAATTTCACTCGTGTCGTTCAGCCGTGATGGGTAAACGGCCACGTCACGGGGACGCGAAAGACAGAGCGAGGGGCGCACATGACCGAGCTGGTGCAGCAACTGCTGGTCGACGACGCGGGCGAGGAACTCGGCTGGCAGGAGCGCGCACTGTGCGCCCAGACCGACCCCGAGTCCTTCTTCCCCGAGAAGGGCGGCTCCACCCGGGAGGCCAAGAAGGTCTGTCTCGCCTGCGAGGTCCGCTCCGAGTGCCTGGAATACGCCCTCGCCAACGACGAACGCTTCGGCATCTGGGGCGGCCTCTCCGAACGGGAACGGCGCCGGCTGAAGAAGGCGGCTGTCTGAAAACCGCCCTTCGACAACAGCGCACGGCAGCACGACGTCACGACGTCACGAACGGCCCGTCGCAGGTGGGTTATCCACAGGCGGCGGGCCGTGGTCATGCCCAGCCGATAGTGTGGTCGCTCGTCCGAGACGCCCCGCCGCCCCCACACGGCGCAGGTGTCCACCACAGTCCACCGAACCGGGGCCCGTACCTCGATGTCCGTGCACAGCCATACGGCAGCCCAAGAGGCCGCTGCCACACCTGAGTTCCCGCGTCATGTCGTGACCGCGGTGCTCGTCTCCCACGACGGCGCCCGCTGGCTGCCCGACGCGCTCGCCGGCCTGCTCGGCCAGGAACGCCCCGTCCAGTCCGTCATGGCGGCCGACACCGGCAGCGCGGACGACTCCGCCCAGCTCGTCACCGACGCCCTCGGCGCCGACCGCGTCCTGCACCTCGCCCGGCGCACCGGATTCGGCCAGGCCGTCGAGGAAGCCCACCGCACGGCCCCGCACCTCACCCCCGAGGAACTGCCGTACCTCAAGCGCCCCAGCGGCTGGGACCCCGTCACGCGCACCTGGCGCGACGACGCCTACGACCTGCCCGAGCTCCCGCACGGCGAACCCGTCCAGTGGCTGTGGCTGCTGCACGACGACTGCGCCCCCGAACCCGACGCCCTGGCCGAACTGCTGCGCGTCGTGGACAACGAACTCGAGCTCGGCCGCGACGACGTGGCCGTGGTCGGCCCCAAGCTCCGCGGCTGGTACGACCGTCGCCAGCTCCTCGAGGTCGGCGTCACCATCGCCCACTCCGGCCGCCGCTGGACCGGCCTGGACCGCCGGGAACAGGACCAGGGCCAGCACGACCACGTCCGCCCCGTGCTGTCCGTCTCCACCGCGGGCATGCTGATCCGCCGCGACGTCTTCGAGGAACTCGGCGGCTTCGACCGGCGCCTGCCCCTCATGCGCGACGACGTCGACCTGTGCTGGCGCGCCCACACCGCCGGCCACCGCGTCCTCGTCGCCCCCGAAGCCGTCGTACGACACGCCGAGGCCGCCTCCCGGGAACGGCGCGCCGTCGACTGCGCGGGCCGCACCACGGCCTCCCCCCACAAGGTCGACAAGGCCGGAGCCGTCTACACCCTCCTCGTCAACAGCCGTACGGCACTGCTGCCCTGGATCCTGGTCCGCCTGGTCATCGGCACGCTCCTGCGCACCGTCGCCTACCTCGTCGGGAAGGTCCCCGGACAGGCCGTCGACGAGATCCGCGGCCTGCTGGGCACCCTGCTGCGGCCCGAGCGGATCGTCGCCGGCCGGCGCCGGCGCGGCCGCCCGCAGGTCGACAAGGACGAGCTGCGCCCCCTGTTCCCGCCGCCCGGCGCGACCGTGCGGGCCACCGTCGAGCAGGCCGCCGGCAGCCTCCTCGGCGCCTCCGACGCCGAGACCACCACCGGCGCCGGCCGGCACGGCGGCGCCATCGAGTCCGGACCCGGCGGCGACGACGCCGACTTCCTGGAGATCGAGCAGTTCGCCCGCCTCAAGCGCATCGCCCGCAAGCCCGGCCCGGTGCTCTTCCTGGTGCTGCTGCTCGTCTCCCTGGCCGCCTGCCGCAACCTCCTGGGCAGCGGCGCACTCGCGGGCGGCGCCCTGCTGCCCGCGCCCGCCGATGCCTCCGAGCTCTGGTCGCGCTATCTGGACGCCTGGCACCCGGTCGGTGCCGGCGGCACCCCGTCCGCCCCGCCCTACCTCGCCGTCGTGGCCCTGCTGGCCTCCCTGCTGTTCGGCTCCACCGGACTCGCCGTCACCGTCCTGCTCGTCTGCTCGGTGCCACTGGCCGGCCTCAGCGCCTACTTCGCCTCCCGGCCCCTCGTGGAGTCCCGCCTCCTGCGCGCCTGGGCCGCCGTCGGCTACGCCTTCCTGCCCGCCGCCACCGGCACCCTCGCCGGCGGCCGCCTCGGCACCGCCGTCCTGGCCGTCCTGCTGCCGCTCATCGCGCGCGCGGGCGTTGCCGCGAGCGGACTGGCCCACTCCTCCGGGGCGCGCGGCAGCTGGCGCGCCACCTGGGCGTACGCGCTGCTGCTGACGGTCACCACCGCCTTCACGCCGATCGTGTGGCCCATCGCCCTGGTCCTCGGCCTCGCCGTCCTGGCCGTGCGCCGCACCGACATCACCGCCTACGGACTGCGCTTCCTCGGCCAGCTCGGCACCCCCCTGCTGATCCTCGCCCCCTGGTCCCTGACGCTGCTGCCGTTCGGCTTCTTCACCGAAGCCGGCCTGGAGTACGGCCCCTCGGCGGCCACCGCGACCGATCTGCTCGGCGCCAGCCCCGGCGGGCCCGGCACGGTCGACGGGCTGATGCTCATCGGCGTCGTCCTCGCCGCACTGGCCGCCCTGCTGCGCACCGAGCGCCAGTCCGGCGTCCGGGCGGCCTGGGCCGCCGCCCTGGTGGGCCTCGTCTTCGCGGTCCTGTCCAACAGCTCCGCCTGGGCCGGCCCGGCCACCCTCGTCTACGGCATCGCGCTGCTGGCCGCCGCCGTCATCGGCGCCGACGGCGCACGCGCGCGGGTCGCCGAGCAGAGCTTCGGCTGGCGCCAGCCGGTCGCCGCCCTCATCGCCTTCGCCGCCGCCGCGGGCCCGCTGCTCGTCGCCGCCGGCTGGGTGATCGGCGGCGCCGACGGGCCGCTGGAGCGCCGCGACCCGGTCCAGGTACCCGCGTTCGTGGCCGAGGAGAGCGGCACCCGCGACCAGGCGCGCACCCTCGTCCTCGACAGCGACTCCACCGCCCACGTCGGCTACATGCTGGTCCGCGGCTCCGGCGCCCGCCTCGGCGACGCCGAACTCGCCTCGGCCGACGGGGAGAACGCCACCCTCGACAAGGTCGTCGCCAACCTCGTCGCCGGCTCCGGCGCCGACCAGTCCGACCAGCTCGGCAAGTTCGCCGTGCGCTACGTCCTCGTCCACAAGGGCGCGCCCCGCGAGGTCACCCGCGTCCTCGACGCCACGCCCGGCCTGTCCCGGCTCAGCCAGCAGGACGGCAGCGCCCTGTGGCGGGTGGACCAGGAGGTCTCCCGCGCGGCCATCGTCACGGCCTCCGGCAAGGGCACCCCGACCGCCGTCGCCGCGGGCCCGGTCGAGATCCACACCACGATCCCCGACGGCTCCGACGGACGCGTCCTGCGCCTGGCCGACACCGCCGCCGACGGCTGGACGGCCACCCTCGACGGCGAGCCGCTCACCCGCACCACCGTCGACGGCTGGGCCCAGGGCTTCGAACTGCCCGCCTCCGGCGGCCGGCTCGACGTCACCTACGACGACCCGATGACCCACACCCTCTGGCTGTGGGCGCAGGGCTTCCTCGCCCTGGTCCTCGTCGTCCTCGCCCTGCCCGGCCGCCGCCGCGACGTCGACGACGACCTGCCCGAGGAGCAGCCCGTGCCCGCCCAGGCCACCGGGGAGGGCCGCCGCGCCCGCCGGCTGCGCGCCCAGGCCGAGACCGAGGAACCCGACCAGGACGAGGACACCCCGTCGCCCGCGCCGGAGGAGACCCCGGTCACGGTGCCGCAGCAGCAGACGCCCGCCGACGCCACGTGGGACACCCCGAGCTACGCGACCGCCGAGTACGGCGCCCCGGCCGGCGAGCAGCAGTACCAGGACACCCGGCAGCAGTACCCGCCGGGCGCCTACGACCAGCAGTCCTACGACCCCTACCAGGCGGGCCAGTACGACCCGTACGCCTACGACGGCCAGGCACAGACGGCGTACGACCAGGGCTACCAGCAGGGCTACGACCCGGCGTCGTACGGCCAGGGCGGCTACGACCCCGCCTACGACCCGGCGCAGCACCCCCACGGCACCGGCAGCGAGCGCCCCGACGGGAGCCAGCAGTGAACCGCACCACCCTGTCCCTGATCGCCGGCACGGCCGCGCTCGCCGCCGTCACCGGCCTGGCCACGCTCACCGAGCCGGCCCCCGCCGCGGACACCGCCAAGGCGGCCGCCGTACTGCCCGTGGAGCGCACCAGCCTGCTGTGCCCGCAGCCCAGCAGCTCCGACCTCGCGGAGACGACGTACACGTCCTTCACGCCGGTCACCGAGGGCACGGACAGCGACGGCACGGCCGAACTCCTGTCCGCCACCATGGAATCCTCCGCCGACGACAGCGCGACGGACGACGACAGCGCGACGGACGACAGCGCGTCGGACGACGAGGACAAGGACGACGAGGAGAAGACCGCGGCCAAGCCGGTCCTCACCCCCAAGGCCCCCGGCACGCCGGTCACCGCCGAGGTCTCCGGCGGCGACACGCCCGCGCTCATGGGCACCGCCGAGGGGAAGTACGCACCGGGGTGGACGGTCCAGGAGACCACGCAGGTCTCCGCCGGCACCGGCCGCGGCCTGCTCGGCGTCACCTGCACCGCACCCGACACCGAGTTCTGGTTCCCGGCCGTCAGCACGGCCGCCGACCGCACGGACTACGTGTACCTCACCAACCCGGACGACTCCGCCGCCGTCGCCGACATCGAGCTCTACGGCAAGGACGGCGCCGTGACGACCACGGTGGGGGAGGGGCTGACGATCCCGGCCCGGTCCAGCGAGCCGATCCTGCTGTCCACGCTCACCGACGAGAAGCGGGACGACCTCACCCTCCACGTCAACGTCCGCAGCGGCCGCGTCGGGGCCGCCGTACAGGCCCTGGACGACAAGCTCGGCGGTGACTGGCTGGCCGCGTCCACCGACCCGGCGGGCAGCCTGGTCGTGCCCGGCATCCCCAAGGACGCCTCCGCCGTCCGCCTGGTCGCCTTCGTGCCGGGTGACGCCGACGCCGACCTGAAGGTCCAACTGGCCTCGAGCTCCGGCCTGATCACCCCCGCCGGACACGAGACGCTGCGCATCAAGGGCGGCATGACGACCGCCGTCGACCTCGGCGACATCACGCGCGGCGAGCCCGGCTCGCTGGTCCTGACGCCCACCGGTGGATCGGTGCCGGTCGTCGCGGCCGTCCGGGTCGTCCGCGGCGAGGACGAGAAGCAGGAGTCGGCGTTCATCCCGGCCGCCGCCGCCGTCGGCACGCGCGCGTCCGCCGTCGGCAACACCGCCAAGGGCACCACGCTCTCCCTGACCGCGCCCGAGGGCACCGCCAAGGTGAAGGTCACCGCCTCCGCCGGCACCGGCGGTGGAACGGCGGCCTCCAAGACGTACACGGTCAAGTCCGGCACCACCCAGGACGTCGAGATCCCCGTCCCGGCCGGCCTGAAAGGCACCTTCGCCCTGACCGTGGAACCCCTCACCGACACCCCCGTCCACGCCGCCCGCACCCTGGCCGAGTCGGTGGACGGACTGCCGGGCTTCACGGTCCAGACCCTCCCCGACGACCGGGGGACGGTTGCGGTACCGGAGGCGGACGAGGACCTGACGGTGCTCCAGGAGTGAGCACCCGAGGGGGCGTGGGAGGCGAGGACCTGACGGTGCTCCGGAAGTGAGCACCCGAGGGTGCTCGGGAGGCGAGGACCTGACGTTGCTCCGGAAGCGAGGACCCGGCGGCACGCCCGGAAATGACGGCGACTCAGGCGCGGACCGCGCTGCGGCGGCGGCCGGGCGCACACCGTCCGGCCGACGCCGGGCGGCCGGGCCGGCGCACGCTCAGTCCTCCCCGTACCGGGGATCCACCGTCTCCGGGGTCAGCCCCAGCAGCTCCGCCACCTGCTCCACGACGATCTCGTGGACCAGCGCGGCCCGCTCGTCGCGCCCCTTGGTGCGGATCTCGACGGGCCGCCGGTAGACGACCACCCGCGCCCGGCGCCCCTCGCGCGCCGGGACCGTCCCGCCCAGCGGCACCGCCTCGTCGTTCCACGGGACCTCGGCCCCGTCCAGCCGGGGCACCTCCAGCACCAGGAAGTCGATGTCGGCGAGCTGCGGCCACCGCCGCTCCAGCCGCTCCACGGAGTCCTGCACCAGGTCCGCGAACAGGTCAGCACGGCTCGCGGCCAACGGCACCTGAGGAGGCGCGATCGGCCCCCGCATGCCCCGGCCGTGGCGATCACGGCGGCGGGGCCCGGGGCCTGTGGCACGGGGCGGTACGGGGCTGTCCATCACCACCGAAGCGTAGTCCCCGCCGCGCCCGGCCGCCCGGCCCCACGCAGCACCCCGTACGCCGTCCGGCCGCCGCGCACGGCATGTCGCGGGATGACCATTCCAGCCAAGGTTGGGCTCGATTCCGTATCTCTCCGAGACTGGCGAACTCGTGGCAATTGATGGTGTTTGTACCGGGCAGCGACTGAACCGGATGACCTTCCTTGCCGTGAGGACTGGCGTTCGCGCAGGTCAGCGGGGTATGACTGGAGTGGCCTGTGGGGCGTTTCACAACACGACACGGTGGAGTGACCTGGTGGAGAGTCGTCGCGGCCCGCTCAAGAGTGCGGTACCGTCCAACGTCGTGAGCCCTGTACGTCGCTGTTCGCGCACCGCCTGCGGCCGACCCGCCGTCGCGACGCTGACGTACGTCTACGCCGACTCGACCGCGGTCCTCGGCCCGCTCGCGACCTACGCCGAACCGCACTGCTACGACCTGTGCGCCGAGCACTCCGAGCGCCTCACCGCGCCGCGCGGCTGGGAGGTCGTCCGGCTCCTCGACGGTTCGGCTCCCGCGCGCCCCAGCGGCGACGATCTGGAAGCGCTTGCCAACGCCGTCCGTGAGGCGGCCCGCCCGCAGGAGCGCGCCGCCGGGGCCGGCGGCGGGGGACGCGGAGCGGACCCGATGGAGGTCGCCCGCCGCGGCCATCTGCGCGTGCTGCGCTCCCCGGACAACTGACGGCGCGTCTGCGCGTACTGCGCCCCCGGACAACCGACGGCCGGCCGCACGGGCTGACGCACACCCATTGACGCGCCGTCGGCGCGGACGTCACCATTCCGTTCAGTCGCAGAGCGAGAAATCGCTTTCCGCATGACGGAATCGGGGGCTCCCGTGTACGTCCAGGAACTGCAACCCGTCGCCGGCTCGCTCGGCCTGTCCGCCCTCGTGGCGGCCCTGCCCCTCGTCCTCGTCCTGATCCTGCTCGGCGGCGTCCGCATGAAGGCCCATCTGGCCGGTCCTGCGGGCCTTCTGACGGCCGTTCTGGTCGCCTGCCTCGCCTACGGCATGCCGGTCGGCCAGACGCTCTCCAGTGCCGCCCAGGGAGCCGCGTTCGGCCTCTTCCCCATCCTGTGGATCGTCGTCAACGCCCTGTGGGTCTACCGGATGACCGTCCGCACCCGGCACTTCGACGTCCTGCGGCGCTCGTTCGGCAGGCTCTCCGACGACCCGCGCATCCAGGCCCTGGTCGTCGCCTTCTGCTTCGGCGCCCTGCTGGAGGCGCTCGCCGGATTCGGCGCCCCGGTCGCCATCTGCTCGGTCATGCTCGTCGCCCTCGGTTTCGACCCGGTCCGCGCGGCCGTGGTCTCCCTCGTCGCCAACACCGCGCCGGTCGCCTTCGGCGCCATGGGCACCCCGGTGGTCACCCTGGCCCAGGTCACCGGCCTGCCCCTGGACACCGTCGCCTCGGTGGTGGGCCGTCAGACACCACTGCTCGCCCTCGTCGTGCCGCTCCTCCTGGTCGGCCTGGTCGACGGCCGGCGCGGCCTGCGCGAGACCTGGCTGCCCGCCCTCGTGTGCGGCACCGCCTTCGCCGTCGCCCAGTTCGCCGCCTCCAACTACGTCTCCGCCCAGCTCGCCGACATCGGCGCCGCCCTCGCGGGCGCGGGCGCCCTGGTCGCCGTACCGCACGCGCGCGTGCCCGCACCCGAGGCGGTCCGCGCGTCCGTACTGACCGGGACCCGCAGCGAGGAACTGGACGAGCGCGACCCCCGCCGGGAGGTCGTCCGCGCCTACGCCCCCTACGCGCTCATCGTCACGATCTTCTCGGTGGCACAGATCCCGGCCGTCAAGGACCGGCTCGCCCGGGCGACGCAGACGTACGACTGGCCGTTCCTCGACGTCGTGGGCCCCGACGGCCGGCCCGTCGGCGCCAACCTCTTCACCTGGCCGATCGTCTCCACCGGCGGCACGCTCGTACTGCTCGCCGGCATCGGCACGGCGGCCGTTCTCGGCGTCCACGCGCGCGTGGCTGCCAAGGAGTGGGCCGCGACCGTGCACGAACTGCGGTTCGCGATTCTCACCGTGACGTCCGTCCTGGCCCTCGCCTACGTCATGAACCTGTCCGGACAGGCCGCGACGATCGGGCACTTCGTGGCGGCGGCAGGCGCCGGACTCGCCTTCCTGTCACCCGTCCTCGGCTGGTTCGGCGTCGCCGTCTCCGGCTCCGACACCTCCGCCAACGCGCTCTTCGGCGGCCTCCAGGTCACCGCCGCCCGCGAGTCGGGCCTCTCACCCGCACTCCTGGCCGCCGCCAACAGCTCCGGCGGCGTGCTCGGCAAGATGATCTCCCCGCAGAACCTCACCATCGCCTGCGCCGCCGTGGGCCTCGCCGGCCGCGAGGGCGACCTGCTGCGCAAGGTGCTGCCCTGGAGCCTCGGCCTGCTGCTGGTGATGTGCCTCGTCGTCGTCGGCCAGAGCTCACCCGTACTGGACTGGATGCTTCCGTAGGCCCGGCGGGACCGGCGACGGAGGTCCGCTCCGCCGCCAGGGGGCCGTCCTCGTCACGTCCGTGGGTCGGACACGGCCGACCCACAGCGGACTGTCGGTCGCTCCGGGTAGTTTGTGGTGACTCACAGGACTTTCAGGAAGGTTTGGCCGTGGCTGCTGATCTGTCGCAGATCGTGAAGGCGTACGACGTACGCGGGCTGGTCCCGGACCAGTGGGACGAGTCCCTGGCCGAGCTGTTCGGGGCGGCCTTCGCCCGCGTCACCGGCGCCGGGGCCATCGTCGTCGGCCACGACATGCGGCCCTCGTCGCCCGGCCTGACCCGAGCCTTCGCCCGCGGCGCGGCGGCCCGCGGCGTCGACGTCACCGAGATCGGCCTGTGCTCCACGGACCAGCTGTACTACGCCTCCGGCGCGCTGAACCTCCCGGGCGCCATGTTCACCGCCTCCCACAACCCCGCCCAGTACAACGGCATCAAGCTGTGCCGCGCGGGCGCCGCCCCGGTCGGCCAGGACACGGGCCTGGCGGAGATCCGCGACCTGGTCGAGCAGTGGACGCGGTCGGGCGCCCCCGAACCGGCCCCGACCCCGGGAACCGTCACCCGGGCCGAGACGTTGGACGACTACGCGGCGCACCTGCGCTCCCTGGTCGACCTCACCGCCGTCCGCCCCCTGAAGGTCGTCGTCGACGCGGGCAACGGCATGGGCGGCCACACCGTCCCCACCGTCTTCGCCGGCCTGCCCTTGACGCTCGTCCCCCTCTACTTCGAACTCGACGGCACCTTCCCCAACCACGAGGCCAACCCCCTCGACCCGGCCAACCTCGTCGACCTGCAGAAGCGGGTCCGCGAGGAGGGAGCCGACCTCGGCCTCGCCTTCGACGGCGACGCCGACCGCTGCTTCGTCGTCGACGAACAGGGCGAGCCCGTCTCCCCGTCCGCGATCACCGCCCTCGTCGCCGTCCGCGAACTCGCCCGCCACGGCGGCCGGGGCACGGTCATCCACAACCTGATCACCTCCTGGACCGTCCCCGAAGTGGTCGAGGAGAACGGCGGCACCCCCGTCCGCACCCGCGTCGGCCACTCCTTCATCAAGGCCGAGATGGCCCGCACCGGCGCGATCTTCGGCGGCGAACACTCCGCCCACTACTACTTCAAGGACTTCTGGAACGCCGACACCGGCATGCTCGCCGCCCTCCACGTCCTCGCGGCCCTCGGCGGCCAGGACGCCCCCCTGTCCTCCCTGGTCGCCCAGTACGACCGCTACGCGGGCTCCGGCGAGATCAACTCCACCGTCACCGACCAGTCCGCCAGCATCGCCGCGATCAAGGCCGCCTACGGCACCCGCGACGACGTCACCCTCGACGAACTCGACGGCCTCACCGTCTCCTCCGGCCAGTGGTGGTTCAACGTCCGCCCCTCCAACACCGAGCCCCTCCTCCGCCTGAACGCCGAGGCCCGCGACGAGGCGACGATGAGGAAGATCCGGGACGAGGTCCTGGGGATCATCCGGGCCTGAGACGGCCGGAGCACGCGGTCGCCGCGGTCGCGGCCACCGGTTGCCCGTCGCCGGTTGCCCGTCGCGGGTCTGTGGGCGGGGCGACGGACGCCGGGCGTCGAGGCAGCCGGAGCGCGGTCACCGCGATCGTGGCTACCGGCTACCGGCTACCGGCTACCGGCTACCGGCTACGGGCTACGGGCTACCGGCCGCCGGTCACTGGGCGGCGGACGCCGAGCGCCGAGCCGGCCGCAGGCTCACGAGCGCTGAGCCGGCCGCAGGCTCACGAGCGCTGAGGCGGCCGCGGGCTCACGGGCTCACGGGCGCCGAGCCGGCCGACGGCGCCCGGGGATCGGGTCGGCCCAAGGCGCCCGGGGCCGGGCCGGCCCGGAACTCGTGGGCCGAGCCGGCCCGGAACGTGCGTGCTGAGTCGATCCATACGCTGAGCGGCCCGGAACTCCCAGGCCGAAACTCCCGGGCCGAGGCACCCCCGAGCCCGTGCCAGCCGAAACAGTCGGCACCGCGCGCGCCCGCTGAGCCGAAGGCCCCGGGCGCCCGACCGACCGGTACCCACCGGCGCCCGACCGACCGGTACCCACCGGCGCCCGACCGACCGGTACCCACCGGCGCCGGAGCGGCCGGAGCCCCACCGGCGCCGACCGGAGGCCTGCACGCGGCGTGTCACGCGGCATGCCACGGAGCGTGTCGCGCAGCCCGCCACGGAGCCTGTCGCCCAGCCCGCCACGCGGCGTGTCACGCAGCAGAACGGGCAATCGAGCCAGGAGTGAAACCCTCCGCGACCACCCCGACACCCCACCCCCACCAGCGGTACGCTGACCAGGCACATCCGCACCTCTCACACCCGCCACCACGGCACCGACCCACCCGGAAGGACACCCCCATGCCGCTCGAAGCCGGCCTCCTGGAGATCCTCGCCTGCCCGGCCTGCCACGCCCCCCTCGAGGAGCAGGACACCGAGCTGATCTGCACCGGACAGGACTGCGGCCTGGCGTACCCCGTCCGCGACGGCATCCCCGTCCTCCTCGTCGACGAGGCCCGCCGCCCCGCGTAAAGACGGCCATACCCCCCACGCCCCGTTATGTTTTTCGCGGTCCTGCAAGAGGGCCGCTGGCCTCCGGGCCCGGCATGACTGTTGCCCCCTGTCGAAGGCATGACCTGGGGGGT
>NZ_JBIVJP010000014.1:162777-259784 GCF_044750285.1 Streptomyces sp. NPDC088812 | reverse complement strand
ACGCCGAGCCATCCGGGCGAGCTCATGGGGAAGTTGTGGGCGGCGGGCAGGACGACGAGGAAACGGGTGTCCGCGTCGACACCGCAGATCTCGTTCGAGCCCCGCAGCGAGTAGGCGTAGTCGTCGTGGGTGCGCGGGATGAGCTTGGGCACGCCCGTGGTCCCGCCCGACAGCTGGAGGAACGCCAGCTCGTGCGGCTGGGGTCCGGGGAGTGGACCGGCCGGCTCGCACGGCACCTCGGCCAGCGCCGTGTGCCCGCCGGGGTCGCCGGCCACGAACACGTGCCGCAGGCCCGGGGCTTCCTTGCGTACCCGCCCGGCCAGGTCGCGGTGGTCGAAGCCGGCGTGGACGTCGGGGATGACGTAGGCGACGGCTTCGGTGAAGGAGCAGAAGTAGCCGATCTCCGTCTCGCGGTGTGCGGGCAGTGCGTAGACGGGCAGGGCGCCGATGCGGAACAGCGCGAACACCACCTCGACGAACTCGCCGGTGTTCGGCAGCTGGACGACGACCCGGTCGCCGCGCCCGATGCCGCGGGCGGCGAACCCGGCGGCCAGCCGGTCGGCCCGCTCGTCCAGCTCCCGGTAGGTCCATGTGCGGCGTTCGGGCGCCGGGTCGACCAGGGCGATCCGGTCGGGATGGGCGGCCGCGCGGGCGCGCAGCACGCCCCCGAAGGTCTCACCGCGCCAGTGGCCCGCCGCGCGGTAGCGCTCGGCGAACTCCACGGGCCAGGTGGGGGAGTCCACGCCGGGGGTCAGGGCGGAGGCGCTCACAGGTCGGCCCCCACGGCGTGCAGGAAGGTGCGGAATTTCGCGGCGGTCTCCGCCGTCTCCGCCTCCGGGGTCGACTCGGCGACCACACCGGCGCCCGCGAACAGCCGCAGCGTGCGGCCCTCGGCCTCGGCGCAGCGGATGGTCACCACCCACTCGCCGTCGCCGTCCGCGTCCTGCCAGCCGACCATGCCCGTGTAGGGGCCCCGGTCGAACGGCTCGGACTCGGCGATCACCGCGCGGGCCGTCTCGGTGGGCGTACCGCAGACCGCGGGCGTCGGGTGCAGGGCGCACGCGAGGTCCAGGGCGGTCACGGCGGGGTCGGACAGCTCCCCGGTGACGGTCGTCGACAGGTGCCACAGCGCGGCGGTCCGCACCAGCGTGGGCCGCTCCGGCACCTCCAGACGGGTGCAGAACGGCGCGAGCGCCTCCCGGACGGCGGTCGCGACCACGGCGTGCTCGTGCAGGTCCTTCGCGGACTCCAGGAGCGCGGCCGCCCGGCGCACGTCCTCGGCGAGGTCGGCGCTGCGCGGGGCGGACCCGGCGAGCGGGTTGGCGGTCAGCACCCCGCCCCGCCGGGAGACCAGCAGTTCGGGGCTGGCGCCGACCAGGGTGCGGCCGGGGCCGCTGGGCAGGGCGAAGGAATAGCCGGACGGGTCCCGCTGGGCCAGCCGGCGCAGCATGGTCGGCAGGTCGGGCTCGCGTGCGGAGGTCAGCTCCAGCGTGCGGGCCAGGACGACCTTGTCGAACTCACCGGCCCGCATCCGGGCGACGGCCGCGGCGACGGCCTGGCCGTACCGTTCGGGCGAGGGCACCTCCCGTACCCGCCAGTCCGGCCGGTGCGGGCCGGCGGCCACGGGCAGCGCGACGAGCGGGTCCTCGCGCAGCGCCGGCGCCCAGTGCACCATGTCGGGGACGGCGAGCGCGGGCGGCGCGTCGGGGGCGAAGGGGATGGAGCCCATGACGAGGGGGGCCGGCGCGTCGGGGCGGCGCAGTCCGTCGAGGACGTCGCGCACACGGTGCGTCAGCGGGGCCGTGCCGTGGGGTATCTCGGCGGCCGTCCCCCGGCCCAGCAGGGTGTGCCGGGGCGAGGAGAGGAACCGGTCGGTGCCGGGCCGGTAGGCCTCCAGCAGAGCGGTGGCGGCGCCGGGGGAGAGGAGGGCGGGAGCGGGGTGTTCGCGCAGTCGGGCAGACATGGGTGTCTCCGGTGGGGGCGGGCACGGGGTGGCGGGGGCGGTCGGGCCTGGACCAGGCCCGGTCGGCCGGTCAGGTCGGTCGGGCCGGATCAGCCGGTCGGCCGGTCGGTTCGGACGGGCCGGGTCAGGCACGACCGGGCCGGATCAGGCCCGGTCAGCCGGTCAGGCCAGGTCAGGCTCGGATCGGGCCCGGTCAGCTGGTGAGGTCGGTCAGGCCCGGATCAGGCCCGGAGGGTGGCGCCGCCGTCGACGTACAGGTCGTGCAGGGTGATGTGCCGGGCGCGGTCGGAGACCAGGAACACCACGGCGTCGGCGATGTCGGAGGGGTCGGCGATCCGGCCGAGCGGGATGCCGGTGCGGTGGGCGGCCAGGTCGCCCTCGACGACGCGCCGGACCGAGTCCTCCGCGTCGTCGGTCCACAGGGCGCGCTGCATGTCGGTGAGGGTGGAGCCGGGGGAGACGGTGTTGCAGCGCACCCCCTGCGCGGCCACCTCCAGGCCGAGGCACTTGGTGAACATGACGGCGGCGGCCTTGGAGGCGGCGTAGGCGGCCAGCCCCGCGCGCGGGATGCCGGCCGCGTTCGAGGCGACGGTGACGATGCTGCCCGCGCCGCGGGCCGCCATCCGCCGGGCGGCGGCGCGCGAGACGTGGAAGACGCCGTCGGTGTTGACCGCGAAGGTCGCCGCCCAGTCCTCGTCCGTCAGGTCCACGACGTTCGCGTACCGCAGGATGCCGGCGACGTTGACGGCGATGTCCAGCGGGCCGAGTGCGCGCTCGGCCTCGTCGACGAGGGCCTCCACGGCCCGGGCGTCGGTGACGTCCAGCGGGCGGGCGGTGACCCGGCCCGGGTGCGCCGCGGCGAGTGCCTCGACACCGGCCGTGTCCAGGTCGGTGGCCAGGACCCGGGCGCCCTCCTGGACAAGGGCGGTGACCACGGCGGCGCCGATGCCGCGGCCCGCGCCCGTCACCAGGGCGAGGCGGTTCTCCAGGCCCGCGCTCACGACGCCAGCGCCTTCGTCACGTCGTCCAGGACGATCCGCGCGGCCAGCGGACCGCCGGCGCTGTTCCACGCCGAGCCCTGCACCACGACGACGTGCCCGTTCTTCTCCGCCTCGAGCTTGCCGAAGTTGGCGACCTTCCGCGCCTCGGTGTAGGCCTTCTCGCCGTCCGCCAGGTCCCCGAGCGTGCCGAAGAACAGCCAGTCGCCGTCGATGGTCGACAGCTTCTCCAGGCTGACCGGCTCGCTGTGTCCGGTGCCGGTGCCCTGCTGGTCCTTCGGCCGGGTGAGGCCCAGCGAGGTGAGGGTGGAGCCGACGTGGCCGACGCCCCTGCCGACGACGGAGGGCGCGCCGTTCTGCCAGCGGACGACGCTGACGACCGCGCCCGCGTTCGCGCCGAGCTTCGCCTTGGTGGCGGCGACGTCGGTGTCGAGGTCCGTGAGGAGCTTCTCGGCGTCCGCCTTCTTGTTCAGCGCGTCGGCGGTCGCGGTGAACGCCTTCTTCCAGTCCTCGTTCAGTTTCGCGGTCACCACCGTCGGCGCGATGGCCTGGAGCTTGGACACCTCGCTCTTCACGGCCGTCGTCTCGTCGAGCAGGATCAGGTCGGGCCGGAGCGCCGCCACCTTCTCCATGTCGGCCTCGGCGACGGTCGCGACCACCTGTGCCGCGGAGGCCTTGTCGGCGAGGTAGGTGGACACGCCCTTCTGGCCCCGGCCGGCGGTCGCCCCGACCGGTTCGACGCCCAGTGCGAGGGCCGCGTCCAGGGTGGGCTCGCTCAGCGTGACGACCTTCGTCGGCGCGGAGGGGACCTCGACCTTGCGGCCGGTCGCGTCGGTGATGGCGCGGGTGCCCGCCTCCGCGCCGGCGGTGCCTCCGTCGTTCCCGCCGTCGCCGCAGGCGGACAGGAGGAGGGCTCCCGTCACGACGGCGGCGGCGGACGTCAGGACCGCCCGGCGGGAGGTGCGTGCAGAGGACATGTGGGAGAACTCCTTGCGGTGGTTCGGAACGAAGGGGACGACGAGGGGAAGGGGGCGAGGGCAGTGGAGGGGGCGAGGGGGGAAGGGGACGGGAAGGCGGGGGAGGGGCTCAGGCGCCCAGCAGGCGCGTCAGGCCGTCGGCCAGGCCGGGGTGCCAACAGGCGTAGTCGTGGCCGCCGTTGAACTCCGTGCAGGTGACCCGGTGGCCGGACCGGCGCAGGACCTCGTGCAGGGCGCGGCTGTGCTCGACCATCGAGCCCTCGTGGAGACCGACGTCCAGGTGGACCGCGACCGACCGCGGACCGGCCGCGGCGTACCGCGAGACGAGCCACGGCACGCCGAACACGGTGGGCTTGGGGCCCCGGGGCGGCGGCAGACCCGGCCGCCACCACAGGGAGGAGGACTGGGCGAGGACGTTGCCGAAGCGCTCCGGACGCCGGTGGGCGGCGTGCAGCGCGGTGACCGCGCCCAGGCTCTGACCGGCGACGACCGTGCGCGCCGGGTCCGTGGTCAGCGGCCAGCGTCCGGCGGCCCAGGGCAGCAGGTCGTCCGCGAGGAACCTCACGAACGGCTCCCGGCCGCCGAGTTCACGCCAGCGGGTGTCGCGGTCCACGGCGTCGGGCGCCAGGACGGCGAGCGGGGGCAGCGCACCGTCGGTGACGAGCGCGTCGAGCGTGCGGCCCAGGGCGAGCCGCCCGAACCACATGTCACCGTCGCACAACGCCACCACCGGCAGCGGTTCCCGGTCGGTGGAGCGGTGCCCCGGGGGCAGGTAGACCCAGACGTCACGGTCGCCGCCGAGCGCCGGGGCGCTCACCCGGTGCCGCTCCACGCGCCCCGTCGGTCCGCCGGCCGGCCGGTCGGCCCACGGCTGCGGCGGTGCGTCGGGCAGGTCGAAGACGGAGGCGTCCGCCCCGCCCCAACGGGCGGGCACCCGGCGCCGGTTGCGCGGATCGGCGGCAGCGTGCACGGACAGCGACCGCAGCCGCTGCTGGAGCCCGGCCGGATCCGTGGGCGGTTCCTTGGCCGAGACGTCGGCCGCCATGCGGTAGGAGCCGCGGTGGTCGGCCCGCAGCAGCAGCCCCAGGTGCCAGACGTCGGTGCCGGGGACGTGTTCCAGGAGGGAGTCGGCCAGACGGTCGCGGTCGACGATCCGGTTGGCGTGCAACAGCACCTGCCGGGTGGCCCGGTGACCGCGCCACAGGAAGGTGACCGCCCGGTACCCGGGCCGGCCGTCGCACTCCTCGACGAGCGGGGTGCCCCGACGGTCGACCTCCTCCCAGAACGCCGCCGTCACGGCCGCGCGCCGCGCGCTGTCGGCGGCCTCCGGGCGGTCCAGGTCCTCCAGGAGCCGCGCGATCCGCGGACCGGTGACGCGCACCGGGCGTACGGCGTCGGAGGTGTCCCGCCGTACGGGGCGGGTCTCCAAGGCGGACATCTCTCCCCCTCCGGGCCGTCGGATCACGTCGATGGGCGGCGCGCCGACGGCAGTTGGACATGTGGGCAGGAAGTGTTGACGAGATCGTCAACAGCCCTGCTTAGGTTAGCCTAAGCTAAGCACATGTTCGCTGATGTGCGCCCCCGTCCCGGGGGGAAACGGCCGGCCCCGCCGGATCCACCGACCTCGTCCGACGCACCCCATGAAGAGGAAAGTCGCAGGTCACGGGCTTCCTTGCGGGCGTGGGGGCTGGTGCTCGGCCTGGTGTTGCTCACCGCGACAACACTGCTTTCGCTAGCTGTAGGCACCAAGCAGATCGCCCCGGACCAGGTGTGGAGCGCGCTGTTCACCCCCACCGGCACCGAGAACGACGCGATCGTGCGGGAGTTGAGGCTGACGCGCACCCTCATCGGCATCGCCGTCGGTGCCGCGCTCGGCCTCGGCGGCGGCCTCATGCAGACCCTGACCCGCAACCCCCTGGCCGACCCCGGCCTGCTCGGCGTCAACGCGGGCGCCTCCGCGGCCGTCGTCACCGCGATCAGCGTCCTCGGCATCACCACGTTCACCGGCTACCTGTGGTTCGCGCTCGCCGGGGCCGCCGTCGCCGCCACCGCCGTCCAGGCCCTGGGCGGCGGCCGGCACGCCACCCCCGTCCGCCTCGCCCTCGCCGGAACCGCCGTCAACGCGGCCCTGTTCGGCTACGTCAACGGCCTCCAGCAGTGGGACCTGAACGCGCTGGACGAGATGCGGTACTGGTCCGTCGGCACCCTCGCCAAACGCGACGCCGACCTGCTGATCACCGTGCTCCCGCTGCTCCTGGCGGGCGCCGCCCTCGCCCTCGCTCTCGCCCGCCCGCTCGGTGCGCTCGCGCTCGGCGACGACCACGCGCGCGCCCTCGGCACGCGCGTGCGGCGCACCCGTGTGCTGTCCGTCCTCGCCATCACCCTGCTGTGCGGCGGCGCGACCGCCGTCTGCGGGCCGATCGCCTTCATCGGCCTGATGATCCCGCACGCGGCCCGCTCCTTCTGCGGCTCCGACCCGCGCTGGCTGCTGCCCTACTGCGCCCTGTACGCCCCCGTCCTCCTCCTCGTCTCCGACGTGGCCGGACGGATCGTCGTGCCCCCCTCGGAGATCGAGGTCGGCACCGTCACCGCCTTCCTCGGCGGCCTGCTCTTCATCCACCTGGTCCGGCGGCGGAAGGTGGCCCAGCTGTGAGCCTGCTCCAGAACCCCCGCGCCGCCACCGTCCTGCGCACCGGCACCTGGTCCCTGCGCTGCGTCCCGCGCACCCTGCTCACCTGCGCCGTGCTCGCGGCGCTCACCGGCTGCGCCCTGATCCTCTCCCTGGGCACCGGCAGTTACGCGCTCACGCCCGTCGAGGTGGTGCGCACCCTCGCCGGGTCGGGACCGCCCGGCGCCGAGTTCATCGTCATGGACCTGCGTCTGCCGCGGGCCCTCGTCGCCGTGCTGGTCGGCTTCGGGATGGGCCTGGCGGGCGCGGTGTTCCAGTCGCTGACGCGCAATCCGCTCGGCAGCCCGGACATCACCGGCTTCGGCAACGGCGCCTCGGCGGGCGCGCTCGTCGCGATCATCCTGTTCGACGCCGGCGCCCCGCAGACGGCGCTGGGCGCGGTCTGCGGCGGCCTCGCCACCGCCGCGGCCGTCTACGTCCTCGCCTGGAAACGGGGCGTGCACGGCTACCGGCTCGTCCTCGTCGGCATCGGGGCCTCCGCGGTGCTCGGTTCGGCGACCAGTTTCCTCTACGTGCGCGCCGACATCGGCAAGGCGGCCCAGGCGGCGAGCTGGACGATCGGCTCGCTCAACGCCCGCGACTGGACGGACGTCCGCATCGCCGCGCTGGGCCTCGCCGCGCTGCTCCCCGTCGTCCTGGTGTACGCCCGCCGGCTGACCCTGCTGGAGATGGGCGACGACACCGCCGCCGCCCTCGGCGTCCCGCCCGAACGCAGCCGCCTGGCCCTGCTCGGCGTCGGCACCGGTCTGACCGCGATGGCGGTCGCCGCGGCCGGCCCGATCCCCTTCGTCGCGATGGCCGCCCCGCAACTGGCCCGCCGCCTCACCCGCGCCGCCGGCCCGAACCTCCTGCCCGCCGCCTGGACGGGCGCCCTCCTGGTCTCCGCCGCCGACTTCGCCACCCAGCGCCTCACCGGCTCGTCCCTGCTGCCGGTCGGTGTGGTGACGGGCGTGGCGGGCGGCGCGTACCTGGCGTGGCTGCTGCGCGGGGAACGGGGGGCGGGGCGCCTGTGAGCCGGGCCGGGGCGGGGTGGCGCGCCGGGAACGCCCCCGGCCCGCTCGGCGCGCACCCGCACGACAACTTACTTGACTTACGCAACAAGATGGTACGGTGGGTCGTATGTCGACCGAACCGCTGTCCTCCGCCCCCGCCTCGGCGGACGTGACCGAGATCGAGCGGGCGCTCACGCGCATCACCTACCTGAGCACCCGTGCCCGTCGGCACGACCGGCTGATGGCACTGGCCGGTGTCCCCCTGGACCGCGCCGCCGTGGCCCTGCTACGCCAGATCGCCGACACCGAACCGCTGCGGCCGGGGGAGCTGGCCCAGCGGCTGGGGGTGGAGGCCTCGCACGTCACGCGGACCGTGCAGCACCTCGAGAAGTCCGGCCATGTCGTCCGGGTGCCGGACCCCGACGACGGCAGGGCGCAGCGGATCCAGCTCACCGACGACGGCCGCGCGGCCGTGGAACGGGTCCGCGACGCGGGCGCCCGCGGCATGCAGGCGGCGCTGTCCGGGTGGACCCCCGAGGACCTGGGGCAGCTCGCCGCGCTCTTCCACCGCATGGTCGACGACCTGCTCTCCCACGCCGTCGACGAGGAGACCGAGCGAACGGTGCCGCCGCCCGCGGGCGGCGCCTGACGGCCTGGACGGCGGCCCGCGCAAGGGCCGGGGCACGGACCTGCCGGCCCCGCCCCCACGGCTTGCGCCTCCCGCCCCGCCTCCCGCCTCCCGCCTCCGTGGCTCGCATCTCCCGCCCCGCCCTGCGCCTCCGTGGCTCGCATCTCCCGCCCCGCCCTGCGCCTCCGTGGCTCGCATCTCCCGCCCCGCCCCGCCCCGCCCCGCGCCTCCCGCCGTACGGCTGCGGCGACTTGGGACCCCCTCCGGGCCCCGTCCTTACTTTCCAGTAGGATCGCCCGCCAGACCGTCGGAGCAGACCGTCGTAGCAGGCCGTGCAGCGCAGGCCGTGCAGCGCAGGCCGTCAGAGGAGGAACCGTGTCCCGGTCCGAACGCTCACCCCTGTTGCTCGCGGGCCTGCTGGCCGGCGCGGGCATCGCCCATGTCGCGGCCCCACGCCCGTTCGACACGGTGATTCCCCGCGCGCTGCCCGGCTCGCCCAGGGCCTGGACGTACGCCAGCGGCGTCGCCGAACTGGCGCTCGCGGCGGGGGTGGCGATGCCCCGGACCCGCCGGGCGGCGGCCCTGGCCGCGACGGCGTTCTTCGTCGGCGTCTTCCCCGCCAACGTCAAGATGGCGCTCGACTGGCGCCACCGGCCCGCCCCGCTGAAGGCCGCGGCGATCGGCCGGCTTCCCCTCCAGGTGCCGCTCGTGCTGTGGGCCCGCAGTGTCGCCGGGCGCGCCGGCACCGGGGAGGCGGGCCGATGAGCGCCACACCGCGGACCGGTGACCTGGTCGAGGACTTCGCGCTGCCCGACGAGACCGGGACGGTGCGCAGCCTCACGGAACTGCTCGTCGAGGGGCCGGTGGTGCTCTTCTTCTACCCCGCCGCCCTGACCGCCGGCTGCACCGCGGAGGCCTGCCACTTCCGCGACCTGGCCGCCGAGTTCGCCGCCGTCGGCGCGCGGCCCGTCGGCATCAGCGGTGACTCCGTCGACCGGCAGCAGGAGTTCGCCGGACGCCACACCCTCGGCATGCCGTTGCTGTCCGACGCCGACGGCGCGGTGCGGGAGCGGTTCGGCGTGAAGCGCGGCTTCTCCCTGGCCCCGACCAAGCGGGTCACCTTCGTCATCGGGCAGGACCGTACCGTCCTGGAGGTGGTCCGCAGCGAGCTGCGCATGAACACCCACGCCGACCGTGCCCTGGAAGCACTGCGCGCCCACGGTTCCTGACCCCCCGGCGCCCGTCAGGCCGCCCGGTGGGTCCCGGCGTTCCGCACCGGGCGGCGGGCCCCGGCGTTCCGCACCGGGCGGCGGGCCCCGGCGTCCGGTGGTCCTCCGGCCGTCGGGGCCCTGCCGGTCAGAACTCCTCGTGCGCCTCCGGGTCGCCGCCCAGCCGCCGGTGGGCGCGGTCCGTGAGCGCCGCCATCTGCGCCGCGTCCAGCTCGAAGCCGAACACATCGAGGTTGGAGCCCTGCCGCCCGGGGTCGGACGACTTCGGGACGGGCACCGCGCCGAGCTGGACGTGCCAGCGCAGCACGGCCTGGGCCGGAGTCACCCCGTGCGCCTCGGCGACGGAGGCGACGGCCGGGTCCGCCAGGAGGTCCGAGCCGCGGCCCAGGGGGCTCCAGCTCTCGGTGACGATGCCCTTGGCCTCGTGGACGGCGCGCAGCTCGTCCTGCGGCAGGAGCGGATGCACCTCGATCTGGTTGACGGACGGCAGGACGCCCGTCTCCTTCTCCAGCCGCTCGATGTGCCCGGCGGTGAAGTTGGAGACGCCGATCGAGCGGACCAGACCCTCCTCACGGAGCTTGATCATGGCCCGCCAGGAGTCGACGTACCGGCCCTGACGGGGGAGCGGCCAGTGGATCAGGTACAGGTCCACGTGGTCGACGCCCAGACGGCGGCGGGACTCCTCGAAGGAGGCGAGGGTCTCCTCGTACCCGTGGTGGCGGCCGGGGAGCTTCGTGGTGACGACGATCTCCTCACGGGGCACGCCGGCACGGGCGATGCCGCGGCCGACGCCCGTCTCGTTGCGGTAGTTCACCGCCGTGTCGATCAGCCGGTAGCCCTGCCGGACCGCCGCGGTCACCGCCTCCTCCGCCTGCGCGTCGTCCATCGGCCAGGTGCCGAGCCCCAGAGCGGGCAGCTTCGTTCCGTCGTTGAGCGTGTGCACCGAGAGGTTGCTCACCGTCGCGCCTTTCCTCGACCGTACCGTCGCTCCCAGCTTCGGGGACGGAGCGAGGATTGATCAACCGCAGGGGTGGGGGAGGAAGCCTGCGGGCGGCACCGGGCCGCACCCGACGACGATCGGAGCACGCATGACGACGGACAGCCGGACGACGGACGGGGCCGTGCGGGCGGCCGGACTGGAGGTGCGGCCGGTCGCCGGGCACATCGGCGCCGAGATCACGGGCGTCGACCTGGCCGAGGGACTCGACGACACCCAGGTGGCCGCCGTCCGGGAGGCGGTGCTGCGCTGGAAGGTGGTGTTCTTCCGCGGGCAGCGCCTCGACCACGCCGGACACGTGGCGTTCGCCCGGCGGTTCGGCGAGCCGGTCGCGCCGCGCAAGCGGGGCGGCGCCTCCCCGGCCGACGTCCCGGAGATCGAGACCACCGCCGACCGGCTGGAGCTCGGCGGCCGGTTCGGCATGGAGCACGACGAGTGGCTGCGGCGCCGCCGCCACACCCTGCTGCGCGGCTGGCACTGCGACCACGGCGCCCGCATCGACCCGCCGGCCGCGACGATCCTGCGCGCCGAGACCGTACCGCCCTACGGCGGCGACACCACCTGGTCCAACCTCGCCGCCGCCTACGCCGGACTCTCCGCGCCCGTACGGGGGTTCGTCGACGGGCTGCGGGCCGAGCACCGGCTCGGCGTCGGCTACCAGCCCCGCCCCGGCGACGACGCGTACCTGCGCCACCTGCTGGACCACCAGGTGGCGTCCGTGCACCCCCTGGTGCGCGTCCACCCGGAGACCGGGGAGCGCGTGCTGTACGTCAACGGCTACTACGTCGAGCAGATCACCGGCCTCTCCCGCGCGGAGAGCGCGGCGGTCCTGGAGATGCTCCTCGAGCAGGCCACCCGGCCCGAGTACACGGTCCGCTTCCGCTGGGAGCCGGGCAGCGTCGCCTTCTGGGACAACCGGGCCACCATCCACCTCGCCCCCGGCGACAACGCCCACCTCTCCTTCCCGCGCACCATGCACCGGGTGATGCTCGCCGGCGACGTGCCCGTCGGCGTGGACGGCAGGCCGTCGGAGCCGGTGACCGGGACCGCGCCGGGCCGCTGGTGAGTCCGCCGCCCGGCGCCGCCGGGTGCCCCGGCCCATGACACCGGGCCGCGGGCCCGACACCGGGCCCGGCTTCGGCGCGCCATGCGGTCCGACCCGGTCCGGCGCGACCAGTGGGCGCGCCGGACCCTGCGGGGCCGCACCCGCTCGTACCCGACGTTGCCCCATCGCCCGTGGCCGGGTACCGGGCGGGCGGGGGACGGCCGTCATGATCCCCTTCTCGCAACGGGGTTCAGGCCAGGGGAACGGTGAACTCGTCCTCGACCGGCGGGTCCAGTTCCTGCGCACGGTTGCCGGTGGCCGCGTAGCAGCGCAGCCGCAGGCTCTCCGGGGTCACGTCCAGGCGCAGGAAGCACTTGAAGAAGGGCGGGCTGTACGTCGCCGAGCCCGGCGAGAACAACTGCGTGTAGATCTTGCGCACGGGCAGGCGCACGCGGGCGGTGCGGTCGGGGCGGCGGCCGGCCCCGAGCAGCCCGGCGACCAGCCGGATCCGCCGGGTGAGCCGGACCTCCCCGCCCGGCGTCCGGGTCGGCGGGATGCCCAGCCGCTCGGCGACCACGGCCGTGGCCTCGGCCTCGGTGAGGGTGAAGAAGCGGCGCAGCCGCAGCCGGCGGCCGTACAGGCGGCTGTAGAAGGCGAGGGAGTCGCCGCGCAGCGGATAGCAGCGGAAGTCGGCCTCGGTCACCCCGGCGACGTCGACGCGCGCAATGGTGTGCGTGGCGTGCATGAACGCGCCGCCACCGCCCGCGACGACGTACTGGAGGGTGCGGCCGTCCTCCAGACGCACCGGGTAGCGCTGGTAGTTGTGGATGTCGCCGCCGATCGCCGCGACGTAGTGGTGCTCCGGATCGCGCACGATCTCGTCGACCGTGCCGCCGCCCTCGATGGGGCACGGGTGGTGCTCGCCGTCCACGTACAGGGGCGAGCCGGTGACGAGGATCTTCGGCCGTGGCCCCCGGGACACCTCCCGCAGCCACGCGCCCTGTTCGGCGTCCAGGGTGCCCAGCAGGCCCGTGTCGATGCCGATGATCCGCACCGGCCCGGAGTCGATCGCCCAGTACGGTCCCGGCTGCACCGCCCGCTGGCACTCCGCGGAGCGCAGCGCACGGGCCTCGTCCAGGCGGTGGCCGTCGTCCGGGCGGGGCCGGTGCCACAGCAGCGAGCGCAGCCAGGCCCGGGTGAGCGGGCGCGGGGCGGGTTCGGCGGGCAGGGGCGGGGCGTCGTCGCAGAAGACGCGCATGAACCCGCCGAGGTCCTCGTACCAGTCGTGGTTGCCGGGTATCGCGTAGATCGGCGCCCGGTAGTCCCGGTACGGCCGGAAGAACTTGCCGTCGTAGTCGTCCGCGCTGCCGACGGGGTAGATCACGTCACTGGCCAGGACGGCGAACCGCGTGTCCTGACCGGCTTTCAGGAAGCCGGGGACGACCGCGTACTGGGGGTCGTCGCCCTCTCCGGTGTCACCGATGACCATGAAGGAGAAGCGGTCCGGGTCCGTGCGCCGGATCACCTTGTCGGCCGGCGCCCCGGCAGCCTCCCGCTGCGCCACCCACCGGGCGCGCGTGCGGCCGGTGGGATCGCCGAACCAGGACGCCAGCACACCGTTGCGCGCCGCCCACAGCATCCTGGGGTCCAGCCACGAGATCTTCCGGACCCCGCCGGGCATGAGCTGCTGGTACGCGCCCCGGCCGGCGTCGCCCCAGCCGGCGCCTTCGGCGGTCTCGCGTGAGGATGTGGCCATCGGTGCACCGTAGCAATCGATCAAGGAGGGAGGGCCGGCCGGGGGGTGGTGAACCGCCTTGTCCGGGACGGCGGTTGCCGGCGTGCGTGTGCGTGTGTGAGCGCCGTGCGCCGGCTCAGCCGCTGCTCCACGAGCGTCCGGTGGCCTTCCGGCGCGACGGCTGGTCGGCCGGGGCGGCCCGGCCGGTCCCGGCGGGCGGGTTCCACTCGCCGTCCCCGAGGACGAGGAGCGGGTCGAACATCACCACCACCCCGGCCAGCACCAGGAAGACGATCGGCCCGATGAGCATCGGCAGCAGCAGGGAGGTCGGGGTGTCGCCGGCCCAGGAGGACATCGTGCCGTGCACATGGACGCTGACGGCGGCCATGGCGGTGTAGTGCATCCCGGACACGGCGACGCCCATCACCAGGCTCGCCCCGAGGCTCATCACGAAGCCGCGGATCGTGACGGCCGCCCACAGGGCCGCCGTCGCGGCGATGACCGCGATCAGCACGGAGAGGGCGACCGTGGCCGGGTCGTAGCCGATGCTGCCGTTGAGCTGCATCGCCGCCATGCCCAGGTAGTGCATGGCGGCCACCCCGATCCCGGTGACCGATCCCGCGAGGCACAGCACCGCGCCGCCCGCGCCGCGGTACCCCACGACGAACACCCCGATGCCCACGACCACGACCGCGACGACCAGACTGAGCACGGTCAGCCCGACGTGGTAGCCGATCCGGGTCTCCTCCACCTGGAACCCGATCATGGCGATGAAGTGCATCGTCCAGATCCCGCAGCCGATCGACACGGCTCCCAGGGCCAGCCAGCCCGGCTTCCACGCAGGCCCGTTGATCAGCGAGCGCACGATGCAGCGCAGCCCCAGGGCCCCTCCCAGACAAGCCATCACATAGGCCGCGATCGGGGTCACCACCCCGTACCGGAAGCCGTCAATCGTGCCTTCCATCGCCAACTCCCCCCAGAGCGACGTTTGTTGTAGGGGAAGGTCTACGTGTGATCCACCGGTGAAAGCAAGCCCTTCCGGTGAGTCCGCCGGGAAGGAGAGCTGAACCGCACCGAGGGATAACCCTCGAAGCTCCGGCCTGTGGATGACATGCCCCGGACAACACTGTCATCCTCCACCCAACTGCCGCTCGCCCGCGGCACGTCGACCCCCCACAGCGCTCGAGGTCCCGCACACCTCAGCTCGTGCCGGACAGCACACCCGTCTGCCCGGTCTGTCACCGGCCGCCACCCGCGGCCGCCGCAGTAGGAGTACGAGTGAGACCCAACCCCCGCAAGCGGACCGCGGCCGGAGCCGCCCTGCTCTCCACGCTCGCCGTCCTCGCTCTCGGTGTTCCGTCCACCCCCGCGGCGGCGCAGCCCGCCGCCGCACCTCACCCCAGCCCCCTGCGCGCCGGCGGCCTGCCCGCCGAGCTCACGCCCGCCCAGCGCACGGCACTGATCAAGAGCGCCGAGACGAGGACCGGCCGGACGGCCGACACCCTGGGCCTCGGCGCCCAGGAGAAGCTGGTCGTCAAGGACGTCGTCAAGGACAACGACGGCACCGTGCACACCCGTTACGAGCGCACGTACGCGGGCCTGCCCGTCCTCGGCGGCGACCTCGTCGTGCACACGCCCCCGGCCTCGTCGGCCGCCGGCACGGTGAGCACGACCTTCAACAACGACCGCCGTACCGTCTCGGTCAAGTCCACCACGCCCACGTACAGCAAGGCGGCCGCCGAGACCAAGGCCCTGAAGGCCGCCGAGGCGCTCGACGCCCAGGACCCCGCCGCCGACAGCGCCCGCAAGGTGATCTGGGCGGGCGAGGGCACCCCGAAGCTCGCCTGGGAGACGGTGGTCAGCGGACTCCAGGACGACGGCACCCCCAGCCGGCTGCACGTCGTCACCGACGCCACCACCGGCGCGGAGCTGCACCGCTACGAGGACATCAAGACCGGCACCGGCAACAGCCAGTACAGCGGCACGGTGACCATCGGCACCACGCTGTCCGGCTCGACGTACCAGCTGTACGACACCACCCGCGGCGGCCACAAGACGTACAGCCTCAACAACGGCACGTCGGGCACCGGCACCCTGATGACGGACTCCGACGACGTCTGGGGCACCGGCTCCGGCTCCAACACCCAGACCGCCGGTGTCGACGCCCACTTCGGCGCCCAGGTGACGTGGGACTTCTACAAGAACACGTTCGGGCGCAGCGGCATCAAGAACGACGGCGTCGCCGCCTACTCGCGCGTCCACTACAGCTCGGCGTACGTCAACGCCTTCTGGGATGACGACTGCTTCTGCATGACCTACGGCGACGGCACCAGCAGCACCCACGCGCTGACCTCGCTGGACGTCGCCGGCCACGAGATGACCCACGGCGTCACCTCCAACACCGCGAACCTCAACTACACGGGTGAGTCCGGCGGGCTGAACGAGGCCACCTCCGACATCTTCGGCACGGGCGTGGAGTTCTCCGCGGCCAACTCCACCGACGTCGGCGACTACCTCATCGGCGAGAAGATCGACATCAACGGCGACGGCACCCCGCTGCGCTACATGGACGAGCCCGACAAGGACGGCTCCTCCGCCGACAGCTGGTACTCCGGCATCGGCAACCTCGACGTCCATTACTCCTCGGGCCCGGCGAACCACATGTTCTACCTGCTCTCCGAGGGCAGCGGCAGCAAGACCATCAACGGCGTCACCTACAACAGCCCGACCTCCGACGGCGTCGCCGTCGCCGGCATCGGCCGGGCCGCGGCCCTCCAGATCTGGTACAAGGCGCTGACGACGTACATGACGTCCAGCACCAACTACGCGGGCGCCCGCACCGCCGCCCTGAACGCGGCCACGGCGCTCTACGGCTCCAGCTCCACCCAGTACGCCGGGGTCGGCAACGCCTTCGCGGGCATCAACGTCGGCAGCCACATCACGGTCCCGTCGACGGGCGTCACGGTCACCAACCCGGGCAGCCAGTCGGCCACCGTCGGCACCGCCGTCAGCCTCCAGATCGCGGCCAGCAGCACCAACAGCGGTTCCCTGACCTACGCGGCGAGCGGCCTGCCCGCCGGCCTGTCGATCAGCTCCTCCACCGGGCTGATCTCCGGTACGCCGACCACGGCCGGCTCCTCCAGCACCACCGTGACGGTGACCGACTCCACCGGCGCCACCGGCACCGCGTCCTTCACCTGGACGGTCAGCTCCTCCGGAGGCGGCGGCTCCTGCACCTCGGCCCAGCTCCTGGGCAACCAGGGCTTCGAGTCGGGCAGCACCACCTGGACGGCGTCGAGCGGTGTCATCACCAACTCCAGCAGCCAGGCGGCCCGCACCGGCTCCTACAAGGCCTGGCTCGACGGCTACGGCTCGACCCACACCGACACGCTGTCGCAGTCGGTGACGATCCCGAGCGGCTGCACCAACACCACGTTCACCTTCTACCTGCACGTCGACACGGCAGAGACCACCACCAGCACCCAGTACGACAAGCTGACGGTCACCGCCGGGTCGACCACCCTGGCCACCTACTCCAACCTCAACGCGGCCTCCGGTTACGTGCAGAAGTCCTTCAGCCTCGGCTCCTTCGCGGGCTCCACCGTGGCCCTGAAGTTCACCGGGGTGGAGGACTCCTCGCTCCAGACCAGCTTCGTGGTCGACGACACCGCCGTCACGACCGGCTGATCCGCACCCCCTGACCGACGTCCCGCACGCGGACTCCCTCCGGGTGCGGGACGCCGCCGCGTTCAGCTCAGGCCGCCGCGTTCAGCTCAGCGGGTCCAGCGTCGGACAGGCCTGAACCGGGGAGCCGTCGCAGCGTCAGAACGTGCGCTTGAGCAGGTCCAGGAGCGCCGTCCAGTGCCGCTCCGCCCCCTCCTCGTGGTACGCGGCGGTGTCGGCCTGGGTGAAGCCGTGGTGCGCGCCCGGGTAGACCTCGCAGTGGTGACGGACCCCGGCCTCGGTCAGCGCGGCGTCCAGGCGCTCCATCTGCTCGGGCGGCAGGGACGGGTCGTCGTCGGCGTGGCCGAAGTACAGCTCGGCGGTGACGCGGCCGGCCACCAGGTGCGGACTGTCCGGCGTGTCCGTCGCCAGCCGGCCGCCGTGGAAGCCGGCCGCCGCCGCGACCCGGTCCGGGTGCGTCCCGGCGGTCAGCAGGGAGAGACGGGCGCCCATGCAGTAGCCGGTCACCGCCACCGGACCCTCCGTGACCAGCGGGTTCTCCGCGAGCCAGCGCAGGTACGCGTCGGCGTCCCGCATGGCCAGGTCGTTCGTCAGCGACTGCATGATCGGTCGCAGGTTCGCGAAGATCTCCGGGCGTGCGGAGGGGTCGATGAACTCGGGCAGTTCCACGACGGGGGCCCGCCCGTGGCGGTAGAACAGGTTCGGCACCAGCACGGTGTACCCGGCCCCGGCCAGCCGGTCCGCCATCGCCCGCAGGTGCGGGCGCAGCCCGAACGCGTCCTGGTACAGCAGCACGCCCGGACGGGGTGCCCCGTCACCGGGGTGGGCGAGATAGGCGTCGGCGACGCCGTCCTCGGTGGGGATGTCCACAGCGGTTCCCTGTACGGAGGTCAAGGGGGTGCCTCTCTGCGCGGTTCACGGCGAGCAGTCGACCGGCCCGGCGGGGCCCGGCCGTGCCCCATCGTTGCACGCACCATCCAACCGGCCGTGAGGACCCCCGGCGGGCGGGGCGTCCCTCAGGGAGCTTCTGACGGATCTCCGCGGCGCCCTGACCCGGGCGCCCGAGGTGTCGCCTACTCGAACCGTGTGGTGTCACCCGCCCCGTGGCGCACGATCTCCGCCTCGCCGCCGGAGAAGTCGATGACCGTGGTCGGCTCGGTGCCGCAGTCCCCGGAGTCGAGCACCCCGTCCACGACGTGGTCGAGCCGGTCCTTGATCTCCCAGCCCTGGGTCAGCGGCTCCTCCTCGCCGGGCAGCAGCAGGGTGCTCGACAGCAGCGGTTCGCCGAGCTCGGCCAGCAGGGCCTGGGTGACGACGTGGTCCGGGATGCGCACGCCCACGGTCTTCTTCTTCGGGTGCTGGAGCATGCGCGGCACCTCCTTCGTCGCCGGGAGGATGAAGGTGTAGCTGCCGGGCGTCGACGCCTTGATCGCGCGGAACACGTCGTTGTCCACCCGCACGAACTGCCCGAGCTGCGCGAAGTCCTGGCAGACCAGGGTGAAGTGGTGCCGGTCGTCCAGCTCGCGGATGGACCGGATCCGATCGACACCGTCCCGGCTGCCGATCCGGCAGCCGAGCGCGTAGCAGGAGTCCGTCGGGTACGCGATGAGCGCGTCCCCCCGGATGGCCGCCGCGACCTGGCCGATGGTGCGGGGCTGGGGGTTGTCGGGGTGCACGTCGTAGTACTTCGCCATCCGCCGAGCTTATTCCGTGCCGCGCGGCGAGCCGCGCAGGCCGTCGGCCCCGCGCAGTCACGGGGGCGTCGCGGGGGCTGCCGCGGGGCCGGCCGGGGCCGGGCGGCTCCGGCCAGATACCTCTTTTGACATAGGTATCTGCGGATACTTACACTGCACACATGTCCGACACCAGCGCGCCTTCCCGGGGCACCGACCGCGTGGCCTCCGAGCTCGCGGCCTGCCTCCCCGCGCTGCACCGGGCCCTGGACCGCCGTGTCGGGTCCACCTACCCCCTGCCCAAGCCGCCCGAGGGGCAGCTCCTGCTGCTGAAGTTCGTCGCGCAGCAGGAGGGCGCCACCGTCCGCGAGGCCGCCGAGGCCCTGCTGATGAAGCCCAACAACGTCAGCGCCCTGGTCTCCCAGCTCACCGCACAGGGCCTGCTGGAGCGCCGGCAGGACAGCGCCGACAAGCGCGTCGCCCACCTGTACCCGACGGCGACCGCCCGCCGGCGCCTGGCGGAGGTCCGCGACCTCGAGACCGCCTACCTCGCCGAGGCGCTGGACGCCCTCACCGACGGCGAGATGGACGCGCTCGGCTCCGCGCTCGGCGCGCTCACGTCGCTCACGCGCCACCTGCACGCCGCCGCGCACTGACACCTCCCTCCGCGGGTCCTTCCACGGGCCCCTCCGCGGGTCCCCTCGCACGCCCCTCGCCGCACGGCGCCGCCGTGCGACGCGGCCGTGCCCCGCCCGCTTCCCCACCTCACGCACACAGACCTCACGCACACAGACAAGGCCTCTCCATGTCGTCCACGACCGTGGATCCCTCCGGCGTGCCCGCGCGCAGCGCGGAGCAGCCCCCGGCCCCCGGCCGCTTCCGCTCCAACCCCTGGCTCACCCTCTGCGCGGTCGCCTTCGGCCTGTTCATGGTCCAGCTCGACGCGTCCGTCGTCGCCATCGCCAACCCGGAGATCGGGCGCGACCTGAACGCCTCCACCGCCGACCTGCAGTGGGTGACCAACTCCTACCTGCTCGCCCTCGCCGCCACCCTGATCCTCGGCGGCAAGCTCGGCGACCGCTTCGGCCGGCGCACCTTCTACCTGGCCGGCGTCGCCGGATTCGCCGTCTCCTCGGTCGCCATCGGCCTGTCCGGCTCGATCACCGGCGTCATCGTCTTCCGCGCCCTCCAGGGCGTCTTCGGCGGTCTGCTGATGCCCAGCACGCTCGGACTGCTGCGCGCGGTGTTCCCGCCCCGCAGGTTCGGCATGGCGGTCGGCATCTGGGCCATGGTCTCCGCCGTCTCCACCGCGCTCGGCCCGATCGTCGGCGGACTCCTCGTGGAGAACGTCAGCTGGGAGTCGGTGTTCTACATCAACCTCCCCATCGGTGTCGTCGCGTTCGTCTTCAGCGCCCTCGTCCTGCCGCAGTCGAAGAACTCCACCGGACACCACCGCTTCGACGTCCCCGGCGTGATCCTGCTCGCCCTCGGCCTGCTCAGCCTCGTCTTCGGCGTCGTCAAGGGCGAGACCTGGGGCTGGACCGCGGCCGGCACCTGGGGCGCCGTCCTCGCCGGACTCGTCCTCCTCGCCGTCTTCGGCCGGTACGAGACCCGCATCGAACACCCGCTGCTGCCGATGCGCCTGTTCCGCAGCCGCGCGCTGACCATCGGCGCGGTCATCACCGCGCTCAACTTCTTCGTGATGCTCGGCGCGATCTTCTTCATCATGCTGTACCTGCAGAACGTGCGCGGCTTCACCCCCGTCGAGGCCGGTGTCCGCACCCTCCCGCTGAGCCTCGCCTCGCTCGTCGCCTCCCCGCTCGGCGCCGCCCTCACCGGCCGGTTCGGCGCCCGCTTCTGCATGCCGCTGGGCATGGTCCTCCAGGCCGCCGCCTGCTTCGGCATGCTCACCTGGTCCACCGACTCCTCCTACGCCACCATGTGGCCGCCGTTCGTCGCGCTCGGCCTCGGCGTCGGCATGGTGCTGGCGGCCTCCTCCGACGCCATCGTGGGCAACGCCCCGGTCAGGGACGGCGGCGTCGCCGGCGGCCTCCAGGCCACCACCCTCCAGATCGGCGGCGCCCTCGGCACCTCCGTCCTGGTCTCCGTGATCAGCTCCGAGGCCGGCTCCACCCTGGGCGGCGAGCTCACCCGCGCCGGAGTCCCCGCCGCCGCGGCCGCCGGGCTGGAGGAGGCCAAGGACGCCGTCGCCATGGGCGTGGCCCCCGTCGCCGAGGGCATGCCCGCGCAGCTGCGGGCGGCCGTCGTCGAGGGCAGCGGCCAGGCCTTCATGAACGGCCTGCACACGGCCTCCGTGGTCACCGGCCTGCTGTGCGTCGTCGGCGCGGTCCTGGCCGCCGTCGGCATGCGGAGGTCCGCACCGTCCGAGTGACCGGCCCCCTCCCGGCCGCTCCCTCCGCCGACGGCCACCCGCTCCGTCGCCGCGCCCGCCCGCTCCGCCCGCACCCGCGGGCGCGGTGGGCGGGCGCGGGTCTCGGGTGAGGTAACGTCCCTGACCGATATGACGGGTTCGGCCCCGACCGGGGCCGCGAGGACGAGGAGAACGCCGACACATGGCTGGCCGGGACGCCGAGAATCGTCACACGGACGTGGACGGGAAACGTCACACGGACGTGACGGACTCCGCCGAGTCGACGTGGGAGCAGGAACTCCTCGACCACCTGCGCCCCGCCGCACGCGACGTCCGCAGGATCGTCGACTGGCTGGCCGCCACCGTCGACGCGACCGTCTCACTGCGCGACGACACCGGCACCCCCCTCGCCGGCCGGACCGTCCCCCTGGACGAGCACCTGGCCGCCGACATCGTCGCCGGCCGCATCGCCTCCGCCGCCTGCGAGGACGACGGCCGCCACCTGCGGCTGCTGCGGGTCGAACTGCCGCCGCCCGCCGGCGCCGGCGTCCTCACCGTCTCCCGCACCGCCCCCTTCGACCGGAGGACCTCCGAGGTCGTCACCCACACCACGGCCGCCCTCGCCCTGCTGCTGTGCGCCGAACGCACCACCGCCACCGGACAGCGCCTCGCCCGCGCCACCTCCGACCTGCGCCTGGCCATTCTCCAGCTGCTCATGGTCGAGGACACCGTCGCCGCCCGCCGGGTCGCGGCCGGCCTGTGGCCCGGCCTCCTCGACACCGACACCGCCTGCGTCTACGTCGTCGAGAGCACGCCCGAGGACCGCGACCGCCTCGCCGAGGCGTGCATCGCCGCCACCCGCGACCACGCCCTGGTCGTCCGCTGCCCCGCCATGGACGCCCACGTCATCGTCGTCGCCCCGCACGACACCGCCGGCCCCGCCCTGCGCGGCCTGTGCGACCGGCACCCCGACACCTTCCTCGGCGGCAGCCTCCCCCAGGGCCTCGCCCACACCGCCACCGCCTACGGACAGGCCGTCAGCGCCCTCGCCGTCGCCCACTTCCGCCCCGGCAAGGCGGCCGTCCACGCCGAACGCACCCATCCCGAACGCCTGATGGACCCCACCGTCGTGCACGCCTGGACGACCCGTCTGCTGCGCCCCCTCGACACCCTCCCGCACCACACCCGCGCCGAACTCCTCGCCACCACCCGCCTCGGCCTGGAGTTCACCGCCGTCAACGCCGCGAAGGTCCTCGGCGTCAGCCGGAACACCGTCCGCGCCCGCATGGAACGCGTCGAGACCCTCCTGGGCACCGACTTCGCCGACCTCACCGTCCGCGCCGCCGTCCACCTCGCCCTCACGGCGCAGGCCGGCCTCGACGGGCGGCGCACCGGCCCCGGCACGGCCCCCGTCCACCTCGACGACCTGCTCACCGGGCCCGCGCTGCACTCCTGGGCCGGCGACCTGCTCACCCGTCTGGACACCGACCCCCGCGACCTGCGCCGCACCCTGCGCACCTGGATCGCCGCCGGCGGCAACGCCGAACGCGCCGCCCACCTGCTCGGCGTCCACGCCCAGACCGTCCGCGAGCACGTCCGCAGCGCCGAACCCGTCCTCGAACGCCAGCTCCTCGCCGCCGGCAGCGACCTCTACGAGGTCGTCCTCGCCCATCTGATCACCGGTGACCTCGACCGGCCCCGCCTCCACCCGGCGCAATCGGGCCTTCCGGACGCACCTGTGCACAGGTGAGCCCTCCGGCCGGACGAGCGGGCACCGGCACGATTCCCAAGTCGCCCGCCGAGCACGTAGGTTCGAGGCGTCGCGGGGGTACGACCGGAGCGGGGGACCGGTCGTACCCCCGCGCGCTCACGCGCCCGGCCGCTCAGCCGCGCGGGCGGACCGGGATCTCCCGCCAGCCGAAGGCGATGAACGACGGCACCTGCCGCAGCGCCTCCGCGCCGGCGTCCAGCCGCAGCTCGGGGAACCGCTCGAACAGGGCGGGCAGCGCGGTCAGCGCCTCCATCCGGGCCAGCGGGGCGCCGATGCACCGGTGCACCCCGATCCCGAACGCCAGATGGTCGTCCGCCCCGCGCGCCGCGTCGAACACGTCCGCGTCCGGCCCGTAGCGCGCCGGGTCCAGGCCCGCCGCCGCGTACGTCGTGATGATGGCGTCCCCGGCCGGCACCGTCACGTCCCCGACCTTCAGGTCGTCGACGGCGAACCGCAGCGGCAGCGAGGCGATCGAGGGATGCACCCGCAGCGTCTCGTCCACCACCGCCTCCCAGCCGATCTCGCCCCGCCGCACGGCCGCCAGCTGCTCGGGCCGGTCCAGCAGCGCCACCACCGCGTTCCCGATGAGGTTCACGGTCGTCTCGAACCCGGCCCCGATCACCAGCAGCAGCGTGTGCAGCAGCTCCTCGTCGCCGAGCCGGTCGCCGTCCTCGTCACGCACCCGGATCAGCTCGGTCGTCATGTCGTCGCCGGGGTGCTCCACCTTGTGGGCGATGAGCCCGCCCAGCACCGCGCCGATCTGCTCCTGCACGAACGCGGCGTGCTCCGGGCTCGGGTCGGTGGTGTCCATGATGGCCGCGATCAGCCGGGCCGTGGCGTCCCTCATCCCCTCGGGCACGCCGAACAGTTCGCAGATGATCCGCATCGGCAGCGGATGCGCGAACCCCGCCTTCAGATCGACCACCTCACCGCCGTCCGCCAGACCGTCCAGGAGCTCCCCGGTGATGGCCTCCACCCGCTCCCGCAGCGCCTCCGTGCGCCGGTGGGTGAAGCTCGGCGCCACCAGCTTGCGCAGCCGCGTGTGGTCGGCGCCGTACGTGGAGAGCATGTTGACCACGCCGACCCAGCCCAGGATCCAGGCCCAGGAGGGGTGTTCACCGATCTCGGGCCACAGCCGCCAGTGCCGGCGCGGGTCCTTGCTGACCCGTGGATCGAGGATCAGCTCCTTCAGGACGTCGTAGCCGGTGGGCGCCCAGGCCGGGATGCCCCCGGGCAGCTCCACGGGCACGAGCGGACCGAGGGCGCGCAGCCGGGCGCTCTCGCCCGGGATGTCGGAGCCGAACGGGTCGAGGGCGACGCGGTCGACGCGGGGCGTGAGGGTCACGACGGGACTCCTGGCTGGTCGGGGGAGCGGGGCGCGAAACGGACGGGCAGGGCGGTCAGCGAGCGGTGGAACGGGCCAGGCCGCCAGCTCAGCCGCTCGCGGGGCAGGACCGGGGCGAGATCGGGCAGCCACTGGGTGAGCCGTTCGATCGCCTCCGTGACCAGCAGCATCGTGTGCTGCCGGACCGGGCAGGCGTGCGGACCGGCACCCCACGACAGGTGCGAGGCGTCGCGCGGGTGACGGCCGCCGGCGGCCTCCCGCCCGGCGTGGGGGGAGCCCTCCCCGTCCCGCGGGCCGCGGGGGAGGCCGAGCGCTCCGTACGACACCACGACGGGCACCGCCTCGCGCAGCCGCACCCCGTGCAGGACCGCCGGCCTGCGGGCGTAGTAGACGCCGTAGTTGGCCAGCGGCGTCTCGTGGTGCAGCACCTCGACCACCGCGTCCATGACCGGGCGGGCGCCGCTGGTCAGAGTGGAGTAGTAGGCCGGGTTGCCGAGGATGCGGGACAGGGTGTTGGAGAGCAGGTTCGCGGTGGGCTCGTAGCCGGCGCCCAGGGTGAGGAACACCTGCCAGGTGACCTCCTCGCGGGTCAGCCCGGCCGGGTGGGCGAGGAGCCGGCTCGGCAGGTCGTCGCCGGGGCGCTCGGCCTTGGCCTCGATCAGCTCCAGGACGTACCGGGCGTACTGGGCCTCGCCCTCGGCGGCCTGCGCGCCGCCCTCCATCATCTTGCCCAGCCCCTCGTCGAGCCGGTCGCCCTGGCTGTCCGGCAGCCCGAACAGGTCGTTGAGGACCAGCGCCATCAGCGGCCGCGAGAAGTCACCGACCAGGTCGGCCTCGCCGCGCGGCCCGATCCGGCCGGCCAGCAGCCGCACCGCCCGGTGCACGCGCGCCCGCAGGTCGTGCGGCTCCACCAGGTCGAACACGTCGATGAGGGTGGCGCGGTAGCGGACGTGGGCGGCCCCGTCGGCGAACAGGGCGTTGGGCCGCCACCGCATCATGCCGAGCACCGGGGAGTCGGCGGGGACGGTCTCCTCCCACGCGCGCGGGTCGTGCGAGAACGTCTCCGGGTCGCGCAGCACGTCCAGCGCCGCGCTCCGGTCCGTGACCAGGTACGCCGGCACCCCGGGCGCCAGCTCGGCCCAGCCGACGGGCCCCTGGGCGCGCAGGGCCGCGTAGTAGCGCTGCGGATCGGCCGCGAAGCCGTCCTCCCACAGCCGTACGGGCGCCGGCCGGGGGACGTCGGTCCGGTCCGGGGCAGCGGTCATCGGTCCTCCTCGGATCCTGCCTCGATCAGGTGGTCGACCAGGGCGAGCAGCGCGTCGATCGAGGAGTCCGCGTCGCGCGCGTCGCACGTCACCATCGGCGTCCCCGGCTCCAGGTCCAGCGCCCGCCGCAACCGCTCCTCGCCGTGGTGCCGCGGGGCGTCGGGAAAGGCGTTGAGGGCGACCGCGTACGGCAGTCCGCTCTCCTCCACCAGACCGAGCACGTCGAACGACGCGTCCAGCCGGCGGCTGTCGACCAGGACCAGCGCGCCGAGCGCCCCGTGGGCGATGTCGTCCCACAGCGACCGGAACCGCTCCTGGCCGGGGGTGCCGAACAGGTACAGCACCACCCCGCCGGGCAGGCTGATCCGGCCGAAGTCGATGGCGACGGTCGTCGTCGCCTTCTCCCGGACCCCGGCCAGGTCGTCCACCCGCGCGGACGCCTCGCTGAGCGGCTCCTCGGTGTGCAGCGGCCGGATCTCCGAGACCGAGTCGATCAGGGTCGTCTTGCCCACCCCGAACGGCCCCGCGACCAGGATCTTCACCAGGTCGCGGGCGGTGTCGGGCAGGTGGATCGCGTCGGGTGCGCCGACACTAGGGGTGCTTGAGGGCGCGGAGGCCATCGGCCACTCTCTTCAGCAGGTCGGGGTCGAACCGGTCGGCGGGCGGGACCGGCGCGCGGGTGAGGACCAGGTCCCGGTCGGCGAGACCGCCCGCCAGGACGCGCACCGCGGAGACCGGCAGCCGGAGCAGCGCCGCCGCCTCCACCACCGTGAGCGTGCCGCCCTCCAGGACGTCCAGCAGGGCGAGCTGGGCGGCGGGCAGCCCGGCCGGCACGGGCTCGGCGCTGCGGGCGAGCACCGACAGCCGCTCCAGGTGGGGGCGGCTGGGCCGGGCCACCCCGCCGGTCGACAGGTAGGCGGGGACCAGGGGGCGGCCGGCCCGGCGGCCGGTCATGCCGGGGCGGTGTCGTCGGCTCCCCGGGGCACGGCTGCCATGGCCTTCTCACCGAGCCGCGCCACCTGGGAGTGGACCCGGTGCGCCAGCAGGTCCAGGCGCACCTCGCCGTCCCCGTACGCGGCGACACAGGTGCCGTGGTCCGTCGGCACGATCAGGACGTAGCCGTGGTCCGACTCGATGACGATCTGGCGCACCTCCGCCCGGTCCCGGTCGGCGAAGGCGGCCGCCGCCGTCCGGCAGGCTCCCTGCACGGTGCTGGTGATGGCGGCCACCCGCTCCGCCGACGCCCGCGACAGCGCGTCGGTGTACCCCGTCACGAGCCCGTCGCGGGTCAGCATGACGGCGGCCAGCACGTGCGGCACCTGCAGGACCGGTTCCAGCACCCATGCCGTGTCGCCCGTGTTGCGGCTGGTCATCGGGCCGCCCCTCCTTCGTGGTCGGTGTGGTCGGTGTCGTGGGCCGCCGGTGCGGGCCCTTCGGGCGCGGCCGCGGCGCCGGAGCGGGCCGCGGCGGTGCCGGACTGGAGTGCGCCGAGTGCCGCGGCGGCGTCCTCCGGGCGGCGCGCCGGCGGTGGCGGCGCGGACCGCTCGGGTGCGGACCGCTCCGGGGCGGACCGCTCGGGTGCGGCGGTGGCGCGAGTACGGCGGCGGCGCTGCGGCAGCCCGTCGGCGTCGCGGGACGCGGGGTGGCGCAGGGGGTCTGCGGCGGTGTCCTGCGCGCCGTAGGCGTGCGCGGTGGACGGGGCCGCCGGTGCGGTCGGAGCCGAGGGGGCGGACGGCGGTGCCGGGGCCGCCGGGGCGGTAGGGGCCGGGGAGGCGGGAGGGGCGGTCTGGGCGGTTCTGCGGGTCGTTCGCGGGGCGCTCGCCGCCGGGGGCCGGTCGGCCGGGTCGAGGTGGCTGAGGAGGCGGCTGTCGACCCGCAGGACCGCGCGGACGCCGCCGTAGGGGGAGACCGAGGACAGGTCGACGGCCAGGTCGAACTGGCGGGTGAGCCGGCCGATCGCGGCGAGTCCCATGCGCGGCGGGTCACCGAGGTCGGTGAGCAGGACGGGGGCGCTGCCGGCCACCAGGCGTCGGGCCCGGTCGCGTTCGTCCTGGGTCATGCCGAGGCCCGCGTCGTCGATGGTGACGCACACCCCGTGGTGGACGTGTTCCAGGCTCACCACCACGTCGGTGTCCGGCGCGGAGTGCCGCAGGGCGTTGTCGAGCAGTTCGGCGACGACGATGGCGACGGGCTCCACGGCGTGCGAGACCAGGGCCGTGCCGGGTTCGAGGTGGTTGTGGACCGTGACCCGGTGGTACCCGGCGAGCCGGGCCTGGCCGCCGGTGACCGCGTCCACCAGGTGCGATTCCTCGCGGGCGAGCCCCACCCAGGCCCCGCACACCACCGCGGCGACCTGGGCGCGGCGCAGCGACTGCTCGTTCTCGTGGTCGAGCTGGAAGAGGATCTGCGCCAACTCGGGGTCGTCGTAGCGCTGTTGCAGGCCGCGCAGGGCGTCCTGGAGCCGGTACAGGGCGGCCTGGATCTCCCGGGTGGCGCCGCGCATGCCGGCCTGTGCGGCGGCGTCGACGCGGGTGCGCTGGTCGGCGACCTCGGACTGCACCGCCAGCAGGACGTTCTCCAGGGCGATGCCGAGGGGGGTGCCGAAGGTCAGGGGCTGGAGCGGGCCGGGGACGTCGAGGTGGGGGTGGGCGACCTGGCGCACGGCGGCGGGCACCCGCCGGGCCGCCAGGTGCGCGACCTCGGCCGTGAACGCCTTGGAGGAGCCGTCGAGCCGGGTGTGCAGCGCGGTGATCTCCGCGTGCTGCCGGGTCCGTTGCCGTCGTAATCGCAGCAGCCCGCCCCCGAGGGCGAGCGCGGACAGTGTGCCGGCGGCGAGGCCGCCGGCCACCAGGTCCGGTAATTCGATCATCGATTCGGTTCCTGGAGGGTCGGGCGGATCGGAGACGGGAGGGCAGGGGGTGCAGGGAAGGCAGGGGGCCCGAGGCGATCGGACCGGGCACCCGCAGCACAGTACACACCGTCATTGATCGGTCTCGCACGGTGGAGCGGTACTTCGCTCCGAAAGTGCTCGGAATCTGATCGCTTCTGCGTCGACTGTCTGAATTGCCTTGCCCCACAAGCGAGTTGGTCTGCCCGCTCCGACTGCCCTTCCGGTCCCGGAGGTTCCCCGAGAGGGCGGGCCCGGGCCGATCAGCCGTTCGGCAGGATCACCGCACGCCCGTTGATCTTTCCGTGGTGCAGCCGCTCGTAGGCGAGCGGGGCCTCGTCGAGGGAGAAGGTCTCGGTGTGCACAAAGACCGCACCGGCCCGGGCCAGCGCGAGCACCTCCGACAGTTCGCCCCGGCTGCCCCAGTACGGCGCGTGGACCGACACCTCGAAGGGCAGCCGGCCGAAACCCACCGGCAGGGTGCCGCCGCCGATGCCGACGATCGCCACCTCGCCCTCGACGGCCGCGACCGCTCCCGCCGTCGCCACCGTCGCCGGCGCGCCGACGAAGTCGAAGACGGCCTGCGCGCCGAGGCCGCCGGTGAGCGCGCGCACCGCGTCCGCCGCGGCGGCGTCCGACAGCACCGCGTCGTGCGCGCCCACCTCCCGGGCGAGCCGCAGCTTGTCCTCGCTCACGTCGAGCGCGATCACCCGCGCCGGGGTCAGCGCCCGCAGCAACTGGATGGCGACGTGCCCGAGGCCGCCCGTGCCGATGACGACCGCCGCCGAGCCCGGCACCAGCCGGGGCAGGGCACGCTTGATCGCGTGGTACGGCGTGAGTCCCGCGTCGGTCAGCGGAACCGCCGCCACCGGGTCGAGACCGTCCAGGGGCACCAGGTGCCGGGGGTCGTCCACCAGCATGTATTCGGCCATTGCGCCCGGCGCGCCCAGTCCGGGCGGCCGGATGCCGAGTTCGTCGGCGCGCAGGCAGTAGTTCTCCTTGCCCTCCGCGCACTTGACGCACGTCCCGCAGCCCCAGGGCCCGTACACGGCGACCGCGTCGCCCTCGCGCACCCCGGTGACCCCCGCGCCCAGCGCGGCGACCGTGCCGACGCCCTCGTGGCCGAGGGTGAGCGGCAGTTCGTACGGGAAGCCCTCCGCGGGCCAGCTCATCACCGCGATGTCGGAGTGGCACACCCCGGCCGCCGTGACCTTCAACAGGACCTGTCCCGGCCCGGGTTCGGGGTCGGGGACGGTGACGACCTCGGGCGGCGCGCCGATGGCGCGGTACTGCAGTGCCTTCATGACCTGATTCCCTTTCCGCGCTCAGACGGCCGTGTAGGCGCCGTCGACCAGGTGGTAGCTGCCGGCCACGAACGAGGCGCGGTCCGACAGCAGGAAGACGATCAGCTCGGCGACCTCCTCGGAGCGGCCCAGGCGGCCGGCCGGGTGCAGGCCCACCAGGCCGTCGTAGGCGGCCTGGTCCATCTCCCGCAGCAGGGGCGTCTCGATGAAGCCGGGGCCGACCGCGTTGACGCGGATGCCGCGCGCCGCGTACTCGGCGGCGGCCGACTTGGTCAGGCCCACCACGCCGTGCTTGGCGGCGACGTACGCGGGGGAGCCGGCGAAGGCCACCGAGCCGAGGACGGAGGCCACGTTCACGATCGCGCCGCCCCTGCCGCCGGCCTCGATGACGGGCAGCTCGTAGCGCATCGAGTAGAAGACGCCGTCGAGGTTGGTGCGCACGACACGGTCGTACGCGTCGATGTCGTACTCGCCCGTCGGCGCGCTCGGGCCGCCGATGCCGGCGTTGTTCACGGCCAGGTCCAGGCCGCCGAAGGTGTCGACGGCGAACCGCACGGCCGCCTCGACGGAGGCGGGGCGGGTGACGTCCAGCTCGACGGCGGCGGCGGACAGGCCCTCGGCGGTCAGCTCGGCGGCGGCCTTCTCGGCGCCCTGCGCGTTGAAGTCGGCGATGACGACGTGGGCGCCGCCGGCACCCAGGCGGCGGGCGGTGGCCAGACCGATGCCGGACGCGGCGCCGGTGACCAGCGCGGTCCGGCCGGAGAACTCGGAGGCGTAGTCGGTGACGGGGGTGGTGCTCATGGTGCTCTCACTTGTCGGTAGTGCCGGGGGAGCCCGCGGACGCGGCCTCCCCGATCAGGGCGTCGTAGGCCCGCTCCACCAGGGCGGCCAGGTCTGCGGCTCCCGAGTCGTGGTCCGCGCCGCGCGCCCAGAGGCGCAGCGCGGCGGTCAGGACGCCGGCGGCGGCGTCGACCACGACGGCCGGACGGACGTCCTGGACGTCGTCGGTGCCGAGCCGGTCGGCGAGGATGCGGATCGACTCCTCCTGGGCGTCGACCCGGATGCGTTCGTACGCGGCGAACAGGGCGGGCTCGCGGTCCACCAGGGCGAGCAGCCGCCGCATGCGCGGCCGCACGTGCCAGGCCGGGTGCTCGCGGTCGGCCAGCCAGGCGCGCACCGCGCGGCGGTAGGCGAGCAGCGGGGGTTCACCGGCGGGCCGGGCGCGCAGCAGCGCGTTGATGCGGTCGCCGTCGCCGCGCACGAAGTCGAGGGCGGCGTCCTCCTTGCCGGTGAAGTGCCGGCTGAAGGTGCGGCGTGTCACGTCCGCGCGCTCCGCGATCGCCTCCACCGTGGTGCCCGTCAGGCCGTGCTCCAGTATCAGGTCGATCGCGGCAGTGGCCAGGGCGTCCCGGGTCTGGCGCGCCTTGCGCTGCCGCCGGTCCTCGGGGGTCCCGGCGGCCGGCGCGGTCGGGGGCTCCGTTGCCTTCATGCCTCCGAGAGTACACCTTGGTGTCCCCATGGGACATGAGTCCCCCCGGGACTTGTGTCCCATGGGGACATGGGTGGCGAGAAGGGTACGGGGAGGGGTACGGGCCTCCCGCCGGACGGCCGCGCTCCGGGCGCTCACGCCCCGTTCGGCGGGGTCAGGACGGCGAGGGAGGCGTTGGCCTGACGCAGGGCCAGTTCCAGTGTGGCGGGGGCGTGCAGCGCGCCGGTGCCGTCCGGCGGCACGAGCCACTCCAGGGACCGCGCGGACCGGTACGGCGGAGGCACCGCGATCCAGGAGCCGCGGCCCGCGTGCCGCACCCCGGCGCCGATCCACCGGCTGCCGGGCTCGGGCGGCAGGAAGAAGCCCACCCGGTGGGCGGCGGTGTCCACGAGGGTCGGCCCCGGGACCGGCAGCGACGGCTGCCACAGCAGGTCCAGGGTCAGCAGGCCCAGATGGCCCGGGACGCTGAGCACGTCCCAGTAGCGCCCCGCCTCCAGCAGGACGATCCCGCTGCCCTGGTCCCAGTCCCGTTTGCAGGCCCTGGGGTCCCTCGCGGCGGCGGCGAGCCACTCCACGCCCCGCGCCCACATCGCATCGCTCATGTCCGGCTCCACAGCACTTCGCCCGGGCCGGCGCACGAGGGCGCGCGGCACACCGTTCTCGGGCCGCCGTCGGCCGCACGCCGACGCGGCACCTGCATGCTGGTAGATATTTCTACGGGGCGGAAGGGGTGGCGGGTCGTGGCGTTACGGGTGTTTCGTTCGGGTTCCGCGTCCTTGTTCGGCCGGGCCGGCGAGCAGCGCGGTGGCGGGTGGCCGGGCAGCGTGGTGGGCGGGTGGCCGGGCAACGTGGTGGCGGGTGGCCGGGCAACGTGGTGGCGCATGGTCCGGTGTGCCCGCGGGGGCGACGGGTACCCGGCGACCGGATCGGCGAGATGTCGAGGACCACGCTGGAAGGAGACTCGCATGGCCAGTGGCACCGAGACCGGCGACGTGACCGGCACGCGGGACAAGGACTACAACCTCATCTGGTACGTGGAGGCGTGTCTGAACAACGCGCTGCGCCTGGAGACCTACATCCAGGACGCCGAGCGCGACAAGGACACCGAGATCGCGGACCTGTTCCGCAAGGCCCAGGCGGACAGCCGCAAGGGCGCCGAACTGGGCAAGGACCTGCTGCGCGCCCGCCTGAGCGGCGGCTGACGCGCACAGGCCGCGGGGCCCGGACACCGTGAGGAGATCACGGCGTCCGGGCCCCGGGTCCGGCCGCGGAGGGCCGGTTCAGTGGTCGTTCTCCAGGTGCAGCTTCAGCAGGTCCACCCCGTAGTCCCCGCCGTTGGGCGTGCGGATGATGGTGTGGATGTGCTGCTGGGTGGGGGTTCCGCCGCCCATGCCGCCGCCGCCCGGGCCGCCGCTGGGCATGCCGGTGGGCTGGCCGGTGGGCTGGCCGCTGGGGGCGCCACCGCCGCCGCCCATCTGGGCGTTCTCGCCGTAGGCCAGCGGGGACTGGGCGTCGTACTCGATGAGCACGACGGGGCTGTGCACCCGGTAGTAGAACGCGGAGGAGTCCTCGGTCTCGCCGATCCAGTAGAAGTACGTGTCGTCGAGGTGGTCCTCCACCTCCTTCAGCTTCACGGTGGCGTGCCCGTCGTCCATGTAGCCGACGTAGACACCGACCAGGTCGAGCAGCTTCTGCCGCTGGGCGGAGGTGAACTCCTTGGCGGCGAGGCCCTGGTAGGCCAGCTTCAGGTTGTCCTGGCCGGCCCCGGCCACCATGTCGGTGCCGCCCTTCTCGTCGGTGGAGATCACCTTCTTGCGCTGCGCCGAGGTCAGGGACCGCAGCAGCGCCAGACCGGCCGTGGTCTCCGGCTTGAAGAGGGTGATCTTCTCGCCGTTGTAGGTGGCCGAGGTCGGCTCGGAGCCCATGAACGTCGGCGTCATGACGACCTGGTCGCCGAGGACGAAGTAGTTGATGGCCACGTGGTGGCCCTCGTACTGGAAGCCCCAGGGCTCGGTCGTCGAGGGGGTGCCCATCACGGTGAAGAAGTAGTGGCCCTCGGTGAGGGTCTCCTTGCCTCCGCCGTTGTAGTCGCCCAGGAACGCGTTGAGCTTCATGATGTTGCGGGTCTGGGTGAGGCCCTTCGCCGACAGGGCGGTTCCCAGCAGCGCGTACCCGAGGTCGCGCTGCTTCTCCGTGAGGTCCCCCATGCGGGCGCCCTTGCGCTCGTACCCGTCGACATTGCTCCAGGCGAGCCATTCGTCGGCCTTGATGTCGTACAGGGTGGACCGCCGCTGCGCCGTCGACAGACCGTCGAGGAAGGCCTGCGCGGCCTTGACGAGCGCGTCCGTGGAGACGCCGGTGGAGTGGATGGAGTACAGGTCGTCGACGACCTTGCCGTCGGTGGTGACACCCACGAAGTCGGCGTACTTCACCTCACTCGCCCCCGGCCCCATGCCGCCCGGGCCTCCCGACGGCATACCGCTCGGAGCGCCGGAGGCGGAGGCCGCGGTACCGGAGGACTCCGAGGAGCAGCCGGTCATCGTGGCCACCGCGGCGGCACCGCCGACGAGCAGCGCCTTGTTCATGAACCAGCGCCTGCTGCGCTCGGCTTCGGGAGTACGTGGTCTGTGTCCGTGCATGCGGTCCAACCTCCACGACGGACCTGAAGCGGACCTGTGAGCGCGCGGCGGTGCCCGTCACCCCCCTCCCGGACCGCCCTGCGGGACGGGCAGCGGCACGGGGAGCGGGGCCTCGGGGCGTGCGGGCGGCCCCTGTTCGGGGGCCGGCTTCGGGTGCGCGGGCCCGGATCGCGCGGGCGGCTCGGTCTGGCGCAGCTCGGCCAGCAACTCATTGCGCCCCGCGAGCAGTTCGGTCAGGATGCGACGGGCCGCGCGCAGCAGTTCGGCCACGTCACCGCCGGCGAGCGCGTAGCTGACCGTCGAACCCTCCCGGATCGACACCACGATCCCGGAGCGGCGCAACACCGCCAACTGCTGCGACAGGCTGGACGGTTCGATCTCGATCTCGGTGAGCAGGTCCCGCACGGCGACGGGGCCGCCCTGGAGCAGTTCGAGGACCCTGATGCGCACGGGGTGCCCGAGCATGCGGAAGAACTCGGCCTTGGCCTGGTAGAGGGGAACCTGCATGGTCGATCGCTCGCTCCCTGCCGCTTTCGGGTCCTGCGTCCTGCGCTCTGCGGGTTGTGCGCTCTGCGGGTTGTGCGCTCTGCGGGTTGTGCGTCCTGCGGGTTGTGCGTCCTGTGATGCGTCGTTCCGCGTCCGTCACGATCCTGGCGATCGCGGGCCCCGCACGCCCCGGTGATGCACGGATGTGGATGTGTCGAGTTGAAGAAGACCGCAACTCGCGGGCGTGCGAAGCCGCCTGCCGCCGGTGCCGCTACACCTCGAGCTGCGCCTCGATCCGCTTGAGCTGGTGCCGGGCCATGGCCAGGTTGGACCGGGCGCGGTCCAGGACGAGGTAGACGAACAGGCCGGTGCTCCGGCGGCTCCCGACCAGGCGGATGATGTGGTACTGGCTGCCGAGCGTGATGAGGATGTCCTCGATCTCTCCGGTCAGGCCGAGGTGCTCCATCGTGCGGACCTTCGCGCGGACCACGTCGGTGTTGCCCGCGGCGGCGATGGACAGGTCCAGGTCCTTGCCGCCGCCGAGCGTGCCCAGCGCCATACCGCTGGTGTAGTCCACGACCGCCGCGCCCAGCGCCCCCTCGATCGCGGTCATCATCTCCTTGAGGGAGATCTCCACATTCGCCACGGCGCTCCTCCTGCCGGTTGCGCGGGCCCGGGTTCCTCCGGCCCCGCTCGTGCCCGGAACGGTACGGAGCGGGTCACCCGTGAAGGGGGCGGGTTCCGGAACTGGGGCAAGTGTGCTCGAAAAGTGAAGATCCTTGTCGTTTTCTGACCGGTGGGCGGGGTGCGGTTGTGGGTGAGGCCGTCGGTGCGGAGCCGTGACGGCAGCTTCAACTCGGCACGCACATCAGGGAGTTGATGTGCCGGTGCAGGTGTGTCCGGTCGTCGGTGTCCGGTCGTCAGTGTCCGGTCGTCAGTCCATCAGGCCCGCGGCCGTCGTGGCGCCCAGTTCCCAGCAGGCCTCGAGGTCCGCCTTGCCGGGCTCCCCGGTGACCGTCACGGGCTCGGCGGCGCGCCGCCAGCCCAGGCCCGTCGTGACGGCCTCGATGCCGCGGACCGCGCCCGTGACGTCGTTGCCGCCGTGCACGTAGTAGGCGAAGGGGCGGCCGCGGGTGGTGTCGAGGCAGGGGTAGTACACCTGGTCGAAGAAGTGCTTGAGGGCACCCGACATGTAGCCGAGGTTGGCCGGGGTGCCGAGCAGGTAGCCGTCGGCGGCCAGGACGTCGGAGGCCGTCGCGGCCAGCGCGGCGCGACGGACCACCCGGACGCCCTCGATCTCGGGGGCCGTCGCGCCGGAGACGACGGCCTCGAACATCGCCTGGCAGTTCGGGGAGGGCGTGTGATGGACGATCAGCAAAGTGGCCACGGCACCGAACCCTGCCCGTCCGGCGGGCCGGCCGCAAGCGCCGTCAGTCCCGCGTCAGTCCCACAGGGGGTAGCTCATGACCCTGGAGAAACCCTCCGGCCGCGCCCCGGTGTACTCGAGGCTGATGCGTCCCCAGCGCTGCACCTGCGGATCCTTCTCCCAGGGCCTCGGCCGGTCGAGGCGTACGACGACCCGGTACGAGTGGAAGGTGCCCGCGGCGCAGTACGGTTTGCAGTCGTTGACGACGTTGACCCCCGTGGCCCTGGCGGAGCCCGCCCGCCAGTGGTCCCACTTCAGACGGATCAGGCGACTGTTGCCGTCGCCGCAGGCCAGGATGTACGCGTCCGGCCGCTTCTGCGGGTGCCAGAAGCAGTCCACCAGCACGGGGAGCGCGGTCTGGCGCGGGGCCGCCCGTTCCGCCCCGGAGGACGACGCGGCGGGCGCGGCCGACGCCGTGCCCATCGCCGCGGTGAGTCCCAGCGCGGCACAGAGCAGGGCCGCCGTCCTCGTGATGTGTCCGCGCATGTCCGCTCCAGCCCGTCGTCCGCCCGGTCAGGTCTCGACGCTACGACGATGCGCGGAACGGGGCCACTCGAACGGGTCAGCGCCGGGCGGGGGAGGGACCGGCGTCGGAGCGTTCGTGCCGCGGGCGCACCGGGCGCACCGGGCGCACCGGGCGCACCGGGCGCACCGGGCGCACCGGGCGCACCGGGTGCACCGGGCGGGCCGGGTGCACCGGGCGGGCCAAGCGCACCGGGCGGGACGGGCGGGCCGGGGCATCGGCGCACAGGGCGGGCCGCGGGCGCAACGGCCGGATCCCGGCGGGCGTCGGGGGCCGGACGGCCGGCCGCTCAGGTACGGCGTGGCTCGGGACGGCCGAGACCGGCGACCTCGGCCAACGGCGTCCCGGACGCCCAGAGCCGGAGCCGGGCGCCGTCGATCAGATACGTGTGTCCCTGGCGCGCGGCCCAGACCTCGTCCCGGTGCGTGAACGAGCCGCGGTGCACGACGAGCCGCAGCGGGGGCCCGGACCGTGCGGGCCGGGACCGCGAGCGGCAGGAGCAGGCCGTCTCCTCGTCCGGCAGCGGCTCGGCCACCGGCCGGAACGCCACGTCGAGCAGCCGTCCCCGCCCGTCCCGCGCGGCCAGGTGCGGGGCGCTGTGCACGGGTGGCGGCACCACCCGCCACCCGTCCCGGCGCAGCATCCGCGCCACGGCGAGCACGAGCGCCGGCAGGTCCAGCTCGGCCAGTTCCTCGGCGCTGTAGTAGCCGCGCCGCCTCCGGGCCGGCCGCCGGGTACGGTGCCCCACGACGACGGCCGCGCCGCCGAGCGCCCCGACGGCCAGGGCCGGAGCCCACACACCGGCGGTGCGGCCCGCCAGCGCGAGCGCCGCGGTCGCCCCGCACACGACCAGGACCAGCATGACCAGCCCGGGCAGCGCGTCGCGCAGCCGGGGGCCGTAGCGCCCCGCCGCCCGCAGTTCGCGCACGACCCGGCGCCGCCGGGCCCGCGACGACTCACCCGCCGGTGCTTCCCGTCCCCCGTGTCCCCCCAGGGCCGGCACCCCCCACCCCGTTCCTCACGACGTGTGGGGAAGTGATACCCGCGGGGCGACGCCGTGCCCGTGTCCGACGCCTTTCCGCCATGTCCTGGCCGAAGAGCGCCCCCGGGCGCGGCCCGCCTCACAGGTCGTTGTCAGTGGTGGGTGCGAAACTGCCCGCCATGGAAGAGGCTGACTTCATGCGGGGCCGGGTCTACGGCGCCGACCACGACGACGCGAGCCCCCGCCCGGACCGTGCGTACGCGCAACTGGTGGGCGGACCGCTCGACGGCCTGCTGCTGGACGTCACGGACCACGCCCCAGGTGACCGGCACGAGGTCGCGCTGACGACGGAGATGGGCCGCTACGGCCCCGGCGGCCGCGCGTGGTACGTACGGCGCCCGGCGGACGGCCGCCGCTTCGACTGGCGGTGCGACGAGCCGGGCACCCGCTGACCCGGCACCCCGCCGACCGGCCTCCGCCCACAGCCTCCCGCCCCCCCCGTCCTCCCATTCGTCCCCCCACCTGGAGCCCTAGTGGTGCACCTTCCTCGTGCCGCGCGGAACCTGGCGGCCGCCACCCGCCGCACCGCCCTCGCCCTCCTCGCCGCGTCGACGGCGTCCCCGCTGATCTCCTCGTCCACGGCCGCCGTCGCGCCCCGCGCCGGCGGGGGCCTCGACGACCCCGCGAAGAAGGAGATCGCCATGCGACTGGTGTCGAGCGCGGAGAACTCCTCCCTCGACTGGAGGGCCCAGTACGCGTACGTCGAGGACATCGGCGACGGCCGGGGATACACGGCCGGCATAGTCGGCTTCTGCTCCGGCACCGGCGACATGCTGGAACTGGTCGAGCTCTACACGGACCGCGAGCCCGGCAACGTCCTCGCCCCGTACCTGCCCGCCCTGCGCTCGGTCGACGGCACCGACTCCCACGCGGGTCTCGACCCCCACTTCCCGGCGGACTGGCGCCGGGCCGCCCGGGACACCGCCTTCCAGCGGGCCCAGGACGACGAACGCGACCGCGTCTACTTCGACCCGGCGCTACGGCGTGCCACCGAGGACGGCCTGCGCGCCCTGGGCCAGTTCGTGTACTTCGACGCCCTCGTCATGCACGGCGACGGGGACGACGACGCCGGGTTCCGCGCCATCCGTGAGCGTGCCCTGGCCCGGGCCGAACCGCCGGCCCGGGGCGGAGACGAGACGACGTACCTGGACGCCTTCCTCGACGCCCGGGTCCGGGCGATGCGACAGGAGGAGGCGCACAGCGACACCAGCCGGGTCGACACCGCGCAGCGCGTCTTCCTGCACGCGGGCAACCTCGACCTCGAACCGCCCCTGGACTGGGCGGTGTACGGCGACAGGTACCACATCGGCTGACCGGCGCCCGCCCCGCCCGCCCGCGTGCGCGTAACGGCCCCCCACGCGTGCGCGAGCGGCCCCCCCCACGCGTGCGCGGGCGGCCCGTACGCGCACGCCGACGCGCCCGTGATGCTCGTGAGGCATAGGTGACCGGTTCCGGGGTAGGCGCGCGGCCATGAACGGGGTAATGAAGGCGGTCCGGATGGAACCAGTCCCGCCCGACGAGAGGTCCTCGGGGCCCGACGCGGGCCCTGTCGAGACGACGCTGGCCCTCGACGGCGAGGACGGCTGTATCGCCGGGGCACGGCATCTGACGGGTGATTTCCTCACGCGCGTGCAGCGCGAGCACGGGGTGCCGGTCTCGGCACGGACCCTGGACGTGGCGCAGTTGGTGGTGAGCGAGCTGGTCACCAACGCGCTCCGCCACGCTCCCGGGCCGGTCATGCTGCACCTGTGCATCGACGGTGCCGCGGTGGAGATCGCGGTGTGGGACAGCGATCCGGGGCTGCCGGTGCCGCGCGGCGCGGACCCGACGCGGGTGGGCCAGCACGGCTTGGAGATCGTGATGGCCGTGTCCCAGGACGTCACCGTGGTGCGCGAACCGGTCGGCAAGCGGATCGTCGCCCGCCTGGGCCTGCTCGACGGGCTGTGAGCGGACGGCCGGGGAACGGCCGGTCAGCGCGGCACGGGCCCCTCGGCGTCCACGACGCGGAGCGTGGCCCGGCCGAGGGCGAGCACCCCGTCGGACAACGGCGTGCACCGCACCCCGCCCTTGCCGCGCAGGGCCCGCTGGGCACCCGGGCCGACGGTGACGTCCATCCACGCGCAGGGCCGCGCGGGGCGGTTCACGGCGAACGTCACGGCGCCGTGCGCTCCGTCGAGGACGATCGTCGAGCCGACGCAGGAGTCGATGTCGACGCCCTTCAGCAGGACGTTGCGGCGGGTGTGCCGCAGGTCGGCGGAGGGGTTGATGTCCAGGGGGAGGTTCTCGGCGGACATCAGGGTCACCGCCGCGTCCCGGTGCGCCGGGCGGCCGAAGTAGCGGTCGCCGACCAGTCCGAGACCGCCGCGGACCGGCGCCGACTCCACCAGCTCACCGACCGGACCGTCCGCCGGCCCGTCCGCGGGACGCCCCGACAGCCGGTGCACCGGCGACACCAGCAGCTGCACGACCTCCACCTCGATCACGGGCCCACCCTAGGCCTTTCCCGCCCGCCCCCGAGGACGGGGGACGGGGGGAGGGGGCGGGGGGAGAGACGGAGGACGGGGACGCCGGCGGCGGGCGGGCGGCGGTCGCCCGACGTGCGCGCCCGCCGCCCGCCCGTCCCCTGTCCGCCCGTCCCCTGTCCGCCCGTCCCCTGTCCGCCCGTCCCCCGTCCGCCGGGTCAGGGCAGCAAGGGGAGGGCGGCGCAGTTCGACGCGGCGGGCTTGCCGGCGAGCCGGTCGGCGAGCCAGGCGATGGCGTCGCCCTGGTCGGCGAGGAGCGGGGCGAAGTGGTTGAGCAGCGCCCGGCCGAGCGGCGGCGTCACGACGGGCTTGTACGTGACGTCGGCTCCCTTGGCGCACCAGTCGACGGCGAGTTCCCGCGCCTGCGCGTGCGGCACCAGGTCGTCGGTGGTGCCGGTGGCCACCCGCACCGGGGACGCCGGCTCGAGCGTGCCGATCCGCTGGTCGGCCAGGAAGGCCTTCAGCGCCGGTTCCGCCTCGATGATGTCGCCGAGGGAGCTGCCGTCCGTGGTCCAGGCGCTGCTGCGGGCCGAGTTGTAGGCGAGCAGCGCGTCGCCCACGCACATCGTCGACAGGTCCTCCAGCGCCGCCTTGCCGTCCTCGCTCAGATGCGCCTCGGCGATGGGCTTGAGCTCGGGGTCGGTCTGCAGGAACCCGTTGACCGACCAGCCGAGCGCGCCGGCCAGGTCGCTGCCGTCGATCGCCTCCGTGACGGCGACCAGGTCCGCGGGCGCGGCGCCCGCGTAGGTCCCGGCGAGCGGGACGTCGGGCGCGTACGAGGGCTGGAGCTCGGCGGCGGCCGCCGTGGCCCCGCCCCCCTGGCTGTAGCCGTACAGCGCGACCCGGGAGCCGTCCGTGAGGGACGTCCCGTCCAGGGCCCGGGCGGCCCGTACGGCGTCCAGCACGGCGTGCGCCTCGTCGACCCGGTTGACGTAGGTGTGCAGCCGGTCGGTCGAGCCCAGCCCGGCGTAGTCGGTGACCACGACCGCGACGCCCTGGGCCAGGAGCCGGTAGATCGCCAGGTTCTCGTAACCGATGGACAGCGTCTGCCCGTTGACCGTCAGCGGCCGTTCCAGGTTGAGGGAGGCGGCGCACTGGTCGCCCTGTCCCATGGTGCCGGGCGCGAGCGCGACCAGCGGCCGGGCCCCGCCGCCCTTCCAGGCGGCCGTCGGTTCGATGTAGGCGCCGGTGACGGCCACGGGCCCGCCGGTGGAGTCGGTGGACTTGTACATCAGCCGGGTCGCCGTGCCGGGGAGCGGACCGTCGATGCCCGGCAGGCTCAGGGCGAGGGGCAGCTCCTCGGTGCGGACGAGGGTGCCGTCGGCCGTGGGGAGCTGGTCGGGCGGGGTGTAGAACGCCGGGATGGTGACCCCGCGCGACACCACGGCGTCCGTCGGCTCCGCGGCGGCGGCCGGGACGGCCGTCGTACCGATGCAGGCGGCCGCCGTGACGGCGGCGGCGAGCAGACGGGAGGAAGCGGGCATGGCAGACCTCCTGGGGAGAAGGGGAGGCCGAGCCTTCCTGCGGCTCGGGTGGCTGACGGCCCGGTGAGGACGGACCGCTCGGCACGGAGCCCCGGTCGTCCACCGCTGCTCCGTGCCGTTCGCTGAACGCGTGCTCTTAGACGAACTGTCAGGACGGTAGCCGGGGCGGGGTTACCGGGGGTACCCGTCGGTAGGTTACGGTTCAGTAATGTGCGGTGCGCGGGGTGCGACCGTGGGTGATCGAGTGGTCAGGGGGCCGCCGTCGGGCGTACGGTCGAACGGTGGCGAGCGCGCCGGCGGAGGTTCCCGCCGGCCGGCCCCCGCGGGCCCGCCCGATCGGACGACACGTCATGAGCAGTTCTCCGCAGCCGACTTCGGCGACCGAGGCCTCCACCCGTCGAGCGGGCGGCGGCCGCACCATGGCCCTGCTGGTCATCGCGTCCTGCCAGCTCATGGTGGTCCTGGACATCACCATCGTGAACATCGCGCTGCCGCACATCCAGCGCGACCTGGACTTCTCCACCACCGGTCTGTCGTGGGTGGTCAGCGCCTACACCCTCGCCTTCGGCGGGCTGCTGCTGCTCGGCGGCCGGGCCGGCGACATCCTCGGCAGACGGCGCGTCTTCGTCTTCGGCGTCCTGGTGTTCGTCGTCGCCTCCCTGCTCGGCGGCCTCGCCCAGAGCCCCGGCCAACTCCTGGCCGCGCGTGCCCTCCAGGGGGCCGGCGGGGCCATCGCCTCACCGACCGCCCTCGCCCTGATCAGCACGACCTTCCGCGAGGGACCCGAACGCAACCGCGCCTTCGGGGTGTTCGCCGCGGTGTCGGCGGGCGGCGGCGCGATCGGCCTGCTCGCGGGCGGCATGCTCGTGGAGTGGCTGAACTGGCGCTGGGTCCTCTTCGTCAACGTCCCGATCGGCCTGCTCATCGTCCTCGCGACCCCGCGCTGGATCAGGGAGTCCGAACGCCACCCCGGCCACTTCGACCTCGCCGGGGCGATGACCTCCACCGCGGGCATGGTCCTGCTGGTGTACGGCTTCATCCGGGCGGCGCAGGACGGCTGGAGCGACGCCCTGACGCTCGCCTCCTTCGCCGCGGCCGTCGTCCTCCTGGCGCTGTTCCTCCTGGTCGAGAGGCGTTCCCGGCAGCCGATCACACCGCTGCACATGTTCGCCGACCGCAACCGCGCGGGCACCTACGGCATCATGCTCTGCCTCGCCGCCGCGATGTTCGGCATGTTCTTCTTCCTCACGCTCTTCGTGCAGAACGTGCTGGGCTTCAGCCCGTTGCAGGCCGGGCTCGCGTTCCTGCCGGTCAGTGTCCTCATCGCGACCGGCGCCGGACTGGCCTCCCGCCTCCTGCCGACGTACGGCCCCAAGCCCTTCATGGTGGCCGGCGCGGTCCTCGCCGCGGCCGGCCTCGCCTGGCTGACCCGGACCGACGCCCACTCCACCTACGCGGGCAGCATCCTCGGCCCGATGCTCCTCTTCAGCCTGGGCATGGGCATGGAATTCGTGTCCCTGACCCTGATGGCGCTCTCCGACGTTCCCGCGCGGGAGAGCGGAGCGGCCTCCGGCCTGCTCAACGCCACCCAGCAGGTGGGCGGTTCACTCGGGCTGTCCATCCTGGTCACGGTGTTCGGTACGGCCGGCGCCCATGAGGCGGAGCGGCAGGTCCCCGACTTCCTGGCCCGGGCGACCCCGGCCGAGCGCCTGAGCTTCCGGCGCACCGGCGAACTCCCCGCGCCCTGGTCCGACGAGGTGCTCAGCGCGGGGATCTCGGCGGCCTTCGTCACGGCGGCCGTCTTCGCGCTGCTCGCGGCGGTCGTCGCCGTCCTGGCCATCCAGGTCCGCCCCGCGGACCTGGAGCGCCTCAAGGGCGGAGCCGGACCCGGCGGCGGGGGGTGAACACGACGACGGCGGCGGCCCCGTCGAAGAAGGGGCCGCCGCCGCGCAAGGATGCCGGACGGCTCAGTCGTCCAGCGCGGTCAGGACGTCACCGAGGTCCACGAACTTGAAGTTGGTCGCGGTGCGGTCCGTGGCCTCGCCCGCGTCGTCGTGGCCGTCCTGGACGACGAGCAGACCGTCGGGGTACTTCGCCCCCAGCGGGGCGTTGAGCGCCGCCGCGCCGTCGCACTCCTCGGAACCGTCGGGGCCCGCCGCGGTGGCGGCGACACGGAAGCCGCCCTCGTACTCACCCGCCTCGCCCGGTTCGCGGTCGTAGGCGGCGAAGGTGTCGTCCCCCTGGCTGGACGCCAGCAGGTACCCGTCCCCGTCGGCCTCGGTGACCAGCGTCAGACCCTCGACGTCCGCGGTCAGCCGGGTGCCGCCGTACCCCGGGTCGTCGCCGCTCACGCACTCCTCGGTGGCCTCGTCGTACGTGCCCGGGACGCCGTACTCGCGCACGGTGTCGAGGAGGCGGGGGGTGCCGGTGAGGGTGGCGGAGACGCGCCAGATGCCGACGTCCTCCTGCCCGGCGTAGAGGGTGCCGTTCGCCGGGTCGACGACCATGCCCTCGACCTGGGGCAGCTCGCCGGGCTCGGCGCACGGCGACCAGGACGTGCCGTCGGGCAGCCGGAAGGACGAGGGCAGGTCCAGCGTGCGGACCTTGCGGTAGCCGACCTTGCCCCCGGCGGTCGCGGTGATCTCCAGCAGGGCGATCGTGGTGCGCTCACGCTGACTGACCAGCGCGTAGCTGCGGCCGGTGGACCGGTCGGTCCAGGTGGCGAGGCCGTACGCGGTGCGCTGCTCGTTGATCTCGGCCTGGTCCGCGGAGAAGACGGGAGCCGCGGCCGGGTCGGTGACGTCCGTGAGCGGGCCGCCGGCCGTGCCCGGGGCGATGCTGTAGAACCGGAGACGGTCGTTGCCGCGGTCGGTCGTCACCGCCAGGTCGGTCTTGCCGGTGGAGAGGCGGATGCCCTGCACGAGGTCGACGTTGTTGAAGCGGCCCGGCGCGTCCTCCGCCCCGGGCCCGGCCGGTGCGGCGATCGACTGCACGAGGCGCGCGTCGAGGTCGTAGACCCGCAGGCCGCCCTCCTTCGCGGTGGCGACGACGAGGGACTCCTCCGGCCGGGCGGCGTTGCGCCAGATCGCGGGATCGTCGGCGTCCGCGTTGCCGCCCTCCTCGTCGTCGAAGAGGGCCGCGGTCTCGACGCGGGGCGAGACGGCCGGCAGGGCCTCGTCGTCCTCGGCGGACGCGGGCAGCGCGCAGGTGAGAGCGACCGACGCCGTGACGACCGATACCGCGAACGATCTCCAGAGAGGGCTGGCCACGTCGACTTCCTTCCGTAGCGGGCTTCGGTACCAAGCTGAGATGGCGTGCATGACAAGCAAGGTGATCTTGGTGGCCCGGGGGGACGCGGAGGCGGCGCCAGGGTGAAGACGAGGCGCCGGCGAGCGGAACAGCCGCCGCCGGCCGGCCGTCAGGTCTGGATCCGGGAGTGCGCCAGCAGGTGGTCGACAGCCTCGGTGACGTCGGTCACGGTGTGGTGCGGCACGGCGAGCCCCTCGGGCCAGGGCCGGCCGGTGACCCAGATGGTCCTCAGGCCCGCTTCGTGCCCGCCCCGGATGTCGGCCTCCGGCTGGTCGCCGGTCATCCAGTCGTCGGCGGAGAGCTGCGTGCCGCAGCGTGCCGCGGCCAGCTCGAACAGACGCGGGTCGGGTTTGCGGACGTCGATGTCGCCGGAGGCCGCGATGCCGTCGAGGAGATCGGCGAGGCCGGTGGCGCGCACCTTGGCCCGCTGGATGTCGGAGGCCCCGTTCGTCGCGACGCCGACGCTCCAGCCGTTCTCCTTCAGGCGGGACAGGCTGTGCAGGACGGCGGGACGGCAGGTGACGGCGGCGGCCATGCGGTCGACGTACACCCGCCACAGGTGCTCGGCGGACTCGCCCAGCCCGAACACGGCGCGCAGCCGGGCGAAGTCGCCCCGCTCCGCGTGGTCGGCGAGTTCGGACAGCAGCCACCGCTCGATCTCGGGTCCGTACCCGTGGTCGTGGCAGAGGTCGGCTATCGCGTCGGCGAAGGCGGACGTCCGGTCGACCAGGGTGCCGTCCAGGTCGAAGAGGGCGAGGCGCATGGACGTGACCCTACCCACGCGGTGGCCGGCCGCCCACCCCGAAAGCCCGCCGCCACCGGCCGCCGGCGTTGCGGCGGGGACGCCGGGCGGCCGGTGAGGGCCGTACGTGTTTGCCCGCGGAGGGAGAGGCAAAGCGATGTCCATGACTGAACCGAACAGGCAACCGAACGAAGACACCGCATCGAAGCGGGTGACCGCGGACAAGGCCCGGCGGACCGCCGACAAGGCGACCGCTCCCGCCTCACGGGCCGCCAAGGACGCGGCGGGAAGGACGGGTGACGCCACGTCAGCGGTGGCGAGCAAGGCCGGTGGCGCCACGTCGGCGGCGGCGTCCGCGGCCGGTCGTGCCGCGGAGGCGACGACGGGTGCCGCGCACAGCGCCGCCCGCGGCGTCGAAGCCGGCCGCCAGGCGATCATCGCGACCTCGGGGCAGGTCGCGGCCACGGCCAGGACGGCCTGGACCGTCATCGCCCACCGCAAGCTGGTCGCCGCCGGCGTGGGGGCGGGTCTGACGGCGCTGACCGCCGCCTCCTACGCGGTGGGCCGCCGCTCCGGCCGCCCCGCGCAGGGGCCGCTCACCCGGCTCACCGGTGGACGGATCTGACGGGTCGGCCCTCAGCCCTCCCGTCCCCGCTTCGTCGTCCCCGCCGTCGTCCTCGCAGGGCGGGAAGGGCCCGGAGCCTCCGGACCGCGCCCTTCCCGCCCGCGGGCGACCGCCCGACGTGCCCGCCGACGTCCGCGCCGGCGGCCGCGGCGCCACCCGCCCGGGCGGGCCGCCGCGGGCTGCGCAATCCGCGCCACCCGCTGCCCCGCCCTCCGTCGCCCGCCACCGCGACTGCGCCGCGGCGCGGATCGCCGTCATCGCCCGCCCCGCCCGGGCCCGTCCTGGCGCGCCCCGCCTTGCCTTGCCCCAGCCTGCCCCGGCGCCCCGCTCCAGCCGGGCCCGTCCTGGCGCGGGCCGCCTCCCCCCTTGCCCGGGGCCGTCCCGACCGGGCCCGTCCCGGCGCCCCGCCCCGCCTTGCCCGGGCCCGTCCTGCCCTGGCGCGCCTCGCCCCGCCCTGCCCCGGCGCGCCTCGCCCCGACCGGGCCGCCCGTCCGGCCCGCGATGCTGCCGTCGTTCGGCTCGGTGCCGCCTGGGCCGCGGGTCCGGCCCGGCTCGTTTCTGCCTGCCCGGGGTCCGCAACCCCGGCTCGGTGCTTCCCCGCTGTCCGAGGCCCGCTGCCCGAGGCCCGCTGCCCGCTGCCCGAGGCCCGCTGCCCGAGGCCCGCTGCCCGAGGCCCGCGGCCCGCTGCCCGCGGCCCGCGGCCCGCTGCCCCGGCCCCCGCCCCCGCCTCGGTGCTCCCGCGCTGTCCGCCGCCCGGGCCCGGCTCGACGCAGCCTGCCCGCTGTGCACCAGCCGGCCCGGTGCCGATCGTCGTCCCCGCTCGGCGCGGTGAACCCGTCGCACCCGGGCACACGGCTCAGTGATCATCACCGAGGCCTTCGACGACGGGGAGGACGTACCACCGTGACCGCACCCACTCGCCCCCTGCCCCCTGTGCCGCCCGGGCCGTCCGGGCCGTCCGGTCTCCCTGCGCGTCCCGCGCGCCGTCGCCGGTTCGATCTGCGGTCGACGGCCTTCTTCTTCGCCTTCCTCGCCCTGCTTCTCACCCTCGGCGGGATGGCCGTCCGCACCGCGGCGGCCGCCTGGGAGCGGCACCCCGCCTGGGTGGCGGCCGTGCTCCTCCTGGTGGTGGCCGGCGTGGTCGCGGGTCGTCGCGGCCGGCGGCGGTGGTCGGCCCGCCGGCTCGTGCGGCGCACCACCGAGGCGCTGGAGGAGGCGGCCGAGACGGCGGCCGAGGCACTGGACGCCGCCCCGCCCGCCTCCGCCGCACCCGCCTCCGCCCCGCCCGCCCCCGTCGCACCCGGCCTCTTCGCGCCCGGTCCCGCAGCCACCGGTTCCGTGCCGACGGCAGCCCCGCTGCCCGACCCGGACGAGGACGCGCCGCCCGCCGCCCCCGTTCCCCCCGGCACCCCGCTCACCTGGGGTGAGGAGCTGGACCCGGCCGAGTTCGAACAGGCGGTAGCCGGCCTGTGCGCCCGCGACGGCTGCACGGACGTGGAGGTCGTCGGCGGGGCGGGCGACCTGGGCGCCGACGTCCTGGCGGTCGCGCCGGACGGGCGGACCGTCGTCATCCAGTGCAAGCGCTACGCCGACGGCAACAAGGTCGGATCGCAGGACCTCCAGCGCTTCGGCGGCACCTGCTTCACCGTGCACGCCGCCGATGTCGCCGTCGTCGTCACGACCAGCGACTTCACGGCACCCGCCGCCGAGTACGCCGAGCAGTGCGGCATCGTGTGCGTGGCCGCCGACGGGCTGGAGGAGTGGCGGTCCGGCACGGGGCCGAGGCCCTGGGAGGCGTGCCGCGCCGAGGGCTGAGCCGCCCCACGTCGTTCTCTCCGGCCGCCCGCGCACGTCCCCGCCGCGCACGGCACCCGCCGTGGACGTCCGTGTCCGTCCGTGTCCGTCCCTGTCCGTCCTGGTTCGCTCACCGCCAAGTGGGCACTTGGCGGTGAGCGAACGCTGAACCCTGGAGGCTGCTGTGGCGGTGCGGCATCGACTGGTGAAGACGGACCCGGCGACGGTGTGGGCCGTCCTTGCGGACGGCCGTCGGTACGCGGACTGGGTGGTGGGGACGTCGGACTCGTACCCCGTGAGCGGAGAGTGGCCCCGCACGGGCGCGGCCATCCGGTACGAGATCCGGCTGGGCCCCCTCCGGCTCACCAACGAGACGGTCGTACGGCGCTGCGAGGAGGGCACCTGCCTCGAACTGGAGGCCCGGGCGGGTGCGCTCGGCACCGCCCGGATCGCCGTCGAACTGCGGCCCTGGGGCGAGCACTGCCTGGTGATCGTGGACGAGCACCCGTTGCAGGGAGCGGGTGGTGCGGTGCACAACGCGGCGGTCGAGGCGCTGATCCAGATCCGGCACCGGGCCATGCTCGCCCGGCTGGCCAGGGTCTGTGAGGAGGAGGCCCGCGACGGGGACGGCGGGCGGGGTGCCGAGCCGGCCGGGCGGGCCGCGGGCGGGGGCGGCGATGCCTGACGCCGTCGTGATCGGAGCCGGGCCGAACGGGCTGGTGGCGGCCAACCTGCTGGCCGACGCCGGCTGGAGCGTGGAGGTCCTGGAGGAACAGCCCGAGCCCGGGGGAGGGGTGCGCCACGACCGGGGCGTCGACCCCGACTTCGTCAACGACCTCTTCAGCTCCTTCTACCCGCTGGCCGCCGCCTCCCCGGTACTGGCCGGGCTGCGCTTGCAGGACCACGGCCTGCGGTGGAGCCACGCACCCCGCGTCCTGGCGCATCCGCTGCCCGACGGCCGGTGCGCGGTGCTGGACCGCAGGATCGACACCACCGCTGCCTCCCTCGATGCCTTCCACCCCGGCGACGGCGCCGCCTGGCGGAGCCTGCACGAGGTCTGGGAGCGCCTGCGCCCCGACATCCTCGACGCGCTGTTCACGCCCTTCCCGCCGCTGAAGGCGACGACGCGGCTCGCGCTGCGGCTGCGGGGAGCGGGCGGGCTGCGGCTGGCGCGGACGCTCGTCCTGCCGGTGCGGCGCATGGGCGACGAGGAGTTCGGCGGCGAGGGCGGCCGGCTCCTGCTGGCCGGCAGCGCGCTGCACGCCGACCTCGCGCCGGACGCCGCGGGCAGCGGAGGCTTCGGCTGGCTGATGTCCATGCTCGGCCAGACGTACGGCTTCCCCGTGCCGCTCGGCGGCGCGGGCGCGCTCACCGCGGCCCTCGTGCACCGGCTGCGCTCACGCGGGGGCGTCCTGCGCTGCGGGCGGCGGGTCGGCCGGATCCTCGTCCGGGACGGCCGGGCCGTGGGCGTACGCACCGCGGACGGCGACACGGTGGCCGCGCGGCGCGCCGTGCTCGCGGACGTGTCCGTCCCCGCCCTCTACGGCGAACTCCTCGAACCCGAGCACCTGCCCTCCCAGTTGCTGGCCGACCTGCGGCGGTTCCAGTGGGACTTCGCCACGTTCAAGGTCGACTGGGCCCTGGACGGTCCCGTGCCCTGGCGCGCGGAGCGGGCCGCGCAGGCCGGCACGGTCCATCTGGCCGACGGCCTCGACGAGCTCACCCGCTTCGCCGCCCAGATCGCCATGGCCCAGGTGCCCGACCGTCCGTTCGCGCTGTTCGGGCAGATGACGACGTCGGACGCCTCCCGCTCCCCGCGCGGCACGGAATCGGCCTGGGCGTACACCCACGTGCCCCACCACGTCAGGTCGGACGCCGGGGACGAGGGCCTCACCGGCACCTGGGACGACCGCGAGCGGAACGTGATGGCCGACCGGGTGGAACGCCAGGTCGAACGGTTCGCACCGGGGTTCCGGTCGCTGATCCGGGCCCGCCGCGTCCTGGCCCCGCCCACCCTCCAGGAACTGGACGCCAACCTCTGGGGCGGAGCCATCAACGGCGGCACCACCGCCCTCCACCAGCAGCTCGTCTTCCGTCCGGTGCCCGGCACCGGACGCCCCGAGACGCCGGTGCGCGGACTGTACCTCGCCTCCGCGGGCGCGCATCCGGGCGGGGGCGTGCACGGGGCCCCCGGCGCCAACGCCGCCCGCGCGGCGCTGCGGCGGCACCGGGCCCCGGGCCTGAGCCGGATGCAACGCGTCCTCGCCCGCCGCGACCGCATCGGCGACGAGCCGGGCCCCGACCGCACATCCCCCGCCTCCCCCGCCCCCTGAGTCCCCGCGGCGCCCCCGCGGGGACCGATCGGAGCAAGCCGTGGCAGCAGACAGCCCCCTCCGTAACCGCACCGTCGTCGTGACGGGGGCCGCCCGCGGCCTCGGCGCGGCCCAGGCCCACGCCCTCGCCCGGCGCGGAGCCCGACTGGCCCTGATCGGCCACGAGGGAACGGCACTTCAGGCCGTCGCCGCCGCGCTGCCCGCCCCGGCCCTGGCCGTCGAGGCCGACATCACCGACGAGGAGGCCCTCGGGCGGGCGGCCGACACGGTCCGCGAGCGCCTCGGCCCGCCGTCGGCCGTCGTCGCGAACGCCGGCATCGCCGAAGGCGGACCCTTCGCCACGGCCGACATGGCCTCCTGGCGCCGGGTCGTCGACGTGAACCTCGTCGGCAGTGCCCTGACGGCCCGCACCTTCCTGGCCGACCTCCTGCGCACGGAGGGCTACTTCCTCCAGGTCGCCTCACTCGCGTCGATCGGCGCCGCCCCCATGATGAGCGCCTACTGCGCCTCCAAGGCCGGGGTGGAGGCCTTCGCCCACTCCCTGCGGGCGGAGGTGGCCCACCACGGGGTGGCGGTGGGCATCGCCTACCTGAACTGGACCGACACCGACATGATCCGGGACGCCGACCGGTACGTGGTGCTGCGCGAGCTGCGCGCGAACATGCCGCCGCCCGCCCGGCGCGTCCACCCGGTCGAGGCCGTCGCGGAGCGCCTGGCCCGTGCGGTGGAGCGGCGCCGCACCGCCGTCTACGTGCCCGCCTGGCTGCGGCTGGCCCAGGTGACCCGGGCCGCCCTGCCTCCCCTGGTGCTCCGCCGGTGCCGGCGCGCGCTGCCCCGGCTGGAGGCCGAGGAGCCCTTCCGCCCGACGGGCCCGCTCGGTGCGGGCGGCCGCGCCGACAGCGGCGCCGCCCACTGAACGGCCCCGGCGCGGGGTGCGACCGACTCGTGCCACCGGCTCGGGCGATACGCCGTCTCGTACCGCCGACTCGTGCGACGCCCCCCGCGTCCGCCTCACGCGACGCCCCCTCCGCGTCCGGCTCACGACCCCCGCGTCCAGCTCAGGCGACGCCCCCGTCCGGCTCACGCACCCCCGCGTCCGCCTCACGCGACACCCCCCCCGCGTCCAGCTCAGGCCACGCCCCCGTCCGGCTCACGCACCCCCGCGTCCGCCTCACGCGACGCCCCCGCGTCCAGCTCACGCCACGCCCCCCTCCAGCTCACGCCACGCCCACGCCCGCGTCCGCCCGTCGGCGCAGCACGAGCAGCGCGGTGTCGTCGGTGGGCGTGCCCGCCGCGTGGCGCCGCAGATCCCGGTAGAGGACGGCGGGCACCTCACTGGCGCGGACCTGGCTCCAGCCGGCGGCCCGCTGCTCCAGGGGGTAGAAGGCGCCCGAGGGATCGCGTGCCTCGGTGACGCCGTCCGTGCAGAGCAGGAGCGTGCCGTCGGAGGGGAACCCGAACCACTCGACGGTGCGCGGCGCGGGGGTCAGGGCGTCGAGACCGAGGGGGACGCAGGGCTCGCCGGGGAGCACCGGAGCGGCGCGCCCGCCGTCGAGCAGCAGCGGCGCCACATGGCCGCAGTTGATCGCCTGGACCTCCTGCCCGGAGTCGACACCGAGGACCAGCGCCGTCACGAACCGCTCGCTCTCGCCGACCTGCGCCGCGAAGGAGTTGTGCCGCAGCACCGCGTCCTCCAGGGCGTCGACGACCCCGGTGAGGGTGGGTTCGGACACGGCCGCCTCGCGGAAGGCGCTCAGCACGGCGAAGGCCGCGCTGATGGCGGGCAGGCCCTTGCCCTGGACGTCGGCGATGAACACACGGCTGCCGTAGGGGGACGCCACCACCTCGTAGACGTCACCCCCCACGCGGCTGTCCTCCTCCACCGGCTGGTACAGGCCGTGCACCAGGAGATGGTCGGTGACCAGCGGGAACGGGCGCAGAAGCTGCCGTTGCAGGGCGGCGGCGGCCGACCGCAGCCGGGCTATCTCACCCTCGTCGCCGACCCGCTGGGCCACCCGCGCCAGGCTGAGACCGTTGAAGACCAGGGCGAAGACGACGGTCGCCACCGCCTCGCCGACCGTGTCCGCGGCGGCGTCGAAGAGAGCCGCGACGATCACGACCGTCGTCCACGCGGACGCGACGGCGGTCTGCCGCACCGTGCCCCGCCCGGCGACCAGCGCCGGCACCACCACCAGGAACGGAGCCAGCCGGGTCTCCCGGCCGAGGAACCCCCCGACGACCGCCAGGAGCACGGTGGGTCCCACGAGCCAGCCCAGGACCACTGCCCAGCGCAGCGGCGGCGGCGGCCGTCCCGCACCGGCTACGCGGGCCACGCGGTCCGCTTCCCGCGACGTACCCGTGCCCGCGCCCGTACCCGTCGTACCTGTACCCACCGCCCCTCCCGGACGTGGAGACGAGGAGAACCCCTCCCCCACACCCTCCCGCACTATCCGCCCACCGTCGCGGCGTGGCCGGGGGCCCGGGGCGCCGGACACCGCGCCGACCGCCCTCCACGGGCGTACCGTCGCCCTAGGGCGAGGTCGGGCGCGGCGGGCGGCGAGCCGGTGGTCCCGCGGCCGGGTCCCGCGGCCGGTCCGCAGTCCGCACCGACGACGGGAGGTGGCGCGTGACCAGCCCGGGTGATCCGGCCGCCGACACGCGGGCGCTGGACGCCGTGTTCACGGAGACGGTACGGCGTACCGGCGCGACCATCGGTGCCCTGTACGTCCTCTCGCCCGACGAGCGCCTGCTCTGCCTGGACCTGCTGTGCGGGGCGCCCGCCGACATCGCGGCGCCGTGGGCGACGGTCCCGCTGTCCGCCCCCGCCCCGGTCGCCGACGCCGCCCGCGAGGACCGCCTGGTCTGGGTGGGCGGCGAGGGACAGCTGGCCCGGTCCTACCCCCGCACCGCGATGGTGCTGCCCTACCCGCTGGCGCTGGTCGCCGCCCCGGTCACCGGGGGCCGGCGGCTGGGCGCCCTGCTGCTGATGTGGCCCGCCACCCGCCCGTCGTACATGACCCGGAGGGAGCAGGGGCACATCGAGGCCAGCTGCCGGAGCCTGGCCCGGCTGCTGGAGGAGGCCGTCCGGCAGGGCAGGCCCTCGCCGTGCGGCCGGGGGATCCGGGTGCTGCCCACGGGGGCCGGGCACCGGCGTCTGGGCCCGGCGATGGCCGCCGCCGACTTCGCCGAACGCCTGCCCGGCGGCAGCTGCGCCCTGGACCTGGAGGGTCGCTTCACCTTCCTCAGCGGCGGTGCCTGCGAGCTGCTGGGCCGCACCGCCGGTCAGTTGCTGGGCACCCTGCCGTGGCAGTCGCTGCGCTGGCTGGACGACCCCACCTACGAGGACCGCTACCGCGCCGCGGTGCTCAGCCGGGAGCCCGTCGCCTTCACCGCGTGCCGCCCGCCGGACCGGTGGCTGGACTTCCACCTCTATCCGGACGCCAGCGGCATCAGCATCCGGATCATCCCCACCGGCGGCCGGCCCCCGCCCTGGCCGGCGACCCGCCGCCCCGCCGCCGCGCCCGCCCGAGCCGGGCAGCTCTACCAGCTGACGCACCTGGCGGCCGGGCTGACCGAGGTGGTGGGCGTGCAGGACGTCGTCAACCTGGTCGCCGACCAGATCATGCCCGCCTTCGGCGCCCAGGGCCTGGTGCTGTCCACCGCCGACGGCGGCCGGCTGCGGATCACCGGCCACCGCGGCTACGACGCCGTCACCGTCGCACGGCTCGACAGCCTCCCCCTCGACACCGCCTTCACCCCGGCCGGCCAGTCCCTCGCCAGCGGCATCCCCGCCTTCTTCGCCACCCCGGAGGACATGCTCCGCGTCTATCCCGAGGCGCCCCGGATCAGCGGCAAGCAGGCGTGGGCGTTCCTGCCGCTGATCACCTCCGGCCGCCCCGTGGGCATCTGCATCCTCTCCTACGACGATCCCCACGCGTTCCCGGCCGAGGAACGCGCCGTCATGACCTCGCTCGCCGGGCTCATCGCCCAGGCACTGGACCGGGCCCGCCTGTACGACACCAAACTGGAGCTCGCCCACGGCCTCCAGCAGGCGCTGCTGCCCCGGACCCTCCCCCCGGTCACCGGGCTGCGGGTCGCCGCCCGCTATCTGCCCGGGACGCGGGGGATGGACATCGGCGGTGACTTCTACGACGTGATCCGGCTCGGCGACAGCGCCGCCGCGGCCGTCATCGGCGACGTCCAGGGCCACAACGTCGCCGCCGCCGCGCTGATGGGCCAGGTCCGTACCGGAGTGCACGCCCACGCGACCCTGGGCACGGCTCCCGGCGAGGTCCTGTCCCGGACCAACCGGCTCCTCACCGATCTCGGCACCGACCTGTTCACCAGCTGCCTCTACGCCCACCTCGACCTCGCCTCCCGGTGCGTGACCCTGGCCAGCGCCGGCCACCCGCCCCCGCTCGTGCGCCTGGCCGACGGCACCACCCGGCCCGTCCACGTACCGCCCGGACCCCTGCTCGGCATCGACCCCGACGCCGAGTTCCCGGTGACGGAGATGCCCCTCACCCCGGGGCTGACGCTCGTCTTCTACACCGACGGGCTCATCGAGACACCGGGGGTCGACCTGGACGACGCCGTCGCGGAGCTCGCCGGGCATCTCGCCGACGCCGACGACCGGGATCCGGACCGGCTCCTCGACACCCTGCTGAGCAGGTCGGGCACGGCCGGGCAGCGCACCGACGACGTCGCCCTCCTCCTCCTGCGGCACGTGCCGGACGGCTGACGCCCGCCCCGGACGGCACGACGACGGCACGACGACGACAGGACGACGGCACGACGACGACAGGACGACGACAGGACGACACGACACGGCCCGTCGCCGGCGGGCAGGCGGGCGGGTGTCAGACCCGCCCGGACGCCTCCTGCGAGCGCCGGGAGAGCGAGTCGATAACGATCGCGGCGAAGAGCACTCCACCGGTGATCACGAACTGCACGGCCGCCGGGGTGTCCGTGATGGCCATGCCGGAGGAGATCGACTGGATGACCAGCATGCCGAGCACCGCGGACCAGGTGGTCCCGCGTCCGCCGAACAGGCTGGTGCCGCCGATGACGGCCGCCGCGATCGCGTTGACCAGGAGGACTCCCGAGCCGGAGTTCTGGCTCACCGAGGTGATCCGCGAGGCGAGGAAGAGGCCGCCGATCGCGGCCATGGCGCCCGAGACGGCGAGCACGGCGGTCCGCACGCGCGTGACGCCGATGCTGGCGCGCCGGGCGGCCTCGACGCTGCCGCCGACGGCGTACACCTGCCGTCCGTGGTGGGTGCGCCGGAGCACGATGTCGAGGCCCGCCACCACCACGAGGAAGACCAGCAGCGCGAGCGGCAGCCCCTGGAACCGGTTCAGCACGTACGCCGAGCCGAAGGCGGCCACGGCGACGGCCCCGGTGCGGGCCGCGACGTCCCGGCGCGAGCGGTGCGGCATGCCCGTGGCCGCCCGGCGCCTGCGGTCCCGGTGGGACACGACGAAGACCGCGCCGGTGCCGACCGCCGCCACCCCGTAGGCGACGGCGTCGTGGCCGAAGTGGAAGCTGGTCAGCTGCGCGACCGGCCCGTCCTCGTCGAGACTGATGGTGCCGCTCGTCCCGAGGACGGCGAGCATCATGCCGTTCCAGGTGAGCAGCCCGGCGAGGGTGACGACGAACGCCGGTACCCGGGTCTTGGCGAAGGAATAGCCCTGCACGGAGCCCGCCGCGGTGCCCGCGAGCACCGCGATGACGACGGCGAGCCACTCCGGGACGCCGTGGTTCACGTTCAGGACGGCGAAGACGGCCGCCGCGAGACCGCTGACCGAGCCGGCCGACAGGTCGAGTTCACCGAGCAGCAGCACGAAGACGATGCCGACCGCGATCATCCCCGGGCCCACGATGTCCACGCTGAGATTGGACAGGTTCCGGGGGGAGAGGAAGTTCGGGTCGAGGCACTGGAAGACGATCCACACCACGGCGAGGACGGACACGACGGGGAGGGCGCCCGGGTCACCGGTGCCCAGCCTGCGGCGGACGGCGGCGGCCCGGCCCGCCAGGGGGCGGACGACGGCCCGTCCGTCCCGTGCCCGGGGCGCCCGCGCGCCGGGTGCGGGGGAGTCGGCGGGCCGTGCGGTGTCCGCCTTGCCGCGCGTCTCCCTCACCACGTCTCCCGGGTGGCCGGCCGGTGGGGCACGTTCTCCGTGGCGCCGGTGACGGAGGAGATGATCTGCTCCTGGGGAGCGGTGTTCACGTCGAAGAAGCCGTTGTTGCGGCCGAGCCGCAGCACCACCGCCCGGTCGGCGAGGGCCTTGACGTCGCCCATGTTGTGGCTGATGAGCAGGACCCCCAGACCGCGGTCGCGCAGATGGTCGACGAGGTCCAGGACCTCGCCGGTCTGCTGGAACCCCAGAGCCGCGGTCGGCTCGTCCAGGAGCAGGACGCGGGGCTCGCCGAGGAGCGAGCGGGCGATGGCGACCGTCTGGCGCTGGCCGCTGGAGAGGGAGACGACGGGGGCCCGCAGATCGGGCAGGTCCCGGGTCAGCCGTTCCAGGAGGTGCCGGGTACGGCGCTCCATCTCCACCTCGTCCAGGAACCCGAACCGGCGGACCTCCCGCCCGAGGAACAGGTTGCCGACGACGTCCAGGTTCCCGCACAGCGCCAGGTCCTGGTAGACGGTGGCGATGCCGAGGTCCCGGGCGTCGTGGGGGCGCCTGATGTGGACCGGCCGGCCCTCCCACTCGACGGCGCCCCGGTCGGCGGGCACGACCCCGGAGATCACCTTGACCAGGGTGGACTTGCCGGCCCCGTTGTCGCCCAGGAGCGCCACGACCTGGCCGGAGTGGATCTCCAGCTCGACGTCCCGGAGCACCTCGACGACGCCGAAGCGCTTGCACACCCCGTGCAGGGCCAGCAAGGGGGGAGCCGGCACGGAGAACCATCTCCTTCCCGGAGACCGGGGCCCGAGGCCCGGGGGTGCGGGTCAGGTGAGCCCGGCTTCGCCACAGGCCTTCCCGAGGTGCGGGGCGCAGAGCTGCCGGACCGTGTACACGCCGTCCTTCACCAGGGTGTCGGCGATGGTGTCGGCGGTGACGGACGACGGGGCCAGCGTGATCGCCGGGACCGTGGTCCCGTCGCGGGTCCGGACGGTGTCCGTGGCGATCCTCGCGAGGCCCTCCCCGCGGGCCGAGGCCACCGCCATGGCGGCAGCGCCGGCGGCCTCCGGACCGAACGGCTTGTAGACGGTCATGTACTGACGGCCGTCCAGGATGCGCCGTACGGCCGCGAGTTCGGCGTCCTGGCCGGTGACGGGGGGCGGCGGCTCGACGTTGTTCGCCCGGAGGGCGGAGACGACGCCCGCGGCGAGCCCGTCGTTGGCCGCGTACACCCCGTCGATGTTGCCGGCGCCCAGTGCGGCGATGGCCCCGGACATGTTCATGTGCGCGGTCTCGGTCCGCCACTGGAGGGTGTCGTACGTCTTGCCGATCTTCACCCGGCCCGTGAGGACGGACAGGGCGCCCTTCTCGAACGCCGCCGTGTTGGGGTCGCTGGGATCGCCGTTCATCATGACGATCTGGCCGTCGGACGCCCGCTCGCCCATGCCCCTCAGCAGTGCGCTGCCCTGGAGCCTGCCGACCTCCTCGGCGTCGAAGGAGACGTGGCCCGCGATCGGGCCCGCGGCGAGACGGTCGTAGGAGATGACCGGGATGCCCGCCTGCGCGGCCTTGCCGACGGTCGTGCCGATCGCTCTGGCGTCCACGGCCGCGAGCACGATCGCGTCGACGCCCCTGGCGATCATCGAGTCCATCTGCTTCTGCTGGAGGGCCACGTCACTCCTCGCGTTGGCGTGCTCGATCACGCAGTCGCCGCACCGCCGCTCGATCTCCTTCTCGAGCAGGGGCCTGTCCCGCGCCTCCCAGCGGGCCGCGGTGGCCTCCGGCAGCAGGAGCCCGATGCTCGGTCCGTCCCCCTCGCCGGAACCGGCCCCGGAACCGGCATGGAAGCCGCAGGCCGCCAGGGAGACGGCCGCCGAGCCCGCGGTCACGATCACGGCCACGCCCCGGAGACGGACCTTCACACGGGAGCCCTCCCTCCGGCCGGACTCCCGCGCACGCCTCGCACCGAGGTCCGCCGCGCGTCCGCCCGCACGGCCCGGGCGTGCGCCCGTACGGCCCCCACGCCCGGCCGTGCGGTCGGCGCGGTGTGCGCGCGGGGACGTCTCGCGGGGGAACAGGCGCCGACCGTCCGTGACGAAGGGGGACAGACGCCGACCGTCCGGGAGGAACGGGCCGCGCGGAAACGGCAAGACGGCCACGTCGTCAGTGTGGCACCGGCCGCGGTCATCGGCGAATGCTGCATGTTCGTCAGCATCTGTCCACTGGGGCCGCATATGCGATTCTGGTGGATGGGTGCCGGGTCCCCCCGTCGACACCCGACCGCTCGACCCCTAGGTACCTGCTGCCCCTACGGGGAGGTAGTCGCGGACATGCCTCATGACGGCCGGGCCCGGACCGGGCTCTGGCAGCCGTCGGCCTCCGAGGCCGGCGCCACCGGCGCGGGCGCGCCCGCGCTGCTGCCCGGGCCCACCGGCGCACCCCCGCTGTCGCCCGGGTCCACCGCGAGCGAGCGCGTCCTGAGCTTCGCCGGGGCCGCGTTCGCGGCCGTCTACGTGCCCGCCGCGGACGGTGAGGACCTCCGGCTGGCCGAGACCTCCTCGGGCACCGACCGCGCGCAGGGACTGCCCGAGCGCCTGCCCCTGTCCGGCGGCTCGCCCGCGGCCCACGCCGTGCGCGCGGACCGGCCCCTGTGGCTGAACGACACGCAACTCGCCGCCTACGACGAGGGCGGCCCGCCGTGCCCCGGCCGGTCGCTCGCCGCGCTGCCCCTGCGGACGGCGGACGGACGGCGCGGCTGCCTGCTCGTGGCGGGCACCGACGCGCAGGGCTTCGACGCCGAACGACGCCACCTCCTGGAGCGCTACGCCGAAGCGGTCACCGGCCTGCTGCGCGCCGGAGCCGGCCGCCCGGCGCCCTCGTCGCTGCTCGCCGCGGCCCTGCGGAACCTGGGCATCGGCTCCCTCGTCCTGGTGCCCGGCACCGGCCTGGTCGAGGCGGACGAGACCCTCCTCGAACTGACCGGCATCACCCCGGCCGACTTCGACGGCAAGGCGGAGACCCTGCTCTCCCACGCCCTGCCCGACGACATGCACACCCTGATGGCGGTCCTGGAACCGTCGGCCCAGGCCTTCGGCCACCGGCGTGAGCTGGAGTTCCGCGTCCGCTGCCCCACCGGCGAGATACGCTGGCTGAGCCTGGCGTGCCGGGTTTTGACGGGCACCGGCGACCGGCCTGACCGCGTCCTCGGGGTGGTCACCGCGACGCCCGTGCTGCGCCGCGGCCCCGACGACGTCTCCCGCATCCAGTGGCTGACCGCGGCCCTCGACGAGGCGACGACCGTACGGGACGTCGGCCGGGTCGTGGTCACCGCGCTGCGGGAGCCGCTGGGCGCCGACCGGGTGGCCCTCGCCGAGGCGCAGGACGGCCGGCTCGACGTCACCGTTCTCGATCCACCGGAGCCCGCGGGCTGGCCCGGGAGCTGGCGCCCCGAGCCGCGCTCGGAGCAGCAGCCGCCCGTCGAGGTGCCCGACGCCGCCCTGTCGGCCCTCCGGACCGCTCTGCGGGACGGCCGCATGGACCTGTGGCCCGCGGGGGCGGCCCCCGAGCCCGCACTCGTGGACCTCGGTCCCGGCGGTCTGGCCGTGCTGCCGCTGCCCGCCAAGGGCCGGGTCCTCGGCGTGTGCCTGGTCGGCTGGGACCGCGGGCACGCGTTCGCCCCCGAGGAGCGGTCGTTCCTCACCGCCGCCGCCGCGCTCGTCGGACAGGCGCTCACCCGGGCGCACGCACACGACGCCGAGGAGGAGCTCGCGACGATGCTCCAGCGCAGCCTGCTGCCCCGGCGGCTGCCGGAACTGCCCGGCGGCACGGCCGTCGCCCGCTATCTGCCGGCGCGGCGGGGGCTCCAGGTGGGCGGCGACTGGTACGACGTCATCGCCCTCACCGAGGACCGGGTGGCGCTCGTCATCGGGGACGTGCAGGGGCACAGCGCCGCCGCCGCGACGATCATGGGGCAGATGCGCACCGCCGTGCGGGCGTACGCGGTGGAGGGCCACCCGCCCGACGTGGTCCTCTCGCACGCCAACCGGCTCCTCGTCGGCATGGAGACCGACCTGTTCGCCACCTGCTGCTACGCCGAGGTGGACATGGAGGAGGGGACCCTGCTCTTCGTGCGGGCCGGGCACCTCTCTCCGCTGGTGCGGCACCCCGACGGCACGACCGAGGAGGCGGAGGTCGAGGGCGGGCCTCCGCTCGGCATCCTCGCGGACGCCGAGTTCCCCATGACCTCGCTCACCCTGACCCCCGGCACGGTGCTCGCCCTGATCACCGACGGCCTGGTCGAGTCCGCCGACCTGCCCCTGGACGTGGGCATGGACCGCACCCGCGCCGCGCTCGCCGCGGCGGACGCGGCGGACCCGGGCGGCATGGCCGACGCCCTGCTCGGCGACGGCGGCCGCCGGGAGGACGACGTGGCGCTGCTGCTGCTGCGCTACGACGGTATGAAGACCCGTCCCGACAAGGCCGGCTGGGCGGTGTGGCGGCTGCCCGACGCCGTCATGCACGCCCGCCGGTTCACCGCGCGCACGCTGCGGCGGTGGCGGGTGGCGGACGCGGCCGACGCGGTGCTGCTGGTCGTCTCCGAACTCGTCACCAACGCCCTGGTGCACACCCAGGGCCCGGTCCGCATCGACCTGGTGCTGCGCGGGGACCGGGTGCGGGTCAGCGTGAGCGACTCCTCGCCCCGGGCGCCCGCCAAACCGGTCATCGTCGACTGGGAGTCGACGGGCGGCCGGGGCCTGCTGCTGGTCGAGGCGGTGTCCGAGTCGTCCGGCTCGGTACCGGTGGCCGGCGGCAAGCAGGTGTGGAGCGAGATCGTCGTGACCCGCCGCGAGCCGGCCACCGGCGACCCGCCGCCCCTGACCGAACCGGGGAGCCTGTGGTGAGGCGTGGAGAGCGGCGCGGCCGGCGCGGCGGCCAGGGGGCGCGGTCGCCCGCCGGCCGGGAGCTCACCGACCGGGCGGACCGGCGGACACGGGGGCGCAGGCGCCGGCGCCGTCGGCCCCCGAGAGCGCGTCGGTCTCCGACGACGCGGGGGCAGGGGAGGAGCGGCCGGCGAGGCCGCGCAGCCACCGCTCGGCCGGGCGCTCCACCCACCGGTAGGCCATGGCCGCGAGGGCCAGGCTGACGGCGGCCACTCCCGCCCAGAAGACCGCCGTCCCGCCGCCCGGGGCGGGCTTGCCCCAGTGGAAGACGGCCACCCGGATCACGATCTCGTGCAGGAGGTACCAGGCGAACGACCAGTGCCCCAGCCGGATCGTCCAGGCCCCGCCCAGGCCGGTGCGCCTGCCGTCCAGGTCGGCGCGGGCGGCGGCGCAGATCAGGGCGGCGAAGAGCGGCGCCGACAGCCACTGCGAGGCGTTGTACGGGCCGTACCAGAGGGCGTCCGGAACGGCGTTCGACCAGGGGACGAGGGCCAGATGCCAGCCGGCGACGAGGGAGATCGCCACCGGCAGCGGCAGCGGAGGCCGCCAGCCGCGCCGGAGTGCGAGCCCGGCCACCACGCCCAGCACGAACTGCAGGGAGCGGGTCAGCGGCAGGTAGTCGAGGGCCCAGTTGCGCGTCGTGGGCGGCAGACCGGACAGGGCCGGCCACAGCACGAGGGCGGCGCCGACGACGGCGGCGGCCGTCCACGCCCACACCCTGGCGCGACGGCCCGCGAGCACCGCCAGCAGCGCCGGGAAGACCAGATAGAACCAGGCCTCGTCGCTCAGCGACCAGGCGGCCGGATTCCCTCCGGTGAAGACGACCGGCTGCGGGAACCAGGCGTGCACCAGCAGCAGGGTGGCGGCCACCGCCCCGGCCGGGACGGTACGTCCCATGACGGCCCACACCGCGACCGACAGCCCGACGCTGACGGCGAGCAGCGGCCAGACGCGGGCGAAGCGCCGCCACAGGAAGACGCGCGCGGGCACCCGTGCCCCGTCGTACGTCCAGGCCAGGACGGCTCCCGACAGCACGAAGAAGAACGTCACCCCGCTCCGGCCGTACCAGACCGCCTCGCTCAGGCCGGGGACGGGCCCGACCTGACGGGACAGGTGGTAGAGGACGACGAGCAGGGCGGCCCAGAAGCGCAGCCCCGTCAGCGAGGGCAGCCGGTCGCGACCGGCTGCCGGTGTCAAGGTCAACGAGGATCGGTCCTTCACCTTCGGACGACGAGGAGGTTCGCCTCCGCGCCCCGGTGAACGGTCGCCCGGGGTCCCGCTCACAGGCCCGGCGGCCTGGGGGATCTTCGCACGCAGGAGCGCAGGCAGGCTAGCACCGGCTCCGCGCGGGGCCGGGGTGCGGGGGCGCGGCGGGTGCGGACGACGTGGAGGCCGCTCCGGACGGCACCGGACGCCGGTTACTCGACCTTGGCCCAGTCCAGGGTGCGCTCCACCGCCTTCTTCCAGCCCTCGTAGCCCTCGGCGCGCTGCTCGTCGGACCACGCGGGCTCCCAGCGCCTGGACTCCTGCCAGTGGGTGCGCAGTTCGTCCGTGTCCCGCCAGAAACCGGTGGCGAGGCCCGCCGCGTAGGCGGCGCCGAGCGCGGTCGTCTCGGCGACGACGGGGCGGCTGACCGGAACGCCGAGCACGTCCGCCTGGATCTGCATGCACAGGTCGTTGGCGGTCACCCCGCCGTCGACCTTGAGCACGTCGAGGTGGACTCCCGAGTCCTGTTCCATGGCCTCGACGACGTCCCGGCTCTGGTAGCAGATGGCCTCCAGCGTCGCCCGGGCGAGGTGGCCGTTGTCGTTGTAGCGGGCCAGGCCGACGATCGCGCCGCGGGCGTCGGAGCGCCAGTAGGGGGCGAACAGCCCTGAGAACGCGGGAACGAAGTACACGCCGCCGTTGTCCCGCACGGTACGGGCCAGTGTCTCGCTCTCCGCCGCCGTACTGATGACCTTCATCTGGTCGCGCAGCCACTGCACCGCGGACCCGGTGACCGCGATGGACCCCTCCAGGGCGTACACCGCCGGGCTGCCTTCGAACTGGTACGCCACGGTGGTCAGCAGGCCGTGCCGTGAACGCACCGGTTCCGTGCCCGTGTTGAGGACGAGGAAGTTGCCGGTGCCGTACGTGTTCTTGGCCTCGCCCGGCGCGTAGCAGACCTGTCCGACCGTGGCCGCCTGCTGGTCACCGAGCACCCCGCTGATGGGGATGGCGGCCCGCATGGGCCGGGAGGAGCGGGTCACGCCGAACGCCTCGCGGTGCGAGGAGGGGTTGATGGCGGGCAGCATCTCCCGGGGGATGTCGAAGAAGCCCAGCAGCTCGTCGTCCCAGTCGAGGGTCTCCAGGTCCATCAGCATGGTGCGGCTGGCGTTGGTCACGTCGGTGGCGTGGACACCGCCGTCGGGGCCGCCGGTGAGGTTCCACAGGACCCAGGCGTCGGTGTTGCCGAAGAGGGCGTGGCCCTGACGCGCCGCCTCGCGGACGCCGTCGACGTTCTCCAGGATCCACTGGATCTTGCCGCCGGAGAAGTAGGTCGCCGGCGGGAGCCCCGCCTTGCGGCGGATGACGTCGCCCCGGCCCGAGCGGTCCAGGGCCGCGGCGATGGAGTCGGTGCGGGTGTCCTGCCAGACGATGGCGTTGTAGTAGGGGCGCCCGTTGCGCGGGTCCCATACGACGGTGGTCTCCCGCTGGTTGGTGATGCCGATCGCCGCGAGGTCCTCCGGGGCGAGGTTGCCGTTGCGCAGGGCGGTCTGCATCACCGAGTTGGTGCGCTCCCAGATCTCCACCGGGTCGTGCTCGACCCATCCGGACCGCGGAAGGATCTGGGTGTGCTCCAGTTGGTGCCTCGCCACCTCGTTGCCGGAGTGGTCGAAGATCATGAAACGGGTGCTGGTGGTCCCTTGGTCCACCGCGCCCACGAAGTCAGCCATGGGGTACCGCCTCCGGTCCGGGGGTCAGCTGTGCGGGGTCAGCGCTCGGGGGCGGGGACGCGGCCGGGGGGCTCCGGCTCCGCCGTGGGGAGGAACCGGCCGATGAGGGCCTTGTACAGTCCTGCGCCGAGCAGACCGCCGATCAGGGGACCGAGGATCGGTACCCAGAAGTAGAAGTTGCCGTACTGGTCCCGCCAAGCCCCGCCGTAGCCCGTGAGGAAGCTCGCCAGCCGGGGGCCGAAGTCACGTGCGGGGTTGATGGCGTACCCCGCGTTGGTGCCCCAGGCCATGCCGATGGCCACGACGATCAGACCGACGATGAACGGGGCCAGGTTCGCGCCGGGCGGGTTGTTGAGCAGGTCCGTCACCGCGAAGATCAGCAGCAGCAGGATCGCGGTGCCGATGATCTGGTCGCGGAAGGCGCCCCACTCGTACACCGGCAGGTTGGTGTTGCCGTTGGCCGGGAGGGTGGAGAACACGATCTGCGTCTTGTAGGTGTGACCGGGGTCGGCCTTCGCGAGCGCCTCGGTGTAGTTCCAGCGCACGATGAGCGCCGCGACGAAGGCGCCGGCCGTCTGCGCCGCCGCGTACGGCACGACCTTGCGCCACGCGAACCCCTTGAACGCGGCCAGGGCGACGGTCACCGCGGGGTTGAGATGCGCTCCGCTCATCCGGCCGGCGACGTAGACGCCCAGGGTGACGCCGAGACCCCAGGCCCACGAGATGCTGTCGTGGTTCCCGAGGCCGCCCGGCGGCGTGGTCAGCGCCCCGCCGGCGACCACCTGGGCCACGACGCCACAGCCGAAGAGGATGAGGACCATCGTGCCGGCGAACTCGGCCGACAGCTCGCCGATCATCCCCGACCTGTTGAACCGATCAGCCATGGAAGCCCGCTTTCCCGCCGGCTCCGGGCCGGCTGTCGAGTGCCCGAGCTTGTCTCAGATCAGCATAAGGCGATCATGGACTTGTCGCATATGTCGTAGCGAACCGACCGCTGCCTGTGGGTCCTGGTCACAGGACGAACGCCTGCCTGGCTGACGGTGCGGGCCGCGGACACGATGGGCGGGCGGGGCCGCCGTGCTCCCGCGCCGTCCGCCGCGGCCGCGCGGCGCGGTCTCGTTCCGGGCCGTCCGGGCCCGTGGTGGCGGCCCTCTGTTCCCGTCCCTCCTCCCCGTCCCTCCTCCCCGTCCCTTCTCCCGTCCCCGTTCCCCGTTCCTGAGAGGCAGTGATCCCTGGTGAGTGCGAGCGGACGCCCCGACCCGGCCGCCGATACCGTGGCCGAGCCCGGGCGGACAACGTTCGACCGGTGGCGCTACGCGGGCGTCTTCCTGCTCCTGTTCCTCTTCGGCACCGAGACCTTCCTCGTCTCCCCGCTGCTGCCGACCATCGCGGACGACATCGACGTGTCCGAGTCCGCGGCCGCCCAGAGCGTCACCGCCTACGTCCTGGTCTACGCAGTGACCGCGCCCTTCCTGGGGCTGCTCAGCGACCGCCTCGGCCGACGGCGCACCCTGCTCGCCGGTACCGTCCTCTTCCTGCTGTCCAACGCCGCCGCGGCCCTGTCGGCGTCACTCGCCCTGCTGATCGTCTCCCGGGCACTGGCCGGCCTGGCCGCGGCCGCCGCGGGCCCGGCGATCTGGGCGCACATCGCCGAGACGGCCCCCGAACGGGTCCGGGGCCGGGCGCTCGGACTCGGCATGGCCCTGTTCTCCTGCGGCCAGGTCGTCGGTGTGCCGCTCGGCGGACTGCTGGCGGGCGCCACGGGCTGGCGGTCGGCGTTCCTCGCCCTCGCCGTCGGTACCGCGGCAGCCGTTCCGCTGCTGGTGCGCCAGGTGAGCGGCAAACCGGTGCCCGGGGCGCCGGCTCCGGCCCGCGGGGCGCTCGGCGCCGTGCTCGCCGCGTGGGGGCACCCCGCCCTGCGCAAGGCCCTCGCGGTCAACACCGCCTTCCACGCGGCCAACCTGGGCGCCTACACCTTCCTGGGCGTGGTGCTCGTCGACCGGTTCGACCTGTCGGTGTCCGCCCTCGGCCTCGTCGGCGTTCTCGTCGGTGCGGGCAGTGTGGCCGGCTCGCTGATCGGCGGCCGGCTGGGCGACCGGTCCCGGGCGGCGGGCCGCGACCACCTTCCGCTCCTCCCGGTCTGGGGCCTGCTCCTCGCGGCGGGCGTCGCGCTCACCGCCACGGGCCCCGGCATCGTGCTCGCGCTGCTGGGCGTCACCGTCTGGTTCGTGGCGAGCGGAGGGTTCGTCATCGACCAGCAGACCCTGGCGGGGACGGCCGCACCCGATCTGCGGGCCACCTCCAGCGCCTGGCTGACGTCGACGATGTACGCCGGGACGGGCCTCGGCGCCTGGGCCGTCGGAGCCTTCGACGACACGGGGACCGGAACGCTCGTCGTCGGGGCGGGCCTCGCCCTGGTCTCCGCGCTCGCGGCGCTCGCCCTCAGCGCCGGCCTGCGCCGCGGGGCCGGCACGCCGGACGGACCGCCCGCGGCCGGAGCAGCGGCGGAGGAGCCCGCCCGGCCCTGACGCCCGGAGCGGCGGGCGGGACTCAGCCCGCCTGCCGCTCACCCGCGTCCGGGGCCACGGCCCGCAACGGCCGCTCGCACAGCGCGGTCATCCGCACCCGGTCCTGCTCCGTCAGCGGGGTGAACAGCAGGACGAGTGCCGACGGGTCGTCCACCGGGTGGAACGACGACAACGACAGGGTCATGGGCGCGGACCCCGGAGGCCGGACCGTCACGGAGCGGGCCGTCAGCTCCGCCACCGAGTGGCAGCTCCACCAGTGGCGGAGCTCGGGCGCGTCCTCCGCCAGCCGGTGGTAGAGCTCGCCGGTGCGCGGGTCGCCGAGCGCCGGGCCCGCCTGGGCACGGAAGTGCTGGAAGATGTTCATCGCCAGCGGTTCCCAGTCGTGCAGCACCGTGCGCAGCCGCGGGTCGGCCACCATCAGCCACATCAGGTTGCGCCGGTCGGCGGGAACGCTCTCCGGGCTGCCCCACAGGGCGCTCCACGGGGCGTTCCAGGCGAGCAGGTCGAAGTGGCGGTCCAGCAGCACCGCGGGACTGGTCGGCCAGGAGTCGAGGACGGGACGTACGGCGGCGGCCAGGCCGCCCGGTTCGGCGTCGGACGCCACCGGTTCGTGGTAGCCGGCCAGCCGCATGGCGTGCCGCAGGCCGGCCGCGTCCAGCCGCAGTGCCCGGGCGACGGAGGTCAGCACCTGCCGGGAGGCGGTGACCCGGCCCTGCTCCAGCCAGGTGTACCAGGCGAGGCCCACGCCGGAGAGCGAGGCGACCTCCTCCCGGCGCAGGCCGGGCGTGCGCCTGCGCGCGGTGGCCGTCAGACCCACGTCGGCGGGCTTGAGCAGTTCGCGGTGGGCTCGCAGGAAGGCACCGAGCTCCTGGCTGGGGCCGGGGGTGGGGGTGGACATGGTGACGGCTCCTCGGCCTGTGCCGATCGATCGGTCGGCGGACGGACGGTGGTGAGGGGGAAGGGCGGGCGGACGCGGGCGCGGGCCGGGCCCGCGCCCGGGCCCGAGCCCGCACCGCCCCTCACCCTAGGGGGTGGCTCCGGTACGCGGGGTGAGCTTCCACAGCCGCACCGGCATGGCGCTCACCCGGCCCTGTGCGCGCTGGCGTTCCGCGGCGACGCGTCCGACGGCCCGGAAGAACGCGGCCCGCCGCCCGGGGTCCAGCACGGAGGCGTAGTAGTCGCCGAAGGTCGCCGCGTGGAAGTGTTCGTACTGGGCCGCGTCCCGCACGGTGACCACCGCCTCCCGCTCCCGGTGCTCCTCGATCGTGAAGAACTCGCCCAGCAGCGGGGCGAGTTCCGCCACGGAACGGGTCCGGGTCGCGATCGGCAGCACTCCGTGGTCGTCGAGCAGCCCGGGCACCGCCTCCCGCGCGACGCCGAGACCGGCCAGGGCCTCGCGCACGATGTCGTCCTCGCCACCGAGGCCGTGGCCGTCGCGGGCGGGGTGATACGTCGTCAGCAGGAAGGTGCCGTCGGGCGCGAGGTGGTCGCGCACCCAGGCGAGGACCCGGTGCTCCACCGGGTACAGCCAGTGCAGCACCGACGTCATGGTCACCACGTCCGCGCGGTACGGCAGCGGGGCCGGCGCCGTCAGGTCGGCGTGGTGCAGCACCGCACGGGCGCCGAACGGCCGCAGCCGCTCGCCGGCCTCGGAGATACGGTGTTCGGAACGCTCCAGCCCGACGGCCAGCCGCAGCGAGGGGTGGCACACCAGGGCCGCCTCCAGCAACTGGCCGATACCGCTGCCGAGGTCGACCAGCACACGGGGTTCCCCGGACACCCGGTCGAGGACCCAGTCGCGGTCGTGCACCTGGCGCAGCCTGCTGGCGTCGTCGTAGCCGCCGAGGGTACGGGCCTGGGCCTCGGTGTCGTTCAGGGTCACGAGCGGTCCTCCTGGGCGTCGTCCGGGCCGGTCGCGGGGTGCGCGGCGGCGGCGAGGGGCGGGGGCGGCAACGGCGTGGGCGGATGCGGCGTCGCGATGAAGTCCTCCAGGCGGCGCCGCACGTCGCTCTGGTCGTACCGCTTGAAGAGGTTGATCCGGTTGCGGGCGAGGTCGCCGCGGTGGACGAGTTCGTACAGGTGCTGGCGCTGTCCGAACGCGTCGCCGGTCAGTTCCCAGGCGAGGCGCAGGAGGCGGGACTTGCGCTCGGCGTCGATGCCGTGTCCGCGCATGTAGCGGTCGAGGAGGGGGCGCAGCCGGGGATGGGCGAGGTCGTTCTCGGTCGGCTGCATCAGCAGCCCCGAGGCGCCGATGCGGCGCAGGACGTCCACCGCGCCCTCGGCCACCTCGGCGGACCAGACCCGGCCGGCCGCCGTGTCGCCGGGAGCCAGCAGCCCGCCGTCGGTGACGGTGGCGCGCGCCTCGGCGGCGTCGAGGAGGATCTCCGTCAGTTCCGTGTAGGACGCCAGCCGGCCGAGGTCCTCCTGGATGGTGCGGAAGCCGTCGACGCCGATGCTCTCGGCGACGAGCGTGGCCGTGGCCAGCAGGGTGCGCAGGCGCTCCCGGTAGCGGACGTGGCCGATGTACGCGGACCAGGCGTTGATCCGGGCGAGCCCGGTGCGGGCCAGGTCGGCGTCGCGCAACAGGAAGACCCGGTTCCAGGGGACCAGGACGTCGTCGAAGAAGAGCATGGCGTCCTGCTCGTCGTAGCGCGCGCCCAACGTGTGGGCGTGGCCCCAGGATTCGGTGCCCAGCGGCTCGCGGCACAGCGTCACCAGGCCCCGGGTGTTCAGCGGCAGCGCGAACCAGACGACGAACTGCTCACCGCGGTGCTGGGTGAAGGAGGCCGACAGGTAGACCAGCACCTCGTGGGCGAGCGGCGCCAGGGTGGTGAGCTGCTTGGCGCCGCGCACCACGATGCCCTCGTCGGTCTCCGCCAGTACGCGCAGCGCCAGGTCCGGGTCGTCCACCGGATCGGCGGACCGGTCGATCTGCGGGTCGCCCAGCGCATGGGAGAGCACGAGGTCGTTGGTGGCGCAGTGGCGGTACCAGGCGTGCGCGTTGGCCCCGAACCCGGGCCGGGCGCGTTCGAGCCGGTTGCGGAAGTCGTGGACGCCGACGGCGATCGACGCCATGAAGGCGGGGGAGCGCCCGTGCTGCCCGAAGGACGCGGCGTGCCAGAACTCGGCGCTGCGACGCTGGAGCCGCAGTTCCTCCAGGGTGCGCGGCGGCTGGTAGGCGCGGGCGAGCCGTTGCCCGCTGCCGGGGTCCCGGTAGGTGAGGAGGTCCCGGTGCCCGGGGTCGTGCTGGAGGTCCAGCAGATCCGCGAGCGCGTCGACCGCGGGGCGGAAGGCGGGGTGTCCGGCGGGGTCCGAGACCCGCTTGCCGTCGAGGTACAGCTCGCGGCCGTCGTCGAGTTCCGCGCGGTACCGGTCGCCGGTGAGCAGCCCCCGGCCGGTGTCGGCGGAGGTGTCCAGGAGGGTCATGTGCGGGCTCCCGTGGAGGGGATGGGCGGGTGGGCGAGTGAGTGGTAGGCGCCGTGGTGGTAGAGCAGCGGTTCTCCCGGCCGGTCGCCCGCGGCGGCGACCCGGCCGACCAGGACGACGTGGTCGCCGCCCGGCAGGACCGTGTGCAGCCGGCAGTCGAACCAGGCCAGGCAGTCCTCCAGCACGGGGACCCCGGTGGCCTCCGCGCGCATGGGCGCCACGGTGAACAGTCCGAGGGCCCGGCCGGCCCCGGGGGCCGCGAAGTGCCGGGCGAGCGGCTCCTGGTGACCGGCGAGGACCGACACCGCGTACCGGCCGTCGGCACGGACCGCGGCCGTCACCGGGCTGCGGGCGCTGACGGCCACGCTGATCAGCAGCGGGTCGAGCGAGAGGGTGCACAGCGAGGACACGGTCTTGGCGAAGACCTCCTCGCCGTGGCGTGCGGTGAGCAGGGCGACCCCCGTGGTCCAGCGGCGGGCGGCGGCACGGAAGGCGTCGGCCGTCGCGTCGCCCCGGCGGGCCGCCGTCCGGGGCCCGGTGCCGTGGCCGGTGCGCGCGGCGCTCACCGCAGGCCCACGCGGTAGGCGCGCAGCCACTCGTCGACCTGCACCAGGTGGTCCAGGCCGCCCACCGGATTGGGCGCGGTGCGCGGGCTGGGCAGGGTCCGGCCCTCGGCCAGGGCCCGGCGTACGACGTCCCGGTCGACGAGGTCGAACACCGGAGCCGCGGGATCGGCGAGCAGTGCGTGGGCCCGGTCGGTGAGCACCTGTGTGTAGCGCACGGCGGGTGTCGAGGGATAGCCGCTCTTGGGCCGGTCGGCGACCTCGGCCGGGAGCAGGTCGCGCACGGCGTCGCGCAGCAGCCCCTTGGACCGGCCGTCCGGCGCCTTCAGGGACCACGGCACGTTCCAGACGTACTCGACCAGGCGGTGGTCGGTGAACGGCACCCGTACCTCCAGACCGACGGACATGCTGACCCGGTCGACCCGTTCCAGCAGCGGCGGCAGCCACCGCGTCAGCGCCAGGTGGAACAGCTCCCGCACCCGGCGGTCGGCGCCCGTCTCACCGGGCAGGTGCGGCGTCCGGGCCACGGAGGCGCGGTACTGGTCGGCGGTGTACTCCTCCGGGCGGACCTCGGCCCGCACCTCCGGACGCAGCAGCGCGGCGGGTGTGGCGCGGCCGTGCAGCCAGGGGAAGGTGTCCGCGGCCCGGGCGGCCGCGTCGTGGAAGTAGGGGTAGCCGCCGAAGACCTCGTCGGCCGCCTCCCCGGACAGGGCGACGGTGGAGCGCCGCCGCACCTCCCGGAAGAGCAGGTGCAGGGAGGCGTCCATCTCGCCCCAGCCGGGCCGGTCCCGCGCCCGCAGCACGGCCTGCCGGGCCTCCAGGAGGTCGTCGTCGGGGATGACGACGGAGGTGTGCAGGGTGCCGATGTGCTCGGCCGCCGCCTGGACGAAGGGAGCGTCGGCGCCGGTCCGCCAGGCGTCGGGCGCCCGGTCGGCGCTGCCGGGGAAGTCCACGGAGAAGCTGCTCACCTTGCCCTGCCCGGACCGCTCCCGGGCCTGTGCGGCGAGCGCGGTGACGGCACTGGAGTCGACGCCCCCGGACAGCAGCGTGCACAGCGGTACGTCGCTCATCAGCTGGCGCTCCACGGCGTCGGAGAGCAGGTCGCGCACCGTCCGCCGGGTCGTCGCCGCGTCGTCGGTGTGCGGCCGGGACACCAGCTGCCAGTAGCGCCGTTCACGGGTGACCGACCGGCGCACGGAGACCAGGTGGCCGGGGCGCACCTCGCGCAGCCCGCGGAAGATTCCGTGGCCCGCCGTGGGCGCGGCGGGCAGCGCGAACAGCTCGGCGATGCCCTCGGCGTCCAGCTCCGCGCGGAACAGCGGGTTGGCGAGCACGGCCTTCGGCTCCGAGCCGAAGACGACCCCGGTGGTGTGCGCGTGCCAGTAGAGGGGTTTGACGCCCAGGTGGTCGCGGACCAGGAGCAGTTCCTCCTCGCGCCCGTCCCACAGCGCGTAGGCGAAGATGCCGTTGAAACGCCGGGGGGCGTCCGTGCCCCACTGAAGGTGCGCCCGGAGCACCACCTCCGTGTCGGAACGGGTGCGGAAGACGTGGCCCAGGGACTCCAGCTCCCGCCGCAGCTCCCCGTGGTTGTACAGCTCGCCGTTGTAGCCGAGCACGGTCTCCGGCCGGCCGGCGGCCAGGGGCTGCGCGCCGCCTTCGAGGTCGATGACCGAGAGCCGGCGGTGGCCGAGCGCCGCGTGCCGGGAGAGCCAGGTGCCGGTGGCGTCCGGCCCCCGGCAGGCCAGGGTCTCGGTCATGGCGCGTACGGTGGCGGCCCGCGTCCGCAGGTCGGTGTCCCAGTCGAGCCATCCGGTGACGCCGCACATCACTGCTCCCCTGAGGAGTCGGAGGGAGCCTCGGGAGCGGCCGCCTCCCAGCGGCAGCCGTGGCCGGTGGGGCCGGTCCTGAGGCTGTGGGTCGGCTCGAAGCCCTTGGCGCGGATGTTCGCCGACAGCGCCTTCGTGCAGTACGTGCACGGAGAGGCGAGCGTGATGCGGACGCCGGAGCGGCGGGCCTTCTCCCGGTAGTCCCAGATCGCGCAGTGCGTGATGGTCAGCGCCGCCCGGGTGGCACCGTCGGTCTCGAGCCCGTCGTCGAACTCGTAGTCGGATCCGTACAGTTCGGCCTGGCGTGCGATGCGGTGGACGGGGTCGGCGGCTCCCCTGCCGTGGTCGGGCTCCACGTCGCGGTGCACCGCGGCGATGGCGCCGGCCCAGGCGGCGAGGGCCTGTTCCCCGTGCCGGGAGACGAGGAAACGTTCCATCAGGGCCTGGCCGCGGAAGAAGACACGCTGCCAGTCCGCGGAGCCGCTGGTCGTGGGGTCCGGCAGGTCCGCGAAGATCTCCGCCTGCAGGGCGAACCAGTCGGACAGATGGGTGGTGTCGTGCCAGGCGGCCAGCAGCCGGGTCAGCCCCGACTCCGCCTCGTGCAGCCGTTGCCGCCACAGGGCGGAACGTTCCGCCTCCGGCATGCCCCGGTAGCCGTTGCGCAGCCGGTCGGCCGGGGTGGGGTGCGCACCGGGCACGGGCGGGGTGCCCAGTACGGCGGTGAAGGGGCGGCCGGCCTCCCGGACGCCGGTGTCGTCGTCCGCGCCGGACGCCGGCACCCCGACGGAACCGCCGCGCGCGATGCCTCCTGCGGGCGCATCGCTCATCTCGGATCTCCTTCGCGGTGGGGAGCGGACCGGTCGGGTCCTGTTGACCGGAAACGCTAGGAAGCGGGGCGAACACCCAGAAGCCCCGAAAGGGGGCCCCGAGGGCGACCTTCGGAGCCCGGCAACTGCTCCGAAGGTCGCCCTCGGGGCGGTGGTGGGCGCGCGGGTGGGCGGGTGTCTTTCGGTGGTGGTGGGGGTCTCGGCGGTGGCGGGCGCGCCGGTGGGCGGGTGTCGTCCGGCTGCGGCGGCGCGCGTGGGCACGGCAGGCGTCCCGGGGCGGCGGACCTGTGGTGGGCGGGTGCCTTGTCAGCGCCTTCCCGCCGTGGCCCGTCAACGGCCCGTCAACGGCCCGTCCGTGGCCCGTCAACGGCCCGTCCGTGGCCCGTACACGAGCCGTGCGGGCCCGAATACGGCCCGTCTGCGGCCCGCGCGCGGGGCACCCGCGGTCCCGCCCGTCCGCGGCCCGTCCGTGGGTCACCCGCGGTCCCGCCCGTCCGCGGCCCGTGGGTCCAGGACCTGGGTCAGCCCGCGAGGCCGTGCCGGTGCGCGTACAGCGCGGCGCGCAGCCGGTCGGACTGCCCGATCTTGCGCATGGCGTTGGTCAGGTGCTTCTTCACCGTGGCCTCGGCCAGGGCCAGTTCCCGTCCGATCTCGGCGTTGCTCAGCCCCTGGGCCAACTGGGCGAGGACCTGGCGTTCCCGGTCGGTGAGCCCGCAGTGCTGCGGCAGGGGCTCCGCGGCGTCCCCGGCCAGATGCGCCACCTGGACGCGGGCCGGCGGCGGCGCGGGCAGGAACACGGAGCCGCCGGCACCCGCGACGGCCACCGCCTGCACGATCCGGTCCTCGGGCAGGTCGAGCGGGAAACACCCGCTCGCGCCCGCGAGCAGCATGCGGCTCGCCTCGGCCGTGCTCGTCGCCCTGCGCAGCAGCAGCACCCGGGCGTCGGGGACCGCCTCGGGCGCCCGGAGCCGGGCGACCAGGGCCAGGTCCTCCGCCAGCGTTCCGCCGCGCCCCAGCAGCACGACGTCCGGCCGTACGCGGCGCAGCGCGTCCGGCAGCCGCAGCGGATCCCCGGAGCTGCCGACGACCGCGGTGCCCGGGTCGGCGTTCAGGACACTGCGCAGCCCGGCACTGGCCACGGGGTGGCGCTCGGCGAGGAAGACGCGGGTGACGGGGGAGGGGCGGTGGGCCTCCGGCCCGGAACAGGCGGGGTGGCCGCAGCCGCAGGTGACCGCGGCCCAGCGCCGGCGGGGCGCGGTGGCCCGGCCCGACGGGCGGTCCTCGGCATCGGACAGCAGCTGATGCCCGGCGATCATGTCCAGCGGGTTGTCGATCTCCGCGTGCACGGCACGCGGGTCACCGTATCCGGTCGCGGTGGTGAGCGTCGTCACAGCGAACCCCCGGGCGTGACAGGGCAGGCGGTGCCGACACGGCAATACGGCTTCACGTGTGGTCCCCTCAGCGGTGGCGGGCCGGGACGGGCGGCGCCCCGGCGGATCGAGCCGTGATCAAGGGAGGGGGCGCGTCGACGGACGAGCCGTCAGATCAGCGCCCGGCACACGGACGACAGGACTCGTCGAAACACCTGCGGTGCCACGAGCCGCCGATACCGACCAGCGTGAAGTCGGTTCGCCGTTTGGCCATGCGAACAGCGTAATTCGGCCTGTCGACGGGGGTCAACAAGGGCCGGATCACGTGCTTATGAGGGAACCGTGTATTCCGTACCACCGATCCTGTGACCCCGGGTATCAGCATCAACACCTGGCTGGTCGGGAACCGTCGCGGTCCCGCACGCTTCGGTCACAGCGCCCCGGGCCCGGTGCCGCCGCCGCGTTCCCTCTCCCACCCCGTGCGACCCCCGTCCTCCGTGCGACCCCCGTCCTCCGTGCCCCCCCGTCCCCCGTGCGACCCCCACCCTCCGTGCCACCCCGTCCCCCGTGCCACCCCGTCCCCCGTGCGACCCCCATCCCCCGTGCCGCGTGCCGCCGCACCGTCGCCGCCTCCCGCGCCCCCACCCCCCAACGCGCCACCCCGCTCTCGTCCGAGGGGCCACCCCGCTCTTCGTCCAGGAAGGACATCCGCATGACCGCCCACCCACGCCCGCCCGCCGGGCGCCCCGGCGCCGCGTACCGGGAGGCCGACGGATGAGGCGGTACCTCCTGCGGCGCGTGCTCCTCGCCGTTCCCACGCTCCTGGGCGTCACCGTCGTCGTGTTCGCCGCCGTCGCCCTCGTCCCCGGTGACCCCGTGGCCGCGTTGCTCGGCCCCGGGGCGCCGGCCGAGGCCAGGGACCGGCTCACCGAACGGCTCGGCCTGGGCGAGCCGCTGCCCCTGCGCTACGTGCGGTGGCTGGGCCACGCGCTCCGCGGCGATCTCGGCGTCTCCGTCTCCGCCCAGCGGCCGGTCGGTGAACTGCTGCTGCCGGCCCTGGGACACACCCTCGTGCTCGCGGGCGCCGCCTTCCTGCTCGTGCTCACCGGCGGCATCCTGCTCGGCACGCTGGGCGCCACCCGCCCGGACGGGCCGACGGCCCGCCTGTCGCGCGCCCTGAGCACCCTGGCCGTCTCCGCTCCGCAGTACTCGGTGGCGCTGCTGCTCATCGCCGCGTTCGCCGTCGGGCTGCGGTGGTTCCCGGCCGGCGGCACCCAGGACCTGTTCGCCGGCGGCGGCACCGCCGACCGGCTCCACCACCTCGTCCTGCCCGCCGTCGCGGCCGCCCTCGTCCCGCTCGGCCTGACCGCCCGCGTCTTCGGCGCCGCCCTCGGAGGCGTCCTGCACTCCGACCTCGCCGACGGTCTGCGGGCCCGGGGCCTGCGCCGCGCCGCCGTCCTGCGGCACTGCGTCCACAACGCCTCCCCGGCACTGCTCACCATCGGCGGACTCCAACTCGCCTACCTGCTGGAGGGCGTGGTGTTCGTGGAGACCCTCTTCGCCTGGCCGGGCGTCGGCCGGCTGCTGTACGACGCGCTCACCGCGCGCGACCTGCCGCTGATCCAGGCGGGCGTGCTGCTGGTCGCCCTCGCCTTCGTCGGCGTCAACATCGCCGTCGACACCGCCCACGCCCTCATCGACCCCCGGCTGCGAGGTGCGCTGTGAACCGCGTCCCGCGACCGAGCCTGCTCGTACCGGCGTGCCTGGCGGGCGCGCTGCTGCTCCTTGCCGTCCTGGGCCCGCTGCTGGCGCCCCACGACCCCGACGCCGGCGGCCTGCGGGACCGGCTGCTGCCGCCCGGCAGCACCGGGCACCCGCTGGGCACCGACTCCCAGGGCCGGGACGTGCTGAGCCGGCTGCTCGTCGCCACGGGCCCCTCACTGCTGGGCGGACTCCTCCCGGTCGCCGTCGCCACCGTCGCCGGGACACTGCTCGGCATCGCCGCGGGACTCGGCGGCCACCTGACCGAACACGCCCTGCTGCGCACCCTCGACGTGCTCTACGCCTTCCCGGGCGTCCTGCTCGCCATCACCGTCGCCACCGTGATGGAGCCGGGCCTGCTCGCCACCGTCGTGTCGCTGTCCGTGGTGCTCACCCCGGCGGTCACCCGGGTCGCCTTCACCGAGGTACGGCGCATCCGTACCGCGGAGTACCTGGAGGCCGCCCGGGTCAGCGGAGCGGGCCCGGTGACCGTCGCCCTGCGCCAGGTGGCCCCGGTCGTCACCCCCGTCCTGCTCGTCTACGCGTCCTCCCTGGTGGGGCTGGCCGTCGTCTACGCGGCCGGGCTGTCCTTCCTCGGCCTGGGCGTGCCCCCGCCGGCCGCCGAGTGGGGCGCCATGCTCGACGAGCTCCGGCCCAGCCTGCTGACCCGCCCCGAGGTCGCCGTACTGCCCGCCGTCACCATCCTCGTCGTCTCCGTCGTCTTCAACACCCTCGGCGAGGCCCTGCGCGACGGCACGGGCGCCGGCCGGAACCTGCGCACGGAGGCCGGACGATGAATCCACCGGAGCACCTGGAGGTGCGGGACGTGACGGTCACCCACGGCACCGTGCGCGCCGTGGACGGGGTGTCGCTGACCGTACGTCCCGGCGAGGCGCTGGTGCTGCTCGGCGAGTCGGGCAGCGGCAAGTCGACCCTGGCCCGCACCGTCGTCGGCCTGCCCGGCCGCGGCGCCCGGGTGAGCGGCCGTGTGCTCCTGTCCGGCACCGACCTGCGCACCCTCGGCGAGCGCGCCCTGTCCGACATCCGCGGCCGGCGCATCGGGTACGTCCCGCAGGACCCCGACGCCGGTCTCGACCCGCTGCGCCGGGTCGGCGCACAGCTGACCGAGGTCCTGCTGCGGCACCGGGTCGCCGGCCACCGCGCCGCGGCCCGCCGCGCCGTGCCCGGACTGCTGGACGCGGCCGGCGTCACCGACCCCGACCGCGTCGCCCGCTGCCACCCGCACGAACTCTCCGGCGGCCTGCGGCAGCGTGCCGCGCTCGCCCTCGCCCTGGCCTGCGGGCCGGGACTGCTGGTCGCCGACGAACCCACCACCGCCCTGGACGCCGTGGTCCGCGCACACGTCCTCGACCTGTTCGCCCGTCTGCTCACCGAGCGCGGTGTCGCCCTGCTCCTGGTCACGCACGACATCGGCGTCGCCCGGCGCGTCGGCCACCGCGCGGCGGTCCTGCGCGACGGGCGGATCGTCGAGACCGGGCCCGTGGCGAAGCTGCTGAGCTCCCCCGAGCACCCTCATGCCGCCGCCCTGGTGGCCGCACGGCCGGGAAGGCCCCGATGACCCACGACCTCCTCCGCCTCGACCAGGTGTCCAAGCGCCACCGGCGCGGCCCCCTCGCCGTCGACGGCGTCTCCCTCCGCGTGGCGGCCGGGGAGACGGTCGCCCTGGTCGGCGAGTCCGGCTCCGGCAAGTCGACCGTGGCCCGGCTGGCCCTCGGCCTGCTCGCCCCCGACACCGGCACCGTCCGCTTCGACGGCCACGACCCGTACCGGCTGCGCGGCCCCTCCGGGCGGCGGACCCGGGCCCGCCTGCAGTTCGTGCCCCAGCAGCCCCGCGGCTCGCTCAACCCCGCGCTCCGCGCCGGAGAAGCGGTCGCCTTCGCCCTGCGCGTGCACGGCACACCCCGCAAGGAACGCCCCGCCCTCGTCGCCGACCTCTTCCAGCGGGTCGGTCTGGCACCGGAGCTGGCCCGCCGCCACCCGCGCGAACTGTCCGGCGGACAGGTCCAGCGCGTCGCCATCGCCCGCGCCCTGGCCACCGGCCCCGACCTGATCGTGTGCGACGAGCCGACCTCCGCCCTGGACACCACCGTCCAGGCCCAGGTCCTCGAACTCCTCACCGACCTGCGGCAACGCCTCGGCCTGGCCTGCCTGTTCGTCTCCCACGACCTGGCCGTCGTACGGCACCTGGCCCACCGGGTCGTCGTCCTGCGCCGGGGACGGGTCGTCGAGGAGGGCGGCACGGCCGCCCTGTGGAACGCGCCCCGCCACCCGTACACACGCGCCCTGCTCGCCGCCGACGGCGCCCTCGGCCCCGAGCCTCCCACGCCTCCCACGCCTCCCGAGCCGACCCGGGCCGATCGGTCCGAGCCCGTCGGCGCCGAGGTCACCGACGGGCTCGGACCGGTCGGTGACCTCGGCCCCGAGCCTCCCGGACCGGCCCGTGCCGACCGGTCCACACCCGTCGGCGACCTCGTTGCCGAACCCCCCGAGCCGAACACGGCCGACCGGCACCGGCCCGTCGGTGAACCGTCCGCCCCATGAGTGACGACGAGGAACCCATGACGCACCACCAGCACCCGCCCGGCCACCCGCCCGGCCACCGCCCCGCGGCACACCCGCTCCCGGCGGGCCGGCCTCGCCACCGCCACCGCCTCCGCCTGCGCGCCGCCGGCCTCGCCGCCGCCCTGCTGCTGCCGTTCGCCGCGGCCGGCTGCGGCACCGGATCCGCCGCCGACGGCACGGCGGGCGGCGCCAGGACCGGCGGCACCCTCGTCATCGGCGCCACGGGCAAGCTCCCCAACCCCGACACCGTCATCGGCGGCGCCGGATACGAGGGCAAGCGCCTCGTCAGCTTCCAGCTGTACGAGGGCCTCACCCGCTACGACCTGTCGAAGACCGACGGCCCGGCCGAGATCACGGCAGCCCTGGCCACCTCCTGGAAGGTCGCCGAGGACCGCAGGACCTGGACCTTCACCCTCCGCAAGGGCGTGAAGTTCCAGGACGGCACCGCCTTCGACGCCGACGCCGTCGTCTTCAACCTCGACCGCTACCTGGACGAGAAGAGCCCGTACTACACGGACGCCCTCGGCGCGGCGGCCGGCGAGTACGCGGGCGGCATCACGACGTACACCAAGCTCGCCGACGACCGGATCCAGCTCGTCACCGAGAAGCCCAACGGACACTTCCCCCAGGACCTCGCGCACGTCCTCATCGCCAGCCCCACCGCCGTCCGCAAGACCGGATCCGCGAAGTTCTCCGAACACCCCGTCGGCACCGGCCCGTTCCGCTTCGTCCAGCAGACGGCCGGGGAACAGATCGAGCTCGCGCGCTTCGACGGCTACTGGCGCGGAGCCCCCAAGCTGGACAAGCTCGTCGTGAAGGCCCTGCCCGACGCCGCCGCGCGCACCGCCGCCCTGCGCTCGGGCTCCGTCAACTGGATCGAGTACCCCAACCCCGACGACATCCCGAGCCTGGAGGCCGACGGCGCGAAGGTCGTCACCAACAGCTACGACCACCTCTGGTACTGGATCCTCGACACCGCCGCCGAACCCTGGAGCGACCCCCGCGTCCGCAGGGCGGCCAACTACGCCATCGACCGCGAGGCCATCGCCGAGGAACTGCTCCACGGCACCGCCGAACCCGCCCGGCAGGCCGCACCGCCCGGCACCTTCGCCCACGACCCGGCCGACGACACCTACGACCACGACCCGGACAAGGCCCGCGCACTGCTCGCCGAGGCCGGCTACGCCGACGGCTTCACCACCTCCGTCACCGTGCCCACCGGCGGTTCCGGCAACCTCGTCCCCGTGCCCATCGCCGAGGCCGTGCAACGCGACCTCGCCGCCGTCGGCATCGAGGTCGAGATCCGCACCACCGACTGGTCGACCCTGATCAGCGCCGAGGCCGAGGGGCAGGTGGCCCGCGGCTCACAGGCCATCGCGCAGTCCACCACCCTGTTCCAGTCCGAGGCCCTGCTGCCCCTGTTCATCGGCACCGACAGCCCGTTCTGGACCGGCCACTACAGCAACCCCCAGGTCGACGAGCTGCTCGCCTCCGCCGGCGCCTCCGCCGACCAGGCCGCCCGCGAGGCGGACTACACACAGGCCCTGGAACTCGTCACCCAGGACGCACCCTGGCTGTTCGTCGTCAACGACCGCAACCCCAGGGCCGTCTCTCCCGACGTCCACGGCCTCGTCCAGCCGCAGTCCTGGTTCCTCGACCTCACGACCGTATGGGTGGCCCGATGACCGTCTCCCACACCCCCGCGCCCGGCCTGCCCCCCACCTGGGGCATCACGCTGCCGCTCCCCGGACTGACCATCGACCGGCACCGCTTCCTCGTGGAACGCCTGCCCGACCTCGGCTACACGGACGTGTGGAGCGCGGAGGGCGGCGGCACCGACGCCTTCACCCCGCTCGCCGCCGTGGCCGCCTGGTCGCCGACCCTGCGCATCGCCACCGGCATCGTCCCCGTCCACACCCGGGGCCCGGCCGTCCTCGCCCAGACCGCCGCCACCCTCGCCCAACTCGCCCCGGGCCGCCTCCTGCTGGGCCTCGGCGCCTCGGTGCCGGCCCATGTCACGGACATCAACGGCATCCCGTTCGACGAACCGTACAAACGGACCCGGGACGTCCTGCGGTTCGTCACCCGCGCCCTGCGCGGCGAGCACATCGCCGGTGACTTCGACACCTTCTCCATCACCGGCTACCGCCTGCCCCACCCGCCCGTGGACCCCGTCAAGGTGATCCTCGGCGCGCTGCGGCCCGGGATGCTGCGTCTGGCGTTCCGCGAGGGCGACGGCGCCATCACCAACCTGCTCTTCCCCGACGACGTACCCAAGATTCTGGACGCCGTCGGCCCGCAGCCGCCCGGCAAGGAACTCGTCGTCAAGGTGTTCGTCTGTCCCACCGAGGACACCGACTACGCCCACCGCGCCACCCGCCCCTTCCTCGCCTGGATCCTCAACCGCGAGCCCTACCGCAGGTTCCACGAGTGGCTCGGCAACGGCGACCTGCTGCGCGAGTCGCACGAACGCTGGGCCGACGGCGACGTCGACGGCGCGCAGAAGGCGCTGCCCGACGAGGTCGTCGACGGACTCTTCATCAGCGGCTCGCCGGAGGAGTGCCGCGAGCGCATCCTGCGCTACCACCGGCCGGGCGTGACCACCATCCAGCTGTACGTGTCGCTGCCCCCCGAGGTGTTCGTCAGCCGGGCCAGGGTCCTGGACACCCTGGCCCGCCTCGGCCCGGCCGCCCACTGACCCCGTCCGCATCCCACCCTGCCCGCGGAGGCACTGCCATGGACCTGGACCTGGACCTACGCGGCGGGGTGCGCGCCGCACCCGTGCCGGGCGCCACTCCCGAGGAACGCCAGGCGCTGCGCTTCGCCCCCGACCCCCGCGACCGCGACGCCGACCCCGAGTTCGTGGCGCGCACCGCCCGGGAGAACGAGGAGGACGGACTCGACAGCGCCCTCGTCGTACAGTCCAGCTCCTGGCCGGACCCGTGGCTGGTGGCCTGCTGGGCGCTGGCGGCCACCAGCAGGCTGCGGGTCGCGGTCGCCCACCGGGCGGGCCCCACGGCACCCACCGCGGCCGCGCGCACCCTGGCCACCCTGGACCGGCTCTCCGGAGGGCGGGCCGCCGCCCACGTCATCGTGGGCTCCAGCGACGCCGACGTGGCCCGGGACGGCGACACGCTCGGCAAGGCGGCCCGCTACCGCCGGACGGGGGAGTACCTGGAGCTGTTCCGCCGCACCCTCGTCGAGCGCCGCGACTTCGACCACGACGGCGAGTTCTACACCGTCCGCGGCGCCCGCTCCGGCCTGCTGCCCCACCCGCGCGCCGAACTCCTCTCCTTCGGCGGCTCGTCACCGGAGGGCGTCGAACTCGCCGCACGGCACGCGGACGTGTACGCGGTGCCGCCCCTGCCGCTGACGGCCACCCGCCGGCACATCGCACGGGCGCGCGCCGCGGCCGCGGCACACGGCAGGACGCTGCGGATCTGGCGCCACGTCACCGTCATCACGGCCCCCACCGACGAGGAGGCCGAGCAACGGGCCCGGCGCATCCGCGCGGACGCCCTGCGGCTGACCTCGGGCCCCGACAGCGCGCGCTGGCTGGAGGCGGTCCAGCTGGACCGCGACCGCGAACGCGGCCGTGCCGAAGGCCCCCGGCCACTGGCCGCCTACATCGCGCGCACGCTGGCCGGCGCGTTCGTCGGCTCCCCGGCCACCGTCGCCGCCCGCATCGGCTGGCTGCGCGCGGCCGGCGTGGGCATCGTCCAGCTCGACATGCCCCTGGAGACCGCCCAGGACCGGGAACTGCGCCGCGCCCTCGTCGGCGCCCTGAGGGCGACGTACATCCCGCCCGCACCACGCCACACCACGCACGGCCGGCGAGGCTGGTGACCACGGCGACCGGCGACTGACAGCAGCGGCCCGCGGCCGCTCACAGCCGTCCGGAGCCCGCGGCGGCCCGCGTCGTCCGAATCCCGCGGCCGTTCGCAGCCCGCGGCGGCCTGCGGTCGTCCGCGTCGTCCGGAGCCCGCGGCCGTCCGGAGCCCGTGGCGGCCCGCGGTCGCCCGGAGCTCGCAGCCGCCCGCGTCGTCCGGAGCCCGCGGTTGCCCGCAGCGGCCCGTGGTCGTCCGGAGCCCGTGGCGGCCCGCGGTCGCCCGAAGCCCGCAGCCGCCCGCGTCGTCCGGAGCCCACGGCGGCCCGCAGCGGCCCGCGGTCGTCCGCAGCCCGAGGCCGTCCGCGGTCGCCCGCAGCCCGCGGTCGCCCGACGTCGTCCGGAACCCGTGGCCGGGCCGCGGGCGATACGGCGATCTGCGGCCGGGTGGCGACGGCGCCGACCCCGGGCGCCGCCGTGCAGCCCTCCACCGGCACCCGCGGCGGGCCGGGGACCGCCGCGCCGGCGGGCGGGCGATCACCGCGCCGGCAGGCGCGTGGCCGCCTCGCCGCCGGACGGCGGCCGTCGCACCGACGGGCGGGCGGCCGTCGCGTCAGCGGGCGGGTGGCCGTCGCGGGTGTCACGCTGAGTCGCACAGGACTCGTGAAAGGCACTCCTCATGATCACCACTGACTTCCCTCCGGGTTCCCCCTGCTGGCTCGACCTCGGCACCCCCGACGTCCCGGCCGCCGCCGCCTTCTACGGCGCGGTGCTCGGCTGGGACTACGAGTCCATGGGCGAGGGGGAGGACATGGAAGGCGGGATGTTCCGCAAGGACGGCAGGATCGTCGCGGGGCTCGGCAAGCTGACCGAGTCGGGCGCCCGGTCCGCCTGGATGATCTACTACGGCGTCACCGACGCGGACGCCACCACCGAGGCCGTCGAGCGGGCCGGCGGCACCGTCCGGGTGGCCCCGAGGGACCTCGACCAGTGGGGCCGCATGGCGCAGTACAGCGATCCGCTGGGAGGCCAGTTCGCCGTCTGGCAGCCGGGGGAGACCAAGGGCGTCGAACTGGTGGAGGAGCCGGGCGCCCTGACGTGGACCGAGCTGTACACGAGCGACGCGCAGGCCGCGAAGGAGTTCTACGGCGCCGTCCTGGACTGGCGGTTCAGCGACATGGAGCTGCCCGGCGGGGGAGGCGTGTACACCCTCATCACACCCGCCGGTCTCCCCGAGGAGCGTATGCACGGCGGCTTGATGGAACTCCCGGAGGAGGACCTCGCACTGACGGACGGACAGCCGTACTGGCACCCGGTCTTCGCCGTCACGGACTGCGACGACGCCGTCGCCCAGGTCACCGCGAACGGCGGCAGCGTGCAGATGGGCCCGGAGGACGCGGAAGGCGTCGGCCGACTCGCCGTCTGCCTCGACCCCGCCCGAGCCGACTTCGTGGTGCTCGCCCCGGCCGGGGAGTGAACGCCCCCGGGCCACGTCCGACGTGCCCGCCCCCCGCTCCCCGGTGCGCGGTGCGCGGTGCGCGCCGTCCGTCACCACGCACCGGGAACACCACCGCGCACCGGGAACACCACCGCGCACCGGCGATGTCACCGAGACGGCGACGCCACCGCGCCCCGGGCGCGCGCGACCGCACACCGCCGGGGCGTCGGCGGCGCCCCGTCACCGCCCGGCCCGGCTCACGCGGAACCCTCGGTGTCCGGGTCCCGCACCGCCCTGAACTCCACGGCCACCACACCGTCGACGGCGCGGCAGAGTCCTTCCAGGACGTGCACCGGGACCCGGGGCGACAGCCGCCCGCTGAGGACGACATGGCCGTGCGTGACGTCCACGTGGAGCGCCGACGGGGCCTCGCCGAGCGTCTTGACCAGCACCTCCTCCACGATCTCCGTACGGATCGCCTGGTCCGTGCGCAGGAAGACCCGCAGCAGGTCGCTCCTGCTCAGCACACCGATGAGCCGCCCGTCCTCGCCGACCACGAGCAGCCGCTTGATGCCGTGCTGCGCCATCACTCGGGCGGCGTCGACGACACTCCAGTCCTCGCGCGCGCAGACGGCGGGCGACGTCATCAGCCCCGCCGCGTCGATGGCCGACGCCTTGGCGGGCGACGGAGCGGCGACCGGTCCTCCGGCGTCGCCCTCCGGCCGGCCCCACATCTTGTGCAGCAGGTCCGCCTCCGACACCACGCCCACCGGGCGGTCGTCGGCGTCCACGACGGGGACGGCCGTGATGTCGTACTCCAGCAGCAGATGCGCGATCTCCTTGAACGGCGTCGCGTGCCGGACCCGCACGACGGCGTCGCTCATCAGGTCGCGCACCTTCTGGTGGTTCATGTGAGGCTCCCTCTCTCCCGCCGGACGCACGGACCGGCTCCTGCCCTCCTTTGTAGGCGGCCACGGCCGACGGGGCCTCACGGGGCACGCAGGACGTGGGCGGCCGGGCCGCCGCCGGCAGCCGGGACCCGGTCGTCGGCGACCCCCGCCGCGGGTGTCGGCGGGGGAGGAGACACAGGTCACATCCGTTCGTGTCACGTTCCGCCGAGCCGGCCCGTCACAGCTGTGTATCCACGGACAACGACGAAGGAGTCCCCTGTGGAAGCTCGCCTGAATCTCTTCGGCAACACGGACGCGGCCAAGGTCGTGAGGCACTTCTCCGCGGCGGGGAAGGTGGCCTCGGACCTGGGGCTGCCGGCCGCGACGCAGGAACTGGTGAAGATCCGCGCCAGCCAGATCAACGGCTGCGGCTTCTGCACCGACATGCACACCAAGGACGCGGCGCACGCCGGGGAGAGCACGCTGCGGCTCAACCTCGTCGCGGCCTGGCGGGAGGCGACGGTCTTCACCGACGCCGAACGCGCCGCCCTCGAACTCACGGAGCAGGGCACCCGCATCGCGGACGCGGCCGGCGGTGTCACGGACGAGGCCTGGGCGTACGCCGCCAAGCACTACGACGATGACCAGCTCCTCGCCCTGGTGTCCCTCATCGCCGTCATCAACGCCTTCAACCGCCTGAACGTCTTGGTCCGGCAGCCCGCCGGGGACTACCAGCCCGGCCAGTTCGGATGAGACGAACGGACGCCCCGGCCCGGACAACCGCCCCGTGCGGGCGCCCGGACCGGGCCGCACCGGTCGAGGCACGTACGGGTCAGTGGTGGGCGTGCGCGACGGCGTGTCCCCTGCCTCGGCCGATCATCCACTTGTTCACCGGCGTGGTCACCAGGAAGGCCACGGCGAAGCCGCCCAGGAGCGCCCACCAGAACAGCCCGTCGGACAGGTGGGCGTCCATCGCACCCGGGACCAGGGCGATGACGCCGTTGTCCACCAGCTCCATCACGGCGATGGAGACGGTGTCGGCCGCGAGCGCCACCTTGACGGCGGCGCCGAGGCCGAGGCCCGCGCGGCGGACCGCGAACAGCGTGAACGAATAGCCGAACACGAAGGCCAGCGCGATCGCCAGCGCCATGGTCTGCGCGTTGCCCCACACCAGGGCGGTGCCGATCACCATGCCGAGGATCTCGCCGACGGCGCAGCCGGTCAGGCAGTGCAGCGTCGCCCGCGCCGCCGTAGCCCAGGACGCGCCGGGCGGACGGCCGTCGTCGTGCCCGGTGCGGTGGTGGGCGGGCGTGTGGTCGTGCGCGGTGCCGGTGCGGTGCGTGCCGTGGTCCATGACCGTCATCCCCATTCCGCCGTGGTGGCCCGTTCCGCCGTGGTGGCCCGTTCCGTCGTGGTGCGGGTCCGCTCCGGGTGTCCACCCACCGACAACCGTATACCCCCACGGGGTATTCCCGGTATTCCCGGCCGGGGAAATTCCGTCGGCCTGCGGTGCGGCCCGCGGGCAGCCGTTCGGGGCGCAGGCAACCGTTCGGGGCGCGGAAGCCGCCGTACGGCTTCCGCGCCCCTCGACCCGTCCGTCCGCGCCGGTCAGCCGGAGGGATCGAGCACGACCGGCAGCTCCGCCAGGCCCCGGAAGGCCGGGAACGGCACCTGCATCCACCGCGGCCCGCCGGCGGGGTCGGCCGGCGCCATCCTCGGGAACCGGTCGAAGAGGCTGGTGAGGGCCACCTGCATCTCCAGCCGGGCGAGCGGGGCTCCCAGGCAGTAGTGGATGCCATGCCCGAAGCCCACATGGGCGTCCCGCGCGTTGCCCGGCCGCGTCACGTCGAACTCGTCCGGCGCGTCGAACTTCCGCGGATCGCGGTTGGCCGAGCTGAGCGCGATCTGGACCAGGGAGCCCTTCGGGATCAGTGTCCCGCCGTACTCCACGTCCTCCGTCGCGTAGCGGAAGGTGGCGCTCTCCACGGAGCCCTCGAAGCGCACCAGTTCCTCGACCGTCGCGCGGATCAGCTCCGGGTCCTCCCGCAGGGCCCGCAGCTGTGCGGGACGGGACAGCAGGTGGTGGACGGCGTTGCCGATGAGGTACGCCGTCGTCTTGTGACCGGCGAACATCAGCAGGAACGCCGTGGAGACCAACTCGCTCTCGGTGAGTCCGCCGTCGCCGTCCCGGGCCGTGACGAGCGCGCTCAGCAGGTCCTCGCCCGGGTGGGCGCGCTTGGCCGCGACCAGGTCCGTGAAGCAGGCGTGCAGCCCCTCCTCGGCCTCCTGCTGGGCCCGCTTGGCCTCCTCGCCGAACCCGCTCTGCGCCACCGTGGTGGACAGCCGCTGCAACAGCGGCCGGTCCTCGGCCGGCACACCGAGCAGTTCGCCGATCACGCCGATCGGCAGCGGGAACGCGAACGCGGGGAGCAGGTCGAAGGGCTCCCGCGTCGGACACGCGTCGAGCAGGTCCCCGGCGAGTTCCTCGATCCGCGGCCGCAGCGCCTCCACCCGCCGCGGGGTGAACTGGGAGCTGACCAGCCGGCGCAGCCGGGTGTGCTTGGGCGGGTCGGAGTTGAGCATGTTGTCGTCCAGCGCGACGGACGACTCGCCGAAGATCCTCCGGTACGCGTCCAGGGCCCCGTACATGTCCTTGCTCAGCCGCGGATCCGACAGGGCGGCCCGCGCGTGCTCGTACCGTGTGATCAGGTACGTCTCGTTGCCGTGGGGCGGTCTCATCGGGCAGACCGGCACCGCTTCCCGGAGCCGGGCGTAGACCGTGTGAGGGTCGCGCCGGAACTCCGGGGTGCACCGCTCGGCCGCGGTGACGGCGTCTTGCGTGGTCGTCAAGGACGGCTCCCCAGGTCGAAGAGGGCTTCGGCGTTGCCGCCGAGGATGAGCTGCTGGGACGCCTTGTCGACCGGCAGCTTCTCGATCATGCGGACGAAGTCCTCCAGCGGCGCCGCCATCGGCGGCGAGTCGGTGCCGAACAGCATCCGTTCGGGTCCCAGCACCTCGGCGTTGAGGCTCAGGTGCGCCGAGCTGAACGGGCTGGTGTCGACGTACATGCGCCGGAGCGCGGCGACCGGGTCGGCCGACGGCGGCCCGCCCGCCCGACCGGCGGTGGCCGGCGGGCCGGCGGGGGCCGACTGCCCGGCGGACCGCGCGGCCGGCCCGGCGCCGGCCCGCGCGGGCACGCCGGGGGGCGGTGCTCCACCGCCCCAGTGACGCGGGCGCGCCGCCGTCTGGAGGCGCTCCGGCAGCAGCGCCATGGCGCCGCCGCCGGTCGCGCCGATCAGCCGCAGATCCGGGTACTTGTCCAGCCATCCCGCGAACGCGATCATGGCCATGCCGATCGTGAGGTCGCCGAACCGGCCGATCTGCTCGACGAAGCCGATCTCGTCGACCCGTTCCGTGCCGGCCGGTTCGGCCGGGGCGTGCACCAGGACCGGCACTCCGGCCTCCGCCGCCAGGGCGAAGAAGGAGTCGGCGCGCGGGGAGCCGAGGAGCTCCCCGTGGACGCTGGAGGTGGTGATGAGCCCGACGAACGCGGGGTCCGCGAGGGTCTCCCGCACCCCCTCGAGGTGATCGTCGTCGCCGAACGGGTTGGCGTACACGTATCCGCGCAACTGGTCCGGGAACCTGGCGATCAGCCCCGACATCCAGGCGTGGAAGCCACGCAGGCGGTCGCGTGGCTGCGCGTAGTTGTCGACGCCCGGGACCCGCGCCATGGCGCCGGCCCCGACGGGGCTGCCGATGATGGTGAGGTCGATCCCGGCCTCGGCGCGGGCGGCGAGCATGCCGTCGACGTCGGTCAGGCTCGGGGGCATCGGGAAGCGTTCGGCCGCCTCCGGCGGGGACAGATGCCCGTGGATGTCGATGATCATGTGGCGTTTCCCCGGTTCGGTGTGAGGGCGCGGACGACCGCGGCGCAGTCCTCGTCGCCCAGGCCCTGCTCGGTGGCGCGGACGTGGGTCTCGGCCGCGGCGGTCGCCAGGGGCAGGTTCAGGCCGGCCGACGCCGCCTGCTTCGAGGCGAGTATCAGGTCCTTGGCCATCAGCCGCAGCCGGAAGTCCGGTTCGTCGAAGCGGCCGGAGGCCAGGCGCCTGGACTTGAACGCCATGACCGGCGAGGCGAACCCGCTGCCCGCGATCGTCTTCAGGACCAGCTGCCGGTCGAGTCCGGCGGCGGCCGCCAGCTCGGTGGCCTCGGCCATCGCCTGCACCTCGACGCCCATCAGGAGGTTGAGGAGCAGCTTCATCCGCATGCCGGAACCGAGTGCGCCCAGATGGACGACCTCCTTGCCCAGCGTCTCCAGCAGCGGCAGGGCGGCCTGGAACACCCGCTGCTCACCGCCGACGAACAGCCGCAGTTCGCCGTCGCGCGCGTGGTCGCGGTTGCCGAGCATGCCGACGTCCAGGACCGCGGGCGCGTCCCCGGCGATCTGGACGACCTCCTCGGGGGCGACGGTGCCGGCGCAGATCAGGGTGCCGGGGTACGGGCCCCTGGCCAGCAGGCCGTCCGGTCCGCGCAGCACGGCGCTGAGGGCTTCGCTGTCGGCGACGGCGCAGATGGCCGTGCTCGTGCCCTCGACGGCGTCGGCGGGGTGGGGCGCCACCCGGGCACCCGCGTCGGCCAGCGGTGCGGCGCGCTCCGGGGTACGGTTCCACACCCGGACCTCGACCCCCTGCTCGAGGAGGCGGGTGGCCAGGCCGGTGCCCATCCGGCCGAGGCCGATGACGGCGACGGGTCCGTCGGTCATGCGGGTCATGACGCCACCCCCTTCGTCTCCTTGACGACCCGGTACCGCAGCGACTGCGTCGAGTCGACCCACTGGCGCAGCGGGGCCACGAGTTCCCGGTGCTCCTCGCTCTGCTGCCAGGCGAAGAAGTGCTCGGGCGTCTTCCACTCGCTGGTGATCACCCACTGACGGGAGTCGTCGACGGGTTCTCCCAGCCGCTCCACGATGTGGCCCGGGGTGCGGGCGACGGACTTCCGGATCTGGTCGTACAGCTCCAGGAAGCCCTGCTCGCCGCCCTCGACCACGCGAACCGTGAAGACCACGCCCAGCGTTTCGGCCGAATGGCCCTTGTGCTCGGTGCCCATGTCTCCTCCTGAGGGTGAGATCCGGCAGGACACGCATCCCACCGACTCATGGCACCCGTGCGGACGCAACTCCGAATGGGGGACGGCCCAGTGCCGACAAGGGGTTCACGCTCCGTTGTTGACCTGTTCGGGTGAGTGGAGCGGCCTCCGGTCCGGCGGTCGTCGAGGGGCCCCGGACGCCCGCCGGAAGGGTGGTTCGACCGGTCCGGTGACGGCGCCGGACCACCACCCGACCGCCCGTCACCCGCCGGTGACCCCACCACGGTCGGACGGCCTTGCCGTGCCGTCCCGCCCGGGAGCGAGCAGCCTTGGTTCCAGCGAGGGAAGGAACGCGATGAGCACCCCGGACGACATGAGCACCCCACAGGGCACAGGTCCCCCGGCAGGCACGAGCACCCCACAGGGCACGGAGGGCATGGAGCGCACGGAGGGCACGAGCGCCCCGGACGGCTCCGACGGCGTGCACGACCTGCGGTCCGCGCTGGCCCGGCTGGCCGGGCACCCCGGCCAGCTGATCGAGACGGACCATCCGGTGGATCCGAGCGCCGAACTCGCCGGTGTCTACAAGCGGGTGGGCGCGGGCGGCACGGTGGAGCGCCCCACCCGCACCGGCCCGGCGATGATCTTCAACAACGTCACCGGCTACCCGGACGCGAGGGTCCTCGTGGGCCTGATGGCCAGTCGCGACCGGGTCGGCCTGCTGCTGGACACGCCGCCGCGGCGCCTGACACAGCGCATGGGGCAGGCGATCAAGGACGCGATCAGCCCGGTGACGGTCGGCCCGGACCGGGCGCGCTGCCAGGAGGTGGTGCACCGCGCCGACGAACCCGGCTTCGACCTGCGCACACTGCTGCCCGCACCGACCAACACGGAACAGGACGCCGGCCCGTACTTCTGTCTCGGTCTGGTGCTCAGCAGCGACCCGGAGGGCGAGAAGGGCACGGACGTCACCATCCACCGGCTGTGCGTCCAGGACAAGGACAGGCTGACCATCTTCTTCGCGCCCGGCCGGCACATCGACGCCTTCCGCAAGAAGGCCGAGGCGCGGGGCGAGCCACTGCCGGTCTCGGTCAACATGGGCCTGGACCCGGCCATCCACATCGGCGCCTGCTTCGAGGCCCCGACCACCCCGTACGGCTACGACGAACTGGCGGTGGCCGGCGGGCTGCGCGGCAGGCCCGTCGAACTGGTCGACTGCGTCACCCAGCCGGAGAGGAGCATCGCCGCCGCCGAGGTGGTCATCGAGGGCGAGATCCTGCCCGGCGTGCGCGAGGCGGAGGACCAGAACACCCGCACCGGGCACGCCATGCCGGAGTTCCCCGGCTACGACGGCCCCGCCAACCCCGCCCTGCCCGTCCTCAAGGTCACCGCGATCACCACCCGCACCGACCCCATCCTGCAGACCCTGGTCGGACCGGGCGAGGAGCACGTCAGCCTGGCCGGCATTCCCACCGAGGCGAGCATCTACAACGCGTGCGAGGCGGCGATGCCCGGCTTCGTCACCGAGGTGTACTCCCACCGCTCCGGCGGCGGCAAGTTCCTCGCCGTGCTGAAGGTCGCCAAGAGGAACTCCTTCGACGACGGACGCGCCCGGCAGGCGGCCCTCGTCGCCTTCGGCGTCTACGCGGAACTGAAGAACGTCATCCTCGTCGACGAGGACGTGGACGTCTTCGACACCGACGACGTGCTGTGGGCCATGCAGACCCGTATGCAGGGCAACCGCGACATCATCGCCGTACCCGGGGTCGCCGGGCACGTTCTGGACCCCTCGCAGACGCCCGAGTACGACCCGACCCTGCCCGCCAGGGGCACCACCGCCAAGACCGTCTACGACGCCACCGCCCCGTACGCGCTGCGCGACGAGTTCACCCGCGCCCGCTTCCGCGACGTCGACCCCCGGCCCTACGCCCCCGGCCTCTTCCCCGGGACCGGCGACTCCCCGGCCGGCGAGGGCGCTCCCGGCACCGGCCGTCAGGTGCACCACACCCGCTCCAAGAGCAGCCACCACGACTGACCCCACGCCCCCTGCCGGACCGACCAAGGAGAAGACCATGCCCGAACAGCGCCGGGTGATCCTCGCGGTGACCGGAGCGGGCGGCACCCGACTGGCCGGGCGGGTGCTGCACGCCCTCGTCGACGACGACCGGGTCGGCCACGTGGACCTGCTCGTGTCCCCCAACGGCCGTCGGCTGATCGCCCACGAACTGGGCGGCACTCCCGCGGACGACCCCTTGCCGCGGCTGCTGGGCGGGCCGTCGCAGAAGGTGACCGTGCTGCACCCCGAGGAGGACTTCGCCGCCCCGCCGTCCTCGGGCAGTTACCGCACCTGGGGCATGATCGTGCTGCCGTGTGCCATGGGCGTGATGAGCCGGATCGCGCAGGGCCAGTCCGACACGCTGATCGAACGCGCCGCCGACGTGTGCCTCAAGGAGCGCCGCCCGCTCCTGCTGTGCGTCCGGGAGACGCCGTTCAACCTCATCCACCTGCGCAACATGGCCCAGGTCACGGAGGCGGGCGCCGTCGTCTACCCGATGATCCCGACGTACTACAACGTCCCGCGCACCCTGGAGGAGATGGACGACGAGTTCGTCACCCGCCTCCTTGAGTTCGCCGGCCTCGACCGCGGCGACGCGTACGAGTGGCACGACGGAGGCTCCCCCGCCTACCGGAAGCGCGTCGCGTCGGCGGGGGACGCCTCGTGACGGCTACCGCTCCGGCGGGATGCGGTAGACCGAGACGTGCGAACGGGACTCGTCGGTGAACTCGGCGCCGGTCCAGTCGGCATGCCGGGTCTCCAGCTCGAAGCCGGCCAGTTGCGCCATGAGGTCGAGTTCGGCGGGCCAGATGTAGCGGTGGGGTGTGCGGTACAGCCGGGCCTGCCTGGTCGAGTCGAACCGGAAGTGGTGCGACACGACCCGCTGGCGTACGAGGTCGTAGGTGTCCAGTCCGATGTAGTCGGGGTCGGTCGTCCAGACGGTGACGGCCCGGCCGTGCGGGGTCTTCTGCGGTTCGGGGACCCAGAGCTCGATCACGAACCGGCCGCCGGGCGTGAGATGGCGGGCCGCGTTGCGGAAGCACTCGACCTGCTCGGCCTGGGTGAGCAGGTTGGCGATCGTGTTGTAGACCAGGTAGACCAGGGTGTACTGCCCGGGGACGACGGTGGTCGCCATGTCGCCGATGACCACGGGGACGGTGGCCTCGTCCGCCTTGGCCCGCAGCCGCTCCACCATCGGCTGCGACAACTCGATGCCGGTGACCGGGACGCCCCGTTCGGCCAGCGGGACGGCCACCCGGCCGGTTCCGACGGCGAACTCCAGCGCGGCCCCGCCGTCCGCGAGCTCGGCGAGGCGGTCCACGGTCGGGCCCAGGACCTCGGGCGCGAACATGCCGGTGCCGGGTGTGTCGTAGCGCTGGGCGGTTTCGGCGTCCCAGATCTCTTCCTGTCGCATTCCGTCCACGGTCGCCTCCGGACGGCGTGTTGTCCAACGGTTTTCCGCCCGCCGCGGTCCGGTTCCGCGGTCCGGTTCCGCGGTCGGGGTTCCGTGGTCGGGCGCCGTGCCGTCAGCCGGCGTACACCCGGCCCTGCTCCACCACGTAGTCGGCCGGCTCGGAGCAGCCGAGGGACGGTGTCAGCAGCAGGCTCACCGTGAGCGGTGCGGGCTCCGTGCCCGCGGTCGAGAACCGGCAGACGGCGCCCCGGCCTGTCAGGGGGTACCAGAACCAGCCGTCGACGTCGCCGACGGTCACGCGGTCCGACTCCTTCCAGGCGCCGTCGGCGCGGGTGAAGACCTGAAGGCGTACGGAGGCGGCGTACTCGTCCTCCGTCGAACGCAGCGCCGTGAGGGTGATCTTGTAGTCGGCGCCGAGGACGGAGGAGGCGATCTGCCGGGTCTGCGGCGCGGCGGTGTCCGCCTGGGAGGCGCCGGCGCCGACGGCCACGGCGGTGGTCGCCGCCAGGGCGACGAGGGCGGCGGCCGTGCGGCGACGGATGCGAGGACGAGCCAGGTTCATGAGGTGTTCCCCCGTTGGAACGAGTTGGTGCGGATGGCCGGGAATCATCCCGTTTGTCGATGAAGACACCGTAAAGGGCCCGGAGGTTCCCAGCGGCCCGGCCGGCCGCCACTCCTGCGGGTGACCGGACGGAGCGGCCCGGCCGGGCCGGCGGCGGGACGCCGGTCACCCCTCGCGCCGGGCGGCCCGGTCCGACGCCGGCCAGACGTACGGCAGATCGTCGGGGACGTCGGGGAAGAGAGGCAGGTAGAACGCGGGGTCCTTGCGGACGAGCGCCGACCGGTGACTGCGGTGAAACGCCGGGTCCCCCAGCCACGGCGGCAGCTCACCGTCCTCGGCGAGCTGCTCCTGGGTGCGGACTCCCGCGCCGGCGCGCCGCCCGGCGAAGCCGGTCACCAGCGAAGCGGCGCAGGTGTCGGCGCGTCCCGTCGCCGTCCAGGTGTCGCACATCTGAAGGCCGTAGCGCACCAGCGCCTCCTCGTACCCGGTCCACATGCGCACCGCCGGGTGGTGCCGCCATCCGTAGCCGGGGACCGTCAGACCGCGCAGCACCTGAAGCGTCTCGACGCGCTGCTTGCCCAGCCGGCGCGGGTCCAGGGCGGCGGCCGACGCGGCGAAATCGGGGTACGGCAGGAAAGTCTGCATGGTCCATCCCCGGCACGGCGGCCGGCCGTCCGCAACCGCGCGTGCGGCGAACGGGCCGTACGGAGGCCGCCCGGGTCACCGGGAGCGGGCCCGGTGACCGTCGCGCTGCGCCGCGCGGCGCCGCCGTCCGCGGTCACCGTGACCGCGGCGCCCGGTCCGGGCGGGCGCCCGTGCTGAGCGGGTGGCGAAACGGATGCATGGTGGACTCATGATCGAGCTCGCCGTGCTCTTCGCCGTCCTGGGGGCCGCCAGCAACGCCGTGGGCACCGCCTTCCAGCGCAAGGCCGCCTCCACCGTGGCCCAGGGAGGCGGTCTGCGACTGCTGCGCGCGCTGGTGCGGAAGCCCGCGTGGTGGATCGGCATCGCGGGCGTGGTGGGAGCCGCGCTGTTCCAGGCCCTCGCCCTGGTCAACGGGCCCATGGCGCTGGTCCAGCCCCTTTTCATGCTCGAACTTCCGTTCGCCCTGCTGGTCGCCGTGCCCCTGCTGCACCGCCGGCTGTCGGCAGCGGCCTGGTGGGCGGTGGCCGCGGTGGTGGCCGGGCTCGCCCTGCTCCTGATCGCGGCGGCCCCCTCCGGGGACCGGCACCAGGCCTCCATGGAGCGATGGATCCCGGTGCTGGTGCTCACCCTGGGAGCGATGGCCGTGGCGGTCGTCCTCGCCCGCTCCGCGTCCTCGCCGCTGTTCCGCGCCGCCGCTCTGGCGACGGCCGCCGCGGTCGGCAACGCGCTCACCGCGGCCCTGCTGAAGTCGGCCACGGACCGCCTCGCCGACGACGGGCTGCCCGCCTTCCTCACCACCTGGCAGACCTACGGATTCGCGCTCACCGGCGTCGCGTCCGTCCTGCTCCTGGAGAACGCGCTCCAGGCCGGCCCGCTGGTCGCCTCGCAGCCCGCGCTGACCATCGGGGACGCGGCGGTGAGCCTCGTCCTGGGTGTCGCGCTGTTCGACGAGACGGTCCGCGCGGGCTGGTGGCTGGTGCCCGAGGTGATCGGTGCACTCCTGATCCTGTGGGGCGTGGTCCGGCTGACCCGGGTGGTCCCTCAGCTCGCCGACGTCGTGGGATGAGGCGGCGTCACGTGGTGGGATGAGGCGGCGTCACCTGGTGGCCGACGCGTGCCGCGGGGCCTGGCGTGCGGTGGTGGGGCTGACGCGGTACGACGCGGGGCACCGGCCGGCGACCCGTTCATGGTCGCCGGCCGGTGCCCGAGCGTGCTGTCGGCCGTCCTAGCGGCCCAGGACCGCGGCGCCCGCCTGCGCGTACCTCTCGTCCAGCGTGCCGGACGGCGCGCCGGCGACGCCGATGCCGGCGATCGGCGCGTTGCGGGAGGTGACGGGGACACCGCCGCCGAGGAACAGGGTGCCGGGGATGTCCTTCAGGTTCGGCGTCTGCTCCAGGCGCCCGGCCAGCTCGGAGGTGGGCGCGTTCCAGGACACCGCGGTGAACGCCTTGCGCTCGGCCGATTCGTACGACTGCGGGCCGGCGCCGTCGCCGCGCAGGGTGACGACCGTGCTGCCGTTGCGGTCGACGACGGCGACCGTCACCCGCCGGCCCTCCTTCTCGGCCGCGTGCAGGGCGGCCTGCGCGGCCTGGGTGGCGGCCTCGACCGTCAGGTGGGTGGAGGTGGTGGTGGTCCCGGCCGCGGCGGCCGCGGCCGGGACGGCGGCAGGAGCGGAGGGCGGGGCGGAGGCGTTCGCGGACACCGTGCCGAAGGCCGCGGCGCCGACGACGGCGAGGGCGGCGGCGCCGGTCGTGATGCGGGCACGCCTGGAGAGGGACTTCATGCTGGTCTGCTCCTCGGATCGGGTGGGGCGGCCGCTGTCGTCCCGGCTGCCCGTCTGCTCTCCACCCTCGCCCCGCACCACGGGCGGGAGGGTCGGTGGTCCGGCTGCTCCCGGTCTGCGGAACGGGTGACGGCGGTGTCATCCGATCGGTTGACCCGCCCGCCGTGGGGAGCCCGCACAATGGGAGTGTTTGCGCAGCTCAGCGCGGCAGGACCGAGGAAACGGGCGGAAGGGAGACGGGCGCGCGTGCCGAAGCCGTACGACCCGGACGACCGGTGGCCGGGTGCCGTCATGCACATGGCGTTCTTCCTGCTGCTCGGCGGTGCCCTGGCCCGCTTCCTGCTGCGCCACCCGGGCGAGTCCCGCACCCCGTGGATCATCGGCCTGTCCGTCGCCCTGGCCGCACTGCACCTGCTCGGATCTGCCGGTCCCGGACCTGTCGGTCCC